>DAOLES010000002.1:0-11507 GCA_035326705.1 Oligoflexia bacterium
CCTGGGTGGGATGAATTTGACGGAGACCGCGTCTTCGTCAAAGAAGGGGGGAAGATCCCCTCTTAAGAAAGGAAAATAGATGTTGAATGAAGATATCAAAACGGTTGATCCCATTGCTTGGGAATTAATGCAATCAGAAACTCAAAGGCAAGAAGAGCATTTAGAAATGATTGCGTCTGAAAATTTTACCAGCAAAGCGGTTATGCAAGCCATGGGATCTACCTTGACCAATAAGTATGCTGAAGGTTATCCAGGGAAACGTTATTACAGTGGTTGTGAAGTGGTCGATCAAGCTGAGACTTTAGCGATAGATAGAGTTAAGCAATTGTTTGGTAGCCAATATGCCAATGTACAACCGCATTCTGGGGCACAAGCCAATATGGCAGTATACTTTTCTGTCCTCAATCCGGGAGATAGTATTTTAGCCATGAATTTGGCGCATGGGGGACACTTGACCCATGGCAGTCCTGTTAATTTTTCTGGAAAAATTTATAAGATCATTCCTTATGGCGTAAATAAAGATACGCAAAGAATTGACTATGATGAAGTAGAAGCTTTGGCATTAGAGCACAAACCTAAAATGATCGTCTGTGGTGCCAGTGCTTATGCTAGAACCATAGATTTTGAACGTTTTGGCCAAATTGCAAAAAAAATAGATGCTTATTTATTGTGTGATATGGCGCATATTTCTGGTTTGGTTGCAACGGGAGAGCATCCAAACCCAGTACCACATTGCCACTTTGTAAGCTCAACCACACAAAAAAGTTTACGGGGTCCAAGAGGGGGATTGGTTTTAACCCAGGATGAGGCGCTAGCAAAAAAAGTGAATAGTGCGGTTTTTCCGGGAATGCAAGGTGGACCCATGATGCATACAATATTGGCAAAAGCCGTAGCATTTGGCCAAGCACTTAAGCCAGAATTTAAAGTTTATAGCCAACAAGTGGTTAAAAATGCCAAAGCTTTGGCAGAAGCTTTACTAGCCAAAGGCTATGATTTGGTCAGTGGTGGCACGGATAATCATTTAATACTGCTTAATCTAACCAAGCAAAATTTAACCGGTAAACAAGCTGAAGCAGCACTTGAATCCATTGGTATTGCGGTGAATAAAAACATGGTGCCATTTGATACGCAATCACCATTTGTTACCAGTGGAATTCGCATAGGTACACCTGCTTTAACCAGCCGTGGAATGCAAGAAGAAGAAATGCACTTGATTGCAGATATGATAGATAAAACATTAAAAAATATTGATGATGCCGCTGTTCATGCTCAATTGAAAAGCGATATTAAACAGCTTTGTCGGCAGTTTCCTTTGTATGATTGATGCTTGAAGAACTAAAACATAGTCATGAACGTTGGATGAAACGGTGTTTGGTACTGGCCCAAAAGGCCATGAACCAGACGCAACCTAATCCCATGGTGGGTTGTGTTATTGTTAACCAAGAAAAATTAATTCATCAAGGCTATCATGAGCTTTATGGGCAGGCACATGCTGAAGCCAATGCCTTAAAAAATTTTTCTTCTGAAAAGCATCCGCAAGCCATTTTGTATGTTAATTTAGAGCCATGCGCACATCAAGGAAAAACAGGACCTTGTGCACAACTGATTGTTGAGAAAAAGATTAAAACGGTGGTGTATGGTTGTCAGGACCCAAATCCAAAAGTGGCTGGACAAGGCTTAGCTTTCTTAAAACAACATGGTGTGAAGGTTATGGGTCCAATTTTAGAAGAAAAATGTTTGTTGTTCAATAGAGCCTTTTTTTATGCCATTGGACACCATAAACCCTATGTAACGGCAAAGTTTGCTTTATCCAATAATGGTTATATGGGCAGTTTAAACAAACAAGAAAAAATTTCCGGCTTGGCTTGTCAAAGAAGAACCATGAAATTACGCGCTTTGAGTAAAGCCATTATGGTTGGCGTCAATACGGTAAATATAGATGATCCAAAACTAACAATTAGAGGTTTGAACCAAGCGTTGGCTATAAAAATTATTGTTTTTGATCCAGGCCTTAATATTAAAAAAGATCGCCAAATTTTAGAGCAGCCAGACAATATCGTGCTGATTTATGATCAAAACCAGCATAATCTGGAAAAAAAAGCTTGGTTGCAGAAAAAAGGGGTGCAATTGTATGCTACTAATCGTGATGCAAAGGGGGGGTTGAATTTGCAGCGTTTTTGGCAAGAATTGTATGCGCAGGGTGTTCATAGAGTTTTGGTGGAAGGTGGCGCTCGTTTGATAGAGTATTTAGAGGCTCAAGATGATATCAATGAGTACTGCATTTATCAGAGTAAAAACAAGGTCTTAGAAGGGGAAGGTTTGATAAAAGGCCCAAAAATTAAGGCTTTACAGCAAAGGCCATGTTTTGTTATAAACAGCGCAACAGATCACATTCAGTGGTATAAAGGACATATACGGATGTCCTAAAAAATGAGTTGTTTGGTGCCTGCCGTGTGAAGGGTCCAAGAGGTTCTTTGAAGATATGTTTACCGGTATTGTACAAAAAACAGTTTTTGTTCAGTCACTCCAACAAGATAAGTTGGTTTTAGATAACCCTTGGCCGCAAGAAAAATTATGGTTAGGGCAAAGCATTGCAGTCAATGGCTGCTGTTTGACCGTGGTGGATTTTTCAAAGGATCATATTTCATTTCAAGTTTCTCAAGAAAGTTTAGACAAAACCAACCTTAAGACATATGCAGAACAAAAGATTGCTGTTAATTTAGAAATGGCCATGTCGGCTAACTCAACCCTAGATGGTCATATGGTCAGTGGTCACGTTGATGGACAGTGTCAGATTCAAGATATAAAAACAGTTGAACAAGAGTATAAACAAGTCAGTTTTACAGTGCCAAAAGAATTATTAGACGATAATATGTTGGTCAGTAAAGGTTCTGTTACACTTAATGGTGTCAGCTTAACGGTTAATCATGTTGACAACAATGATTTTGATGTGATGCTGATTCCAAAAACCCTAGAAATGACCAACTTCAATAATTTAAACAAAGGCACTTCAATTAACATAGAGTTTGATATGGTAGGTAAGTACATTGTAAAAAGCATTAAACCTTACTTAGAGCAATTGAAAGGAAAAATGTGACGAGGCTTTATGCCGAAGTCTCTCAAAAGGTACGGCCTTACTTTTGAGACTTTTTTATTTGGATGATCTCAAAAGTAAGGCCGTACCTTTTGAGAGGAGAAAACAATGAAATTTAAAGAAATACAAGAAGCATTAGAACGTTTGAAAATAGGTAAAATGATCATTTTGGTTGATGATGAGGACAGAGAAAACGAAGGAGACTTGGTGGTTGCTGCTGAGAAGGTTACGGCCGAAAGCATTAATTTTATGAGCATGTATGGTCGTGGCTTGATTTGTTTGGCCATGACGGAAGAAAAATGTGACACATTAAATTTACCCATGATGGTGCAAGACAATACTTCACGATTTACTACAGCCTTTACAGTATCTATTGAAGCCAAAGAAGGCGTTACCACAGGGATATCCGCACATGATCGAGCCCATACCATTTTAACGGCTGTTCATCCCAATGCCAAAGCAGAAGATTTAGCCAGACCTGGGCATATTTTCCCCTTACGTGCCAGAAAAGGTGGGGTTTTGGTGCGTACAGGTCAAACGGAAGGCTCAGTTGATTTAGCGCGCATGGCTGGATTGGAACCAGCGGCTGTGATTTGTGAAGTGATGAAAGAAGATGGAACCATGGCGCGCAGACCAGACTTGGAAAAGTTTTCTGCTAAACACGATATTCCTATTGTGAGCGTAGCGGATATCACGGCTTATCGTTTGAAGTATGAATCTTTGGTGCAAGAAGTAGCAAGGGCGCCTTTGCCCAATAGTTTTTCTGATGACTTTGAGCTTAGATTGTTTGAAAGCAAAGTGGATCAGTATCAACATGTTGCTTTGGTTAAAGGAAAAATAGACCCTAATAAACCCACTTTGGTTAGAGTTCATTCAGAATGTTTTACTGGAGATGTTTTAGGTTCACTGCGTTGTGATTGCCAAGGTCAATTGCATAAAGCTTTAGAGATAATTGGGCAAGCGGAACAAGGTGTTTTATTGTACCTTCGTCAAGAAGGGCGCGGTATTGGCTTGGTCAATAAAATTAAAGCTTACGCCTTACAAGATCAAGGTCATGACACAATTGCAGCCAACGAGAAGCTTGGTTTTAAATCAGACTTAAGAGAGTATGGTGTTGGAGCTCAGATTCTAAGTACTTTAGGGGTAGAGAAAATGAAACTCTTAACCAACAATCCAAGAAAAATTGTTGGCTTGGAAGGTTATGGTTTGGAAGTGGTTGATAGAGTTCCCTTGGAAACACCCTCCAATAAAGTGAATGAGAGTTATTTAAAGACCAAACAAGAAAAAATGGGACATTTGTTGAGCATCAAGTAACGCTGTAATTGGCAATGAAAACTGAAGATAAACATATAAGCAACTTGCACCAAGAGTTTGGTCCATATGCTGTTGCACTTATTAAAGCATCATGGCATCAAGACTTACTTAAGCAGGTAAGTGAACAGGTCAAAAAAACTACAAAAGCCATCGATCCAACATCAACGCTTGATGAGTTTGAGGTTGCTGGCACGCTTGAAATTCCACAGATGTTGGCTTTTATTGCCAAATACAAAAAATATGATGCGGTTGTGGTTACAGGCTGTGTTATTAGGGGAGAAACATCACACTATGAGCATATTTGTGACACCGTTTTTCCTGCTATTGATCAAATCGCCAGAGAATATACTTTGCCAGTAGGCAACGCTATCTTGAGTGTTGAAAACATGGCTCAAGCCCAAGCCAGAGTAAATGGTGAACATGGACGTAAAGGTGAAGAAGCCTGTCATGCCGCCTTATTGTTGGCTCAAACATACAGAGAGATAAAGGCATCACAATGATTCGGAGAAGACGCTCAAGAGAGCAAGCCTTACAAATATTATATTTCATGGACTATGCAGATGTAGAAGCCCATGAAGCCCGTAATCTTTTTCAAGGCCATTTTGAAGTGAAAAACGCTGATGCCAGTTACATGCAAACCTTGATTTTTGGTGTTGAAGACCATCAAGTAGCCATTGATGAAATTTTAGAAAAAGCTTTAGAGCATTGGAAATTGTACCGTTTGGGAAAAATTGATAAAAGCATTTTGAGAATAGGGGTCTATGAAATGGTGTTTGCTGTTGAAAAAATTGCATCACCAGTTGCCATCAATGAGGCCGTGGAATTAGGGAAAAAGTATGGTGATGAAAAAACCTCCAGTTTTGTTAATGGAGTATTGGATAGAGTTGCCAAGGAGTATCAACGATGATTTTTGAAAAATACCGTCAACGACAAAACCACAAAAAAATAGTAAAACATTATGCACAAGTTTTTGAAGAACTGCAGTGTGATATTTTATATGTTCCAGTTTATGCCAGTGAAAGCAGTCAACATCCTTTGGCCATGATCTTAGATAACAACATCAATTATTTTTTAGGGCAAGCATTAAGAAGTAAACGATTTACCGGTCACTTAACAGAATACCTATGGTACATTCCCAAAAAATTTAAAGGTATAGGCAGTATTTGTTTTTTTGGGGTGGGACCAAAAGAGAGATTAAACTTAACCATTTTTCAGTCTATTTTAAATCAGGCCACCCAGCTGGATGGTTTTAGAACGCATGCTGAAACATCAGCACAAGCAACGTATACCAAAAAACAATATGTCATTATGCCCAATATAGACGGGCAAAGAAATCGCTTGCTTAAAATTACCTGAGCTAAAAGGTACCGGGTACCTTTTATACAAGGGTGTAAAGATTAAATAAAATAGCTGACAAAGATAAAATACCTATGCTCGTCAAAGTTAGAACCATGCCTGTTACTCTATAGTTAAAATTGGGTGGGCTTTTTAGTTCCATTTTACTTAATGCAAAAAAGTGGATGATGCGGCCTACAGTGAAACAGCTGGCAATCACAATTAAAAAACTGTTTGCAAAATGATGTGTATTTTCCAAAAGAAATAAAAGAATTAAAAAAAATGGTGTGTAGGCACAAAAATTTGCATGTGCACTGACAAGATTTGCTAAGGGGTCTTTTTTATCACCATAGCCAATACTGATTTTATATTTACGGCGTGCTTTAATGGTAGCTCTAGAGATAAACAAAAGAATAAAACCTAAAATACCTGCAAACAATAAACTGATCATTTAATTACTATACGTGTAAGTAGTGTAATGGCAATAAAAGCTTTAATGTAAATAAAATCATTTCATTGTAATAAGATACAAAAAAGCGCACATTATTATATTGCGTGCGCTTTAAATTAAGTGATTGTAAATTAATCTTCTTGGTTAAGTTGTAAGTAATATTGGGCAACTTCAAAAAACCTTTGTTCATTTAAGCTGGTCATGATGTTATCTACAGCTTTTTCCATCCCAGATGGAGACAAAACAAAAGGAGCACTTTCTAGTACTTTTTTTGCTTCTAAAACTTTTTCATTGTTTCTAAATTTTTCAATTTTATTTTGGGTTTCTTCATAAAAATCATCTTCCATCACCACTTTTAAAGCTTCTTCACTGGGTAGTTGAAAGTCAGACTTAGGGTCCAAATCATTTAATGTTGTGGAAACAAAAGTGGTTCTTCTGTCTTCAATGGCCACATCTGAGTCACTGGCATAGGTATATTTTGGACTAAGACTAGTAAAGTAAGCATCTAATTCTGCAATAGCATTTTCAACATCTGCAATGCGGTCTTTGGATACATACATTGTTTTAGACATAATTCTGACTGATTCAACAGTAGCTTGTGCAACATTTTTTGGGGGAGCAATACCTAAAAAGACAACGTTCACCTTTTTATTTTTAGCTTCTGGAATGTTGCTTAATAACATATTGGCAATGGTTTCACTAAAGTGACCTAAATTTAAATCACGTGCACCCCCTTCAATAAAAATCCAATCTGGGTTGATGCTTCCGTCATTGACTTTGCCTAAAAACGTTTGATCAACGTACTTTGATGTCCAATCTGGATTGGTGTAATAAAGACCTCTACTGCCCATGCCCAAGGCTTTGTAAGCATAGTCTTGCATGTGCAGCTCTATTTGAAAATAAGGTTGAGAAACATCAATCAATTCATGATCAAAACCCGCTTCTGTAAGTGCTGCAGACAATTTTCCAGGCAAACGATTTTCTACTGGTTCTAAATAAGGCGTGGCAGAGGTCCAAGAACCAATGTACAAAATTTGTGGTTTATAACTGTTGGTTTGTTCGGGTGCGCCTTCATTTTGGCTGTAAGCAGTATTAAAACTTAAAATTGAAAATAACAACACATACACAGTTTTTTTTAACATGAAAATTCCCCTTTAGGCTTGTATTTTTAATGCATCGCATAATTATTAGATTATCAAGGTTTTGTCAAATGAATTAGATATTGTCATCAAGGTCATCTACGATTATGATAGGCCAAGTGAGTGCTCAAGAAGACAATTTAGATCAACTGATTAAGCAGCATGAACAATCTGGCTTACCTGATTTGGTAGTTGAGCCTTCTGCGTGGCAAGAGAAAATGGAGCAGTTGTTTCAAACTTGGGTAGAACCGATCATTCAATGGTTGCGATCATGGTTTAATGGACTGAATAAAATCAACAACCAGTATCAACTCCCTTGGAAGGCAATTATTCTTGGCAGTTTGCTGATTTTATTGATGATAGGTTTGTTCATGCTGGTTAGATATTTTTTTAAAAAAAAACAGAGCTTTTTGCAACTTATTCATGATGACCCAATGCCTATGCAAAGGCAAAGCTTATATGCAGCATATGTTCAAGCAGAACAAAAGGGTGAGTATGCTTTGGCGGCCCGCTTGTATTGGAAGTGTTTTTTACAAGAAAAAAACATAAGTTTATCCAAAACGCCTTTAGAGTATTTTGGCTATAAAGATATGGTTAAGGAAATTTATACATTAATGTTTTTATCTCCAGCGCAAAAAAAAGATTTTGAGCAATTTAAAGAGAGTTTGAACCGGAGCAATGATGAAAAATAAAAACTTTGCCATTGCACTTTTGGTTATTTTGACAGTCCTTTATTTTGTTGCGCAGATCAAACAATCCCACAAAAAGTCGCAAGATGGGATTAATACCAATAGCAAAAGTCCTTTAGGCTTGAGCATTGCTAAAACTTATTTATCCGATCAAGTGCAACTGAATAAAAAAGCTTTTCATGATTATTTAGATTTAAAAGCTTACGATATGATTGCTGTTCATTCGCCAAAATTTCCTTTATCACTGTATGAAATTGAAACCCTTAAAACTTATGCCTATGAAGGTGGAAATCTTTTATTCACCGCTTTGACTGAAGATGATTATAAACGCTTAAATTTACAAAGTTTGGTTGCAACTAAAGAAACAAAAAAATCAGGGGACAAGTATGTTAAAGCTGCAAAAGATAAAACATTTAAAAACGGTGAAACAACAGAAATGCCGTGGCCAGGTATGCAGACGATTAAACATTACTCTGCTATCCATTGGGTAGAGGTTATTGAGAAAAAAGATTTAAAGGATAATAAAGAGAAAAATAAAAGCTATTTAGATCCAGAAGAAGTACACCTTGTGCATAACCCGGAGTACTTATTGCAATGGCCCTTAGGTAGAGGAAGTGTGACTGTTTTGTTGGGCGTGCCTCCTTATGCCAACAGCATGTTACAGTTTAGTGAAAATCAGGATTTTCTAAAATTACTCAAACGTCAATACCCAAACATCATGTGGGATGTTTATCATCACTATGTAAAGCAAGCAGGGTTAAGTGACTTATTCAAAGATATCCAGGTGGTGGTTCCCATTTTAGGTTTTGTTTTGTTTGTGTTGCTTTACTTTTTTATGTCACCTCAAAAAACAATAGAAAACACAGAACAAGAAAATGAACAAATTCCCAGTTATCATGAATTTTATGAAGGCTTATTTTCTTCATTGTTTAAATACGATAAAGGAAGAGAAGATGCCTATGCATTTTTTCATAAAAAAATAGAGCAGCTTTATGGGCTAAAGCAGGATAAGCTGGTACAAACAGGACAGATGGACAACGAAGAGTTTATTTTAAAATGGAACAAAAGTGTTAATGCTTTGTCTAAGCATTTAAAAATAAGTAAGGACTAAAAAGAGGAGAGGTTTGCTGTCAACTCTCCAGGGTAGAGGACTCTGGATAATTGACGGTAAGACTATAAAGTCTAAATCTTACTCAAGGTTCGCTCTTAAAATGAAAGGATAACAATGAAATATCAAGAGCAATGTCAAAGCATTATCAGTCAAATTAAAGAATACTATTGTGACCATCAAAATATTACGCCATTGTTGATGGCATCATTTTTGGTCAAAGGCCATGTATTGATTGAAGGACCTCCAGGTACTGGAAAAACATCTTTAGCAAAAATGATGAGTGTTATGTTAAGCAAATCTTTTTCCAGAATTCAATGTACATCAGATTTACTACCGCAAGACATAACTGGATATTCTATTTTGCGGGGAGATCAGTTGGAGTTTGTTTCCGGGCCAGTTTTTTCAGATTTTTTATTGGTGGATGAACTGAATAGAGCATCACCAAGAGCTCAGTCTGCATTGTTAGAAGCTATGGAAGAACGACAAGTCAGTATAGATGGAAAAACCCATGATTTAGGGCGCAATTTTTTTGTTATAGCAACTCAAAACCCGCAGGATCATGAAGGAACATTTCCTTTGCCTGAAGTTCAACTGGATAGATTTTTATTATGTATCAATACAGAGCATGCCAACAAAGAAACAGAGCAAAAGTTATTGCAATTGTATTTAGATCAAAAAATACCCATTGATTTTTCTATAATTCAAAAAGAAAACTTAGATTTAGATCAAGTCTTTGCTGAGATTCTAAAAATAAAAATTGATCAAAGCTTGGTAAACTATATTACTGACTTGCTAGAAAAAACTAGAAAGCATGAGCTTATAGCATACGGAGCTAGCTTGCGTGCAGGGTTGGCTTTGGTGAAATGTGCACAAGCTTTGGCTTATCTTAACGGAAGAGCCATGGTAGTGCCGGATGACATTAAGTTGCTAGCTAAGCCAGTTTTGAGCCATCGGTTAGCGTTATCTTCACAAGCAATTTTTCAAAATATGTCCAAGGATGCCTGTATCAATGCCATACTCATGGAATTACCGTTCCCAAGTTAAACCTAAAGTTTACATGAGCCAAAAATTTTGGCTCATGTTTGGCTTGTTGCAGTTTGTTTTGCTGTTTGGTGTCTACAGTAATCTTATCTTTTATTTTGGCCTTGGAATGATGGGCTTTTATTTTTTTTATGTTTGGCTGGCTTGGGTGCGATTTAGAAAAAACACAATTGAAATAGTAAATTTAAACTATCATGAACAGCTAGAACTCAATACAAAGATTGCTTTTGAACTTGAGTTAAAAAAATATCAACTGCAAGCTGTAAGAGTAGAATTCAGCTTTGAGCAACATCCAGCCTTGCAATGGAAAAAACAAAAATATTATTTTGATTCTAATCAGATAAAACAAAGTATTGAAGGTTGGGCAAAAAAACTGGGACATTTTCAAAGCCCTGTTCTTACTATTTTTATTCAAGATAATTTAAATCTATTTTTTAGAGAAATTGCTTTTAACAGTAAAGATGATTTTGAAGTACTTCCGAACAGTCAAAGTGAAAATATGCATGAAATACTACAAATATTAAAAGCAGATCCTTATGCCATGGTTTGGAAAAATCAACATGCTATGACCAGAAAAAGTGATTTAGTTGTTGGGGCCAGAGAATATAGGCCTGGAGATCCTTTAAAGTTAGTGGATGCCAGAAAAACAGGTCGTTTACGAAAACCTATGGTTAAGGTTTTTGAGCAAGATGAAACCCAGCATCTTGAAATTATTTTAGATGTTGGCCGTTCCATGTTGGGTGAAATTGAAAATAGTCAAAAGGTGGATTTTTATGCCTTATTGGCCTATCAATTGGTTCGTTATACCTGTGGTTTAGGAGACACGTTTTCTTTTGCCAGCTTGAATCATCAGTTGCATCAATATGTTTATAATAGCAGAAAGGCAGAAGATTTTATCAATGTGTATCGCAATCAAAAAATAGATGTTAGCCCACATGATGCTCAACTGGAACAAGCGGTACAACATATTAAAAAGTTGAATAAGCCGAGCGTTGTTTTTCTTTTGTTAGATATGTTAAAGCCCTCTATGCATGCAGCTATTATTAAACTTTTACCACAATTAGATCCCAAGCATAAAATTATTGTTTTGCATGTGATTGAAGAAAAGTACAATGTTCAAAGTTTGGTCGCAAAACAAGCAACAAACAGTCAAAAAATTAAAGATGATGATAGAAGACAGTTATTGTATGCATTAAATTTACAAGAAAGAAAACAAGATTTGATGGCAAAATTGAGTAGAAGTAATGTGAGTTTAATTGATTTGCCTACCCAACATGCCGTAGGCCTTGTACGAGAAGTTTATAAGCAACTCCGCCTATAATCTCAAAAGGTA
>DAOLES010000002.1:11607-171659 GCA_035326705.1 Oligoflexia bacterium
CAAAAGGTATAGAACCAAAAGCAAACCGTAATAAAGCAACCGATAAAAATTTTTTGTGGCATGCTTAAATAATTAAACGGCGAGGCAAAAGCTTCAAAGACAGCGGCCAGAGCAATCCAAGGTAAAATGCCTAATAAAATAGTAAAGCCATCTTTACTGCTTTGTTTGAATCTAGCTGAAAAAGTTTGTTTTTGATTGCGTTTAAAAAACTCACTGCCCATGATTAATCCAGAAAAACTGCTGGCAACGATTAAAGTTAATTCAAGAATACCGTGTGTGGTAATGAATTGAATTAAAGCTTCAACAAAACCATAACGGGCACAAAACGCTATAATAAAACCTACATGAAAACCATTGTATATAAGAAGTACAATGCCACCAATGGCAAGCAAAGCGCTCATTAAAAATACATTGATACACACTTGTATGTTGTTCCAAGCAATGGCAAAGCCTCCACTTAATGGAGCTTGACGTAAATTATCAAACCAATCTTGGTGATTCATGATTCTTTCTGCCATACCTTGAGAAAGAAACAACTGGGCATATTCTGGTTTGTGCCAACCCATAAATAAACCGACACAAAATGCCAGAGCAAACAGTTGTAAGCTTAAAATAAATAAATCAAAGTGTTTTTTCCAAAGCGCATTGTAACGGTATCTAAAATAAGATTGTTTAAGGTTAGCGTTGCTTTGAAAACTCATCATATGCTGACTGAGTTGAAAGTAAGTGTCTTCAAAGTCCTGTAGATCAGGGCCGGAAAAGTCACGGCGTAATTGATGGATGTACACGGTTAATTGATCATGAAGTTGACATAAATGTTTTGTGTCTTCTAATGATAAAGGAGGAGTTTGCAGAACTTTTTGCATGTCCGTTGCCGTCCGCCAAAAAAGCGGATAGTTTTGATGCTGCTTAATGGAAGACGACAACATAAAGAAAAAAGATTATTTAAATGCCTTTTTCAGCTTCAGGACCGGTGTACACCACTTGCGTATTGGCAATCAGGTCATGTAAACCACGACGATCTTTTCTAAAGATGATCATAAAAAAGCCTATGCCCAAGATGATAGCAGCTAAAAACTTACCAACAATTTCTCTTAAAAAGGTTCTGCCATAACCAATACGGCCGCCACTTTCTAAGTTAATCACTTGCAGTTTCATTAAAAGTTTGCCTGGTGTACCGCCTTTGTTTTTGTAAAACCAGCCAAAATAAAAGATTAAGATACCATAGGTTAAAATATAAGTGATTAAGGTAACAACAGATTCACCCAAGCTTTGCAGATTAAAAAGTGCAATAACAATACCCGCAACAATGCCTATGGGGACGGTTAAAACAGTGGTAATTACGTTGTCGACAATTGCTGCCGCAAAACGCCTGCTGGCGCCGTTATTTTTAGGGATAAAAGACATTGTACCTACTTTCTTTTGATAGGATTATTAATCTTGGTCAAAAGCGACCTATAAGTCAAAACTATAGCTTGTTCACATAATCAAAGCAACGTTGGGCGTGAAAACGTAAAAAATTTTCTTTGGCTGCGATTCCCGTTAAATCAAGGGTTTGATTGGCTTGGTAGTACTGGGTATAAATGCTTTCTGCTCTAGCAAGGGTTTCTAGGGCTTGACTTTCATCAGCGAGCTTGGAAACAAATACGGGAAAGACTTGCTTAAGAAATGCTTTACAATGAACCGGCTCAAGCACTTGTGTTGGAGTTAGTTGATCGTTGAGTGATCTAAAAGAATCTTCATCTAAATACAGGTAATCACTTTTACGTTCGTCTTTTGGAGTATGAACCACCATGGTACCAGTCATCAAATCCCCCAAACGTTGTGATTTTTTTGTGGCCAGCATTGAAATTAATCCTGGTAAAATCAGACTGGCTTCAAAGTGGCGCATCATTTCACGTAGAATAACATCTTTCATACTTAAGTTGGGTCTATCCAAAGCGATAACACGTAAGCCAAAAACTCTTTTGCCGGGGGTAGATTGTTGTTTGTATTCATAGTAAATAAAGTAAGCATGAAAAGGCCCAATCAGCACGGCATAGATAAGCAAGAGAAATAAAAAACCCAAAATAAACAAAAGGATCATTTGACCTAGGTTGCCACTTTCTAAACTGGTTTCTGCCCAAACTTTAAGGCTTTCAAAAAGACCAGTAGCAGCAAACACACCAAAACCAATGGCAAAAATAAAGATCAGCGCAAAATATAAACCGTAAAGTAAAACACTGACCATGCCGATATCGCAACAGTAAGCAAGAGCACGTTTAAAAATAGGGGCAGGTAAAGCTTGTATTTGAGCGCCTTCAATAAATTGAACATGAGAAGCATGGTTGTCATGTGTTAAAGAGTTAGTGTCGGCCATAGTAGTGTATTGTAAAACAACATACCTGTTAAGGCTATGAAAAAGTTATTGTTTTAAAAGGGAGTTTTTGTTGAAGCGCAGAAAAAGATGCCCTCTCAACAATAATGATTATTCAGAGGGCAAGACGGTTTAAGTTAAGCAAAGTTTTTTTGCGCAAAATCCCAGTTTACGATTTCCCAAAAACCTTTAAGATACGCTGGGCGAGCATTACGGTGATCAATGTAATAAGCATGCTCCCAAACATCACAGGTTAAAAGGGCTGTGTTATCTGTGCCTAAGGTATTTTCTGCATTGCTGGTGTTAACAATGTCTAAATCTCCAGAAGCAGTTTTAACCAACCAGGTCCAGCCAGAACCAAAATTACCGGTAGCTTTAGCATTAAAGGCTTCTTTAAACGCATCAAGGCTGCCCCATTTTTTTTCAATGGCTTGGCCAAGGCTTGAAGCACTGTCAAATGATGAATTATCCGTTAAAGAGTTCCAGTAAAAGCTGTGATTCCAGTGTTGGGCAGCATTGTTGAAGACACCCATATCGTTCTTTTCACGGCTAGCAATAACAATATCTTCCAAGCTTTTTGAGGCATAATCGGTGCCTTCAATGGCTGCGTTAAGTTTGTCAATGTATCCAGCATGATGTTTGCCATGATGAAACTCTAAAGTTTCTTTGGATACGTGTGGGGCAAGAGCATCCTTAGTGTAGGGTAAGTTAGGTAGTGAAAACATGATTTTCTCCTTCTATGTTGTCTATATTTAAGTTAATTTCCGATATATTTAGTTATAATTTAGTATCATTGCTCTGTTTGCAAAGCGTTTATAGGGAAAGATAAGTTTTTTTCCCATTGCGAGTAAAGATACTCCATTCATGAATAATTGCAAATTGAAAATAGTGTTTGCCTGTTGTGAAAATGATCCAAGACCAGTCCCAAAGGGACCTAGCTATGAAAATTTTATTGGAAAGTAAATAAAGTTCCCTTGAGAAGGTAAACTTTTTGTTGCAAAAAACAAATATATTGAGTTCTTTCAATAAGTTAAAAATGTGTGGTGTGTTTATCAGTCTTGGCGTGAAAATTGCGTTAATTTCTGACTAGCATGGCATTAAAACAATTCATATTAAATGCAATAAAAAGAGTTGTTTCCTTATTTCAAATTGTTTTTTCTCTGCTTGTTTTGAGTTTTTTTTTATCTTCATGCTTAAAAAATAACATCATTGCTGATGCTGACGGTACAATCAATACACTGTTAGAATTTTCCGGGCCTTCACATTCAATGAAGCGCTTAACGCAAAAACAGTTGCTGACCTCCATGCAGGATTTATTGGAAATCAACGATTGGACACCATCTGGTGAATTGCCTTTAGATGGAACAAGCAGTGGAGCATTTAAAATGCCAGGAGTTGCGGCAACTTCGGTTACAGCTACAAGTTTAGATTTTGAGCGCTATAGAGTGTTGGCCAAAGAGGCCGTTGAATTAGGCTTAAATACCGGCAATAAAATTTATAATGCTTTAGGGTGTAGGCCTGGCCATGCCAACGACAGCTGTGTGGTGAATTTTTTTCAAAAAAAGGCAACTCAAGCCTGGTCAAGAAAAGTAGAAGTGTCTGACCCGATATTGGTTGAGATTTTAAATGTGGTTGATGAAGCTTATAAAGAATCAGGCTATGATATCAATGAAGGTATCCGCTGGGGGATGATTGCCTTATTGCAAAGCGCAGAGTTTTTGTACGTTGTTCCCAGAAGTAACGATCAGCATGAATTGGATGATTTTTCTAAAGCAAGGCAGTTGGCTTTGATGTTTACCGGAACAGTCCCCGATCAAGAATTGCTTGCAGCAGCGGCAAGAGGCGAATTAACAACAGACCAAGGTTTATTGATTCAGGTTAATCGCTTAGCAGAAAACATATTAAACGATGAATCTGCCCGGCAAGCGGTACTGGCGTTTTTTGATGATTGGTTATCCATTGAAAATATTTCTAATGTAGGAAAGGATGCAGGTGCTTTTCCTGACTTTTCTGAAGCATTAAAAAACTCAATGAAAGAAGAAATTTATTTGATGCTGGATGCAACTATTTTTAAAGAAGATGGCGATTTAAGACAATTTTTTTACGCACAAGGCAGTTTTGTAAACTCTGAACTTGCCAAAATTTATGATTTGCCTGATCCAGGAACCCATGAAATGGTATGGATGAACTTTCCAAGCAATAGTCCAAGAAGTGGTTTTTTTTCTTCACCAGGTTTTTTGGCCATGCAGTCGCATCCAGCAAGCACAACACCAACCTTAAGAGGTATGTATATTATTGAGAGAGTCTTATGCCAAACTATTCCACTGCCCCCTCCCAACTTTGATACGGTTGTTCCAGATCCAGTTGGCCATGAAACCAAAAGAGATAAATTTGCACGGCATGCTACTGACCCAAATTGTTCCGGTTGTCATGATTTAATGGATCCTTCAGGCTTTACACTAGAAGAGTTTGATGCATTGGGGGTTCATCGAGAAACAGAAGCCGTTACATACAACGGCACAACATTAAATTTACCTATTAATACACAGGGGAGCCTTTTGGGTATGTCATTTGCGGATAGCAAGGATTTTGCCCGACAAGTGGCCTACAGCGTAGAGTTTTCACAATGCGTGGTGAAGAACCTTTCAGAGAATATATTGGGAAGACGTTTGAACGGCAATGAGTTACAATCAATCTATGACGAGCTGGTTAGAGATGATTCACTTAACATTGTTCGCTGGCTAAAAAAATTAGCGCTCAATAAGGGTTTTTGGCAGATGTCAGCTGGGAGTAATGTATGAAACTTAAAAAAATTAGTCGAAGAGAAATGTTGAAAGGTGTTTTTGCCGGGACCAGTTATTTTGTGGGTTTGCCGCTCTTAGAGGCCATGGGTTCATCTGTGGCTTATGCTGCACAAGCCTCATCACCTTATTTTTTACTTTACTCATTTGGAAATGGTGTAGGTAACTATGCCAGTCGTGGAGGTGTGGATAATTGGACGCCCAGTGGTTCAGGTTCTAATTGGAACTTGTCACCCAACATGATGCCATTGGCGGCCCATAAAGACTATCTCAATGTTTTAAGCAATATGAGAGTATTTTTAAAAAATGGTGGGGGACATCATGAATGTAGGGCAGCTGTTTTCTCAGGCCAACATTATCAAAAAGACTATCCGGATGCGTATCAAAAATTGGGCAGTGATCGTGCGAGCATTGACCAATACATTGGAGATGCGCTTGCAGCCCAAGGCTTGGTTTCACCCTACCATTCATTGGTTTTAGCTCTTTCAAAAGTTTCATATGCTTATACAACATTAAGTCGAGGCCATTCACTGAGTTGGAAGAAAAATTTTAAGGTACAAATTCCAGAATATTCACCCAGGGCTTTATATGAACGTTTGTTCAGCGGTTTTACGCCACCCAATCCACCACCAGGCGGTGGAACACCTTCTTCAAATGTAAAAGCAGAGTTAAAGGCTTTGGATGCCATTTTTGAAAGCGCAAAAGCCTTAATCAGTAAAGTTGGAAGTTCCGATAAGCAGCGTATGAATGCACATCTTGAAGGTTTATTTGAAACCCAAAGAGCACTTGAAAATTATGAAAAAGCCAGCTGTACACTGCCTTCAAAGCCAAGTTCAGATTATGAGCCTAACAATCAAAATGTGGAAGCATTGTATGAAAAAAATATTGTCATGAGTAAGTTAATTGCGCATGCTTTGGCCTGTGATTTAACCAAGTCGATCAACTATATGTTTTGTGGGATGCAAGGGAATCCAGTGATTACAGAAACGGGTGCAGTGGATGGCTTTCATAAAATAACCCATGATGGTATTGCTGATGATGGCGCCAATAGAAGCGGGATTGCTCCAGAGATATTGATCAACAGAATTACAGAATTTAATATGGCACGCTTTGCAGATCTTTTGACCGAGCTAAGAAATACGCCGCATGGCAGTGGAAATTTATTGGATCAAGGCTGTATCCTGTTGGCATCAGAATTTATGGTTGGGGCCGATCACAGTGCCAACCCCGGAGTTCCTTTGCTTATGGCCGGTAAAGCTGCGGGTCGATTAAAAACCAATTATCATTACAGAGCTCCAAATACGGATAGTCAGCAAAATGCAGGTAGAGCCTTATTAACGGCTCTGCAAGTTATGGGGATCAATGAAAATTTCATAGAAGGTGGTCTTAATCAGGATTCAAGAGATGCCATTACAGAATTAATGACCTAAGGCACGGGCTCTTGTTGGTTGCACCGTGATTAGAAATTTTTGATCAATTCAGATAAATTATTCCAAAGACATTTTTGGCCTCGAACAGCTAGAATTTTACACCTGTTTTAAGGGTCAATTGAAGCTGATTTTAGAGATAATTTTTGCTTTTAAGTATCTAAAATTATTCAATAAACTTTTTTGTTCTACTAACGCTATTCTTTCTTGACATGTGGCCACTATATTCGTATGAGGCACCTAAACTTTGATGTTGGGGGAATATAGCCTGGAGAGCAAGCCATGGGATTATTAAGAAATGACAGCAAATCAACAGTAAACGCCAACAATGGAGCAGGACTCTCAAGTGGTGGATTCAATGCAATTTTAGATCAAGGCAGTGAATTTGAAGGTAAATTGAGCTTTGAAGGTGTTGTGCGTATTGATGGTTTGTTTAAAGGTGAAGTTTTTGCGCCAGCCCATTTGGTAGTAGGTCCTACAGGAAAAGTCATTGCCAATATCAATGTTGATATTGTTACAATATCTGGCCATGTTGAGGGTGATATTGTGGCTAAAACCAGAGTTGAGTTACAGTCAACAGCACATGTCAAAGGTAATATTTTTGCCAGCAGTGTTGTTGTGGAAGACGGGGCTATTTTTGATGGAAAAATGACAATGTCAAAAGGTGAGCCCAACGGTTTAGCAGAAAGAAGTAAGAACCAACTCAGTCAAGATGATGAGGTGCATGCGTGATCAAGGAAAATAGGCATATAATAGCTTTATTAGCGTTATTTTTGCTATTTGCAAAACTGCTAGAAAAAATTAATCTGTGGGGTTTGATGGGTTTGGATGCTCCGCATGGTTTAGTATTTCAAGGGGTTTTGTTTTTTGCTTTTTATTTTATATTAAAAAACTTTTTATTTGCACCTTATATTAAAATTTTTCAAGAGCGTGAAGAAGCAACCACAGGTAAGCGTAATAAAGTTGAACAAATGCGTTTAGAATCGGATCGTTTGTTAGAGCAATATACCCAGAGTATTGAGGAAGCTCGGTTAAAAGCAGCTATCGAGCGTGATGCACTTTTATTAGAAGGGGAAGAGTTAGAAAAAGGGATTATTTTTAAAGCCCGTCAAACAGCAAAAGAAAGTTTGGAACAAGAAAAAGAAAAAATAGCTCAGCAAGCGCAAAAAGCACGTGTTGGATTGAATAAAGAGATTCCTCGTTTGTCTGAAGAGATTGTGGGTAAGTTTATTCGTACTGAGCGTAAAGATGGAATTTTAAAAAAAGCAATGCGTAAGGCGGTGAGCTAATGGAATACTTTGCGGTGATTTCAGTGGTTGTTAACTTTGCTGTTTTAATGGTTGGCTTGGTGATGTTGAGTAAAAAGCCAGTTAAAGAAATGCTCAATGAAAAACATGATGCTTGGAAGAAAAATATTGAGGAAGCTGAAGCTTTAAGAGAAGAAACTCAAAAAATGTTTGATGATTATCAACAGAAACTATCTGTTTTGGATAAGGAAGTTGAGAAAATAATTTCTGCAGCAAAAGCCAAGGGTGAACAATTTAAAGCAAATATGGAAAAACGAGCACATAAAAATGCAGAAAAAATTGTTGCTCAGGCCAAAGCTTTGGCAGAACAAGAGTTAGAAAAAGCTAAAAAGTCTTTGCAAAATGATGTCTTAGCTCAAGCCTTAACGCAAGCAGAAAAAACATTAAAAGAAAAAGTGACACAAGATGATCAAGACTTTTTTGTAGAAGGTTTTGTTCAAGAAATGGAGAGATCAAATCATGGCAGACAATAGAGCCAGCTTTGCTCAACGTTATGGGATAGCGCTGTTTGAATCTTTGCTAGAGATGGGTGATAAAAAACTGATTGATGTTGCGGATAAAAATTTTAGTGATTTTTCGCAACTGTTAGAAGCATCTAGTGAACTGGAAAATTTTTTAGCAAGCCCAGCTTTTGAAGCTGCTGAAAAGCATGAAGTTTTAAAAGACATTCAGAAAAAAATGACCTTAGATGATGCGTTTTATCGTTTTCTCTGTGTGTTGGTGGACCAAGGTCATTTTGATTTATACGCTGGTGTGGTTGAGTCTTACCGCAATGCTATTTTAAGACAAGAGCAAAAAGTATCCGTTAATATCACCAGTGCATTTGATTTAAGCGATGATCAAAAAGGAAGAGTATTGTATGCTTTGTCAAAAAAATTAGGCAAAGATATTTTGTTAAAAGTTCAGGTAAATCCTGAGCTTATTGGCGGTTTAAAGGCAGAAGTAGATGGAGTTATTTACGATGCATCAATCAAAGGCAAACTCAATAGCCTACAAAAGGAGATGAAATCATGAGTATTCGTGTGGAAGAAATTTCTCAAGTTATAAAATCACATGTTAGAGACTACGACAAACGCGTATCTGTTTCTGAAACTGGAACAGTTCTCTCAGTGGGAGATGGTATTGCAAGAATTCACGGTTTAGAAAAAGCCATGGCCGGTGAATTATTGTCTTTTTCAAATGGTGTTTATGGTTTGGCTTTAAACTTGGAAGAGCACAATGTGGGGGCCGCTATTTTAGGGGATGACACGCATGTACGTGAAGGTGATACTGTTGAAAGAACCGGTAAAATTACTGAAGTTCCAGTTGGACCAGAGGTTTTAGGAAGAGTATTGAATGCTTTGGGCCAACCCATTGATGGTAAAGGTGATTTAAAAACCAGTGAAACCAGAAGAGCAGAAGTCAAAGCGCCTGGTATTGTTAGCCGTCAGCCAGTGACTGAGCCTATGCAAACTGGGCTTAAAGCCATTGACTCTATGGTTCCCATTGGTAGAGGCCAAAGAGAATTGATTATTGGTGACCGCCAAACCGGTAAAACCGCGGTAGCCATTGACACCATCATCAATCAAAAAGGCCAAGATGTTAAATGTATTTATGTTGCTATTGGTCAAAAGCAATCAACTGTTGCGCAAGTGGTGGATAAGTTAGAAAAAGAAGGCGCTATGGAATACACTGCGGTGGTCTGTGCTAACGCATCTGATTCAGCGCCACTACAATTTTTAGCACCATACGCTGGTGTGGCCATGGGTGAGTACTTTAGAGACAACGGTCAACACGCATTGATCATTTATGATGATCTTTCAAAGCATGCTGTTGCCTATAGACAATTGTCTTTGTTGTTAAGAAGACCTCCGGGGCGTGAAGCTTATCCAGGGGATGTTTTTTATGTGCACTCAAGACTTTTAGAAAGAGCTGCAAAAATGCATGATGACTTGGGAGGTGGTTCACTAACAGCCCTTCCAATCATTGAAACCCAAGCCGGGGATGTATCTGCTTATGTGCCCACCAACGTAATTTCTATTACGGACGGACAAATTTATCTTGAATCAGACTTGTTTTATTCAGGTGTTAGACCTGCAATCAACGTAGGTTTATCCGTGTCACGTGTAGGTGGTAACGCACAAATTAAAGCCATGAAAAAAGTGGCAGGTACTTTAAGGCTAGAACTAGCACAGTACCGTGAGTTGGCTGCTTTTGCTCAGTTTAGTTCAGATTTGGATGCATCTACACAAAGACAATTGGCCAGAGGTGCGCGCTTGGTTGAAATGTTAAAGCAAGGTCAGTATGCGCCATATCCAGTTGAAGAGCAGGTTTTAGTGATCTATGCTGCCATTAACGGTTATGTTGATGGTTATGAGCTGTGGGCTTTACCACAGTATGAAAAAGAATTGATTGCTTTTGCCAGAGATGAACAACCTGAAACCTTGCGTTTACTCAGAGAAGAAAAAGCTTTAAGTGATGAAGCTAAAGCATCCATTGAAAAAACCTTGAATGCGTTTAAAGATAGATTTAAACCTGAGGTGAAAAAGTAAACAGTTATGGCATCTGTTAGAGATTTAAGAAAACGCATTAAAAGCGTTAAATCAACGCAAAAGATTACCAAAGCTATGAAAATGGTGGCAGCTGCTCGTTTGCGTAAGGCGCAAGAAGCAGCAGAAAAATCAAATCCTTACAGCAAGGTGATTAATGATCTTTTTGCTGATTTATCAGCTGATGAAAGCTTAAAAAAACATCCTTTGTTTAATAAAAGAGAAGTTAAGCAAAAGTTGGTACTGGTGTTTTCATCTGATCGTGGTTTATGCGGTTCATTCAACTCAAGTTCATTTAAAAAAGCACTAGAACTATTAAAAGATGAAAGCGTTAAGCTTTATACTTTTGGTAGAAAAGCCGATAGCTTTTTTAAAAGAAAATATAAAAATAGAATATATAAAAGCAATGCAAGTTTTTGGGAAAATTTTGACGTAAAGTCAGCCCAAGAACTGAGTAAAGAACTAGCACAATTGTATATTGATAAATCGTTTGATGAAATTGTTTTTATATACAATGAGTTTATTTCCATCATGAATCAAGAAATCAGAGTGGAAACGGTTTTACCTTTGGTTGCAACTCAAAAAAACAAAGAGGTTAAAGAAGACAAAGAGCAAGCCGAAAAACCTTATTTGTTTGAGCCAGGTAAAGAAAAAATATTAGAAAGTCTTATTCCAAGAGCCTTGGATGTAAGAGTGTATCGCCCCTGTTTGCATTCTTTGGCCAGTGAGTTTGGGGCCAGAATGGCTGCTATGGATTCAGCAACCAGAAATGCTGGTGAAATGATTGATGACTTAACCTTAACCATGAACAGAGTAAGACAAGCTAATATTACTAGAGAATTAGTAGAGATTATTAGTGGTGCGGAAGCTTTAGGATAAAAGGAGAAAAAGGGTTTAATTTTAGTAATTAAATAATAAAGAAAAGCTTGGAATATGTTGATCCTACTGGCTTCAAACAGTTGGCTGGCAAAGCCAGCCAAAAACACCCAAAGGGTGCAACGCTTTCTAAGGTGTTACACACCTAAGAAAGGTATGTCGCCATACGGACAACATAGTTCCAAACTTCTTGTTTAAGTAAATAACTCAGATGGTTAGGAGGAGAGGCCTTGTGCCGACTCCGACCCGGGTGGGATGAATTTGGCGGAAACCGCGTTTTCGCCAAAGAAGGGGGGAGAGATTCCCTCTTAAGGAGAAAAAACAATGGCTGAAAAAGTGAAAGAAAACGGAAAAATCAAACAGGTGATTGGCGCTGTTGTGGATGTGGAGTTCCCAAAAGGACATATGCCACAAGTACAAACAGCCCTAACAACTACCAATCCGGGAATTGATGATAATTCAGATAACTTGGTTTTGGAAGTCGCGCAACATATTGGTGAAGGTACGGTAAGAACCATTGCCATGGATTCAACGGAAGGTTTGGTCCGTGGTATGGAAGTTAAAAATACTGGCGCACCCATTTCAGTACCTGTGGGTAAAGAAACTTTGGGAAGAATTTTAAACGTGATTGGTCAGCCTATTGATGCTGCAGGTGAAATTAAAACAGATAAAACTTTACCCATTCACAGACCTGCCCCAACCTATGAAGAGCAAGACACCAGTGTTGAAGCCTTTGAAACAGGGATTAAAGTTGTAGACCTTTTAGCTCCATACTCTAGAGGAGGTAAAATTGGTTTGTTTGGTGGTGCCGGCGTGGGTAAAACCGTTTTGATTATGGAGTTGATCAATAACATTGCAACTCAGCATGGTGGTTATTCTGTGTTTGGTGGCGTGGGTGAAAGAACCCGTGAAGGCAATGATTTATGGTTAGAGATGAAAGAGTCTGGTGTTTTGGAAAAAACTTCTCTGGTTTACGGACAAATGAATGAGCCTCCTGGAGCAAGAGCCCGTGTGGGTTTAACAGCATTGACCGTGGCAGAGTACTTTAGAGATGAAGAAGGTCAGGACGTATTGTTGTTTATTGATAATATTTTCCGTTTCACTCAAGCCAACTCAGAAGTATCAGCTTTGTTGGGTCGTATTCCATCAGCGGTGGGGTATCAGCCAACCTTGGCAACAGACTTGGGGTCTTTACAAGAGCGGATTACTACAACAAAGAATGGTTCTATTACCTCAGTGCAAGCGATTTATGTACCAGCAGATGACTTAACAGATCCAGCGCCTGCAACAACCTTCTCACACTTAGATGCAACCACCGTGTTGTCTAGACAAATTGCTGAGTTAGGTATTTATCCGGCAGTGGATCCATTGGATTCAACTTCAAGAATTTTGGACCCACAAGTGGTTGGTCTTGAGCATTATGAAGTGGCCATGAGCGTACAAAAAGTATTGCAACGCTACAAAGACTTACAAGACATCATTGCTATTTTGGGTATGGATGAATTGTCGGAAGAAGATAAGTTATTGGTAGCACGCGCGCGCAAAGTTCAGCGGTTCTTATCACAACCTTTCTTTGTTGCTGAGCAGTTTACCGGTGCTAAAGGTAAATATGTAAAGCTAGCAGACACCATCAAAGGCTTTAAAGAAATTGTTGCTGGTCAATACGATGATATTCCTGAGCAAGCATTTTACTTGCAAGGAACCATTGAAGACGTTTTGGCTAGAGCTAAAGAGCTCGCACAAGAAGAGGCTGCATAAGATCTATGGCACATGAAGAAGCAATAGCGCTTGAAATTGTAACACCGGCTAAGAGCTTGGTGAATACTCGTTGCGTGAAAGTGAGTATTCCTGGACACAAAGGTGAGCTGGAAGTGTTAGAAAGTCATACAGAGCTTTTAAGTACACTTCTAACTGGTTTGGTCCAGTACCAACATGCAGGCCAAATTCATAAAGTTGCAGTTAAAGCTGGCTTTTTGCAAGTGAACCAAAATCACATTCGTTTGCTGGCTGATGACGCTAAATTTAAAAAAGACGTGAATGTTGAGCAAGTGCAAGCAGAACTCAAAGAAGTAGAAGCCAAGCTGGTTTCAGAAAAAGTGGGCATAGAAGAGCGTGAAGGGCTATATCAAGAACGCGATTGGCTACAAGCGTTGTTGAAACTTTGAGCCTGGAACTTTATTTTATATAAAGTTCTGCGCAAAGGGTGAGCCAACAAAAACGACGTTTTTTGTTGGTGAGGGAAAAGCGATTTTCCCTCAAAAGGCCAGAAGAGCGTGAAGGGCTATATCAAGAACGCGATTGGCTACAAGCGCTATTAAAATTGTAAGACTTGCATACATTAAAAAAGAAACGAGAAGGGGGACATGCACTTGTGCGTGTCCCTTTTTTATATTTAAGATATCACACAGTATATAACAAACCATGCTTAAACGTTCGGCTGATCGGGCTTGCGCCCTCAAGGCCTTCACTTTTTAAACATAGTTTGCAGCTTAGATATAATTTTATGCATAAAGATTAATTTTTTAATGTTTTTCAATAAAAAATGGTTGACTTTCATTTTTTTTATGATTATTGATACTCTATGAAAAATATATATGTTCAAGAACCCGTTTTTACTTTTTGGAAATACTTCTTAAGGTTTTCTATGATTATCAGTGGCGCAATATCTGCACTTTTTGGTTTGTGTGCAGCTGCATTTGGCTTAATGATGTTTTTCTCTCTGATGAAGGGGCCCTATACAGATGTGAATCTTATAGCTGGTAGAGGTTTTGATTACAGTGTATTGCCTGAGATTGTTTTTTATCTAACTTTACCTCTTATCGGTGTATTGATGTCTGTTATGTTTTTATATCATAGAAAAATATTCAATGGATTGTATGATTTATTAATAAAGTATAAAAAAAACCAACCTAGTTTAGAAAATGGTTATGGTTTAATAAAAAAGATAATATTTTGGTTAAAAATGATCATCTTCTTGCATGTGATTTTTAAAATATATGATCTTGTTGTTATAAACCCATTCATAAACTCAAATCATATTAGTCCAAAAAATGGAGAAAAGCTGGTGCATTCTTTTTCAAATCTGTTTTCTATTTATGATTTTGTACATTTTAATATGTTTGCGGCAATTTTTTTACTTGGTGTTACAATGATTACAAGAGATATCATTTTTCTTTATATAGAAGAAAAAGCTAAATTAGACGCTTTAGAAAATGAAAACGCACTGGTGATCTAATGCCAATTCAAGTCAATTTAGATGTGCAGATGGCCATTAAGAAAATGTCTTTGAATGAGCTGTCTGAAAAGGTAGGAATCAGTATTCAAAACCTATCTATTTTAAAGACCGGTAAAGCCAAGGCCATACGTTTTTCTACCTTAGAAAAAATATGTGAAGTCTTAGACTGTAAACCGGGGGATATTTTAGATTATATTGAATAATCAAGCGTTTTCTCGGTAGGCTTTGACAGTGGTTTTGCCATCTTTAATGATGATTTTAAACCAGATATCATTAACATTGTTTTGCTTTTCCAGCTTTTTTTTCTGGGCCTTAATATGAGCTATAAACTTCTCTTTTTCAATGGCTTTGCCGGAGACCTTTTTTTGGCTGGCTAAAAAATCCTTATAAAGCTGATCCTCTCGTGATTTCCTTAAATAGGACTTATTAGGCTTAGAACTAAGTTTTTTACCATTATCGGTCAGTCCAACTTCCTTTAGGTACAGTTTTTTATTCCAATTGGCTTCATAGGCTAAGAACTTTTGATATAAATTGTTCACTTTAAATTTAAGAGCATTGTCTTTGTATTTTTCCTGGGTCAATGCTTTAATTTTTGTTTTGTATTGTTTAAGCTTAATAACTGGGGGAATAGTATCTTTGCCGCTAAAAAAGCGCTCAAAGCTTTGTGTTAAATAGATCATCTCTAAATTAAGCTTATTAAATCGATTTTCCAGAGTTTCACCAGAATTTGCCACAACATCTACATTTTAACAAAAACAAAACAATTTTAAAAGTTTCCCCAAGCAGCTTATGAAAGATGTATATAATATAGAGAGTTTATCAAAAAAATGAGGTTTACTTTTTTGAGTTTAATGTAAACAGTTTTGTACCTGGGTAATAAGCTTGTAAAATAGTTTGATAGTTTTGTCCATGTTCAGCTCTTCCAATAGCCCCGGTTTGACACATGCCTACGCCGTGACCATAGCCACGTCCAGAAAAAAGATAATGCGCTTGGCCGTTTTTCCAATAACGAGTTATCGTAAACAGAGAAGACTTTAAACCAGAGAAGAATCTTCGGATATTGAGTTCGCCTTGTAAGGAATGATTTTGACCATTGGTGTAAATAATATTAAGTTTTATTACGCGTCCTGAGCTTCCTCTAGCAGCAATATCTAAATAGCGAATAGTATTTTTTGTGTTGAGTTTTTTCATGATTTCATCAGAGCTAAAGCTTTGTTGCCATGACCAGTTTTTATCTGGGCTGTAAGGAGTGTGGCCACAGTAAAATAAATGTTTATTGTTTTGTTCAAGGAGTGATTTGGTATTGGCATAAAGATGTAAATCAAGGGATTGATCATCAATGATTTTATCGCTAACACCACTTAAATAGGGAACTAAAGGATTGCCCCAAACATTTATTTTATCCTCAGTGTGTCCACCACACATACTATGATAAAAAGTTTCGGCAAAATCATCTTCATACATTAAAAACATTGAGTTGGTCTGTTCAATGGCCTGGTTGCTTTTAGAATATTCAAACTCATAGCCTCTGTAGACTTGACAGCGGGTATCTCCACAAATGGTATATGGAGATTGACCTGTTAAAGGTTCAAAGTGTTTTAAGGTATAGGTTCTTGCTATAATACTTTGTGCTTTTAATGCCTCAAGTGGGGCGTTAGGAAAGATTTCAGCAGGAACAACATGCTTAAGATAATTGCCTAGGGTTGTTTTTTGTACAAGGTCTAATTTGGATTGGTTGTTGCTAATAATATAAAAGTGACCATCATAAGCCTGATCTTGGTGATCACTGGCTTTCACAGTAGTATTGATGTCGGTATTTAGAACTTTTATGGGATTGTCTGGGTTTACGTCAATGCTAACCATACCATCAAAATATGTACTAAAATTATTGCTAGCAGTACGTATTCTTGCCTTACCAATAGCAGGGATATCTGTTCTCTGAACAATGCTGCAATGACTATCGCTAAATTTTTTTCTAACCAAAAAACATATATTTTTTGCTGTATCGTAACTTGAGTATTGCCCTAAACTTAAGATGTGTTTTGTACTTTGTTCATTTGTTTTAGATTTTGAATTGTTTTGATTAACCCAACGCGCATTAGGAAATCCTCTTTGTTGCCAGACAGTAAGGGTTTGCTGCATTGTATGTGCTTTTGTGAAATGAAATAGAGAGTGTGTCGCAACGCTTGGGTAATAACGAATTAAAGCAGGTCTAACGGTTTGTGGTGAGTCCACGATCCAATGGGTGTTTTTTGGGGCCTGAATCATATAAGGTTTGTTGTTGTTTAAAATAAGAAACTTGCTGTTTTGTAATGTTTTAAACTCAATTGTACTTTTTTGAGTTAAGATCCCAACATTAAGAGGTGCATCATCAAACAAAGGTGGAAACCAAAAACTTTGGTACAAATCGTGGAGTTTTTGCTCATCATGAAAGCTGTTTTCTTCAAGATTAATGAGGATAGGTTTTTGTTGAATATGAACGCAGCTATTGAGAAAATAAACACTGGATAAAATAAGAAAAAAGCTTTTTCGCAAATTCAGCTTGAACATTATTCATCCATGAAAAAATCTTGTGATGATGTACTTTGTTGTTGATCTTCTTGAATACTGTTTTGAGGCTGTGTGCCTTCAACAAAATACTCTCTAACAGTTTTTTTGCTGTCTTGAGATGCAAGTAAACCTGTTTTGCTATCAATCTCCACGTAAACTAAACCTTCAGGCTTTCTAAACTCTATGCTAGGGCTGCCATCCAGAGCATTTTTCATAAAATCCAGCCATACTGGGCTTGCAATTCTTCCGCCGTCTTCAAGTACACCTAAACTTAAAGAAGAATCATCATAACCAAACCAAACGGCGCTAACCATTTGTGGTGTAAAGCCGACAAACCAAGCATCATGGTTGTCATTGGTTGTTCCGGTTTTTCCTGCAGCAGGTCTGTTGATGTCACGTGCTCTGGCTCCTGTACCAACACTGATAACTTCTTTAAGTAGATGGGTCATAATATAGGCATGTTGTGGAGCCAGTGCATAGCTTTCAGGCAGTTCAGTGTCTTCTTCTAGGATAGAATTGAAGGCTTGTTGATAAGGTTCTGGATCAATAGGATTATTAAGATAGGGGTCAGGGTATGGTATCTCTTGTGTTAGGATTTCATCTGGAAAATTTTGCTCTAAAACGTCTCCTTGAGCATTGATAACTTTGATAATGCTTTGGGTTGGTTTTAATTTCTGACCACCTGAAGCAAAAACGCTGTAAGCAGTGACAAGTTCTAAGGGGCTAATTGCTGAAGCGCCAAGCGCCAAAGATAAATTGCTTTCTAGAGGAGTGTTAATGCCCATTCTTTTGGCAAAGTTGCTTAGATAAGGGACGCCTACATCTTGTAAAATTTTTATACTGGGTATGTTGCGCGATTGAATCAAGCAATCTCTAAAAATAGTGTTGCCATGAAACTCACCCGCATAGTTTTTGGGTTTCCAAATGGTCATCAGTGCTGGGTCATCATAAACAATAGGCGAGTCAACAATAATGGATCCAGGCGTATAACCTTTTTCCAAAGCTGCTGAAAATACAATAGGTTTAAAGGCTGATCCGGGCTGACGCTTTGCTTGAATGGCACGATTAAATTCACTGCGTTCAAAATCATTGCCGCCAACCATGGCTTCTATCATGCCATTGAATGGATTAACGGCAATCAAAGCAGCTTGAACTTCTGGTTTTTGATAAAGCGCAAAGTTTTGTTCATTAAGCCACTGAACATAAATGTGATCATTTTTTTTAAGTGCTCTAGAAGGAGTGTTAATCTTCTGATAGGCCCAATAAACATTTTCATTGGGTTTTCTGGCCCAGCTCATATTTTCTAAGGCAATAGTCCCTTGGGTAAACGCCAAATCTATGGTAACCAATTTTTTCTTATCATCTACATCTGTAACTATGGCTTGATATACATGTTCATTGCTAAGTTGTGAGGGGTTGTCTTCTTCTATCTTTTTTAAAGTATCTTCTAGAGCTTGTTCAGGAATATTTGCAATAGGCCCACGGTAACCTTGGTGTTTGTCTATTTGTATAACACTTTTTTTAATGGCTTCATGCGCAGCAATAGCAGCTTTAGAATGAATGGTGGTATAAATTTTTAAACCTTTTTTGAGAACTTCATCAGCACCATACTTTGCCATAACTTCTCTACGAACATGTTCAACAAAATAGGGGGCATATCTTAAATTTAAATCCAAAGCTGATTCAAGTTGTAAAGGTTCATTGAGTGCTAACTGCAGAGTATTTTTATCAATGTAACCTTCATCATGCATTCTAGCTAAGATATAATTTTTTTTGTTCTGGGCATTTTCTAGACTTTTTCTGGGGTTATCTCTGCTGGGGGCCCTTGTTAAGCCAGCAATCATAGCAATTTGCCCAAGGCTGAGTTCTGAGGAATTTTTTCCAAAATAGGTTTGCGCTGCAGCTTCAATCCCATAGGCACTGTCACCAAGATAAATTTCATTAAGATAGATTTCTAAAATTTCATCTTTTTCTAAGCTACGCTCAATTTTAAAAGCCAATAAAACTTCTCTTAACTTTCTGATCAATTTTTTTTCGGAGGAAAGGAGTAAAATTTTAGCCACCTGTTGGGTAATGGTACTGCCACCTTGCTTGTAGCTTCCAGCTACAAAGTTTTTAATAGCGGCACGCATAATGCCCATAAATGATATACCTGAATGACTGTAGAAATTTGCATCTTCACCCGCTAAAAAAGCATCAATTACATTTTTATTGATGTTTTCAAGGGGAAGAAAAACACGACGTTGGCTGTAAAACTCACCTATTTTAACGTTATCCCTAGTAAAAACTTCTGAACCAACAAAGGGTTGATAATTTTTTAAAGATTTTACTGAAGGAAGGTTCCAAGAAATATAACTTAAAAAGAGTAAGCTAATGCTGAATGATATGGCAATGATAAAAAGAGGGATCTTAATTTTTAATGAAAGTTGTTTGTAATATTCTGAAATCACATGGGCGTTTATATCAGAATTATACATTTTAATCTGGATTTTTTATTGAAGATTATTTTTTTTATGCAGTGTTTTGTTGTTGAGGGACGTATCTAAATAAATAAAGTTTTTCTCCATAAAAGCGATTTTAAACCTACCCATAAAAATAATAGCTCTCAAGCCCTTTATTATTGGGCCTAAAATCATTCACTTGACAATCAATCTCTAAATCAATTATACAACGCATCGTTGGTCATAAGCCCAAATTATAGTTGTAAAATATTTTTTTATATTCTATGAAAAGACCAGCAAAAAGAGTGTTGTGGTTTGAGTAATAATAGGTTACTTCTGCATATGACATGAGGAGAAATGACATGAAAGTTAATATTGCATGTCATTTTCAAAAATAGAAAACTGAGAAGGAGTGTGCGCTGTTTATGCCTGCAAGTATTTTTAATACCTCACCAACTGTTATTGACACCTTAAGATTATCAATTACTGGTTCATGCAATTTAAATTGTTTTTACTGCAAGGCAACTGGGAAGAACCTGGATTTAACACATAATAAACAAAGAATAACACCATCAGATGTAAGCAAAATTGTAAAAATGATGGGTGATTTGGGTGTACGCAAGGTTTTGATTAAAGGGGGAGAACCTCTGTTAAGAAAAGATGCGGCCAATTTTGTAAAATCGTCTTTTGCACACAAGGCCATAGAAGATGTTAGGCTGTTTACCAATGGAACTTTTTTAAAAGCTTTTGGCGATGCATTGAGAAAGTACGGTTTACGTAAAGTAACTTTAAATTTAGATAGTATGCATTTTGCAAAATTTCAAAAAATTACCGGAAGTGATTCCTTGTACAGAGTTTTGGACGGTATTGAAAAAGTAGAGAAATTAAATTTCACGGATATAAGAATTAATATTACTTTGTTTGATGGCATTAACAATGACGAAATAGTTCAATTTGCTAGGCTGATTAAGGATAGAAGAATTCATGTGTGTTTTATGGAATACTTGCCTGTCAATAGTGAAGCTGATGCTTATAAGGATAGAGAAAATAGATTGGGCATAGTTGAAGCAAAGAAGATGATAGATTCTTATCAGATTTTAACACCCATCAGTCCATTGCAAAATGAAGATCCGGTTCCAACCTTTATTTTTAAGAACTCAATGGGTAAAATTTCGTTTGTCAGTAAAGAATTTCAACAGAAATCAAAATTATTTCCACAACTATTATTGACTCAAGATGGGATGCTTTTTGATGAAAGTGATCCCAATAAGAGAATGGATCTATTAACTGAGCTAAGAAAAGACCCAAAAAGTTTGAAATTGCGTAAGGCAGTAGAAAAGTTTATGACTATAAAAGATGAAGATGATATTGAAGAAGTCAATGTTAAAGCCACTAGAAAAAGAAAAACAGCATCTGGTGCTAGAAAAACAACATCATCAAAAAAATCTACGTCTTCTAAGAAAGCTGTAAAAAAGCTTTTAACAAAGTCAACGGCCAAGAAAAAAACAGCTTCTTCAACAAAGCGCAAAACAACAAAGTCTAGATCAGCGTCTATTAGTGCGTAAACGCAAGGGGAAATATTCTTAATTTTAAGGGCACGCAACTTGTTGCGTGTCCTTTTTTTTTAAGGTATTCCAATGTATTAGAGTGTCTAATAATCAAAAATTTTCAATTGAGCTGAAGGGTAGTGGACAATGTTTGGTATAGGGACGTGGGAAGTTCTTTGTATTCTGATTTTAGCATTAATGTTTTATGGACCGGAACAGTTGCCTGAAATAGCCAGAAAAGTAGCTTATGTTTTTAAGCATTTTAAAAAAATGACCCACGAGGTTAAAACTGTTTTACAAAAAGAGTTTGCTCAAATTGAAAGAGAAGTGCAACTTAAAGAAATGAAGCAGCAGATAGAAGAGATGCGCAGCAGTTCAACGCAAGTATTGGACGATGTAAAAAACGAAATTGATTCTATTAAACATGATGTTGAGCAAGTGAGTTCAGAGAAAAAAGATGCCGGTAAAAAGGGTAAAATATGAGTGAAGAAAAAGCATCAATGACATTTTTGGAACACCTTGCAGAATTAAGATCACGGTTAATCAAAAGCGTTATTTTTTTATTGTTGGCGACAATAGTTTCATATTTATTTTCAAAACCACTATTTAGATATTTGCGCATTCCCTTTGATCAAGCTTATATCAGTGTATATGGGGTTACACCCAATTTGCAAAACATTAGTTTAATTGAAGGTTTTATGGTTTATATTAAAGTTGCGGTGTTGTCCGGCGTCTTTTTTTCTTTTCCATTTATTCTGTACCAAATTTTAGGTTTTGTTTTACCTGCCTTAAATCCACAAGAAAAAAAATTTTTGTATCCTGGTATAGTTTTAGTTAGTCTTTTTTTTATTGGTGGGGCAATTTTTGGCTATTGGTTTGTTTTTCCAAAAAGTTTTGAGTTTTTATTGAGCGAGACAGCAGGTGAATTGGTTGAGCAAAATATTCGTATGCAAGATTATTTTAAATTTTCATCCATGTTATTGTTAGGTTTTGGTGTGGCATTTGAATTGCCTTTGTTGGTCTTTTTTTTGGTAGCCATTGGTGTAATTTCTTCCAAACAATTATTAAAGAGCTGGAAAGGTGCTTTAATTTTAGTTTTAATTTTGTCGGCAATATTAACGCCAGCAGATGTCAGTTCAATGATTTTAATGGCAGTGCCTTTGTATATTATTTACCTTTTGATGAGTTGTGTTTGTTTGCTGTTATTTCCTTCAAAAAGTAAGTAAAGAAGATTTCAAGAGCTATGATCTGTTCTAATAAAATAAAGAATTTGCGGATGATAAAAAGTGAGCTTTACAAAATATAAGATCTCAATTAGCATCGGATGATGTTTAGAGTATGTTTAATTTTTCTTTTGTTGGTGGGTTACAGTTTATCTGCTCAAGACCTTAAAGACAGTGATTTTTTAAAAATTAGAAGTGCTGTTTTTGAAGTGGTCAGGCCGTTTAGTCTTGAGTTTAAAAATATTCAATATGATACAAAAATAAATTACAGTCAGTTACCGCATGCAATTAGAAATAAGAAATATCAAAGTTTTGGAACCGCGTTTGCGATTGACAAAAAAACAATTGTGTCTGCTGCACATGTGTTTGATTTGCACCTGAAAAAAACATTTTTAAAAGATATAAGGCTGCGCGACAAGAATGATAATTTATATGAAATTGATCAAGTCTTGCAATATGATCAACGTAAAGACTATATTGTATTTAATCTAAAGTCATATCCCAAAGATATGCAGTTTTTGGATGTTTCAGAAAAAAGCAAAGTTGGGCAAACAGTATTTTCTATTGGCAATGCTTTAGGTCAGGGAGTAGTGGAAAGAAAAGGTAGGATTACGTCATACACAGATGAAGAATACAAAGGAGATTTTAAATATATTCGCTTTACAGCGCCAGCTTCTCCGGGGAACAGTGGCGGGCCCTTAGTTGATTTGAATGCTAAAGTGGTGGGTATTGTTATTGGTAAATCAGCAAATGAAAATTTAAACTATTCAGTCCCTATTGAATTGTTAAAAAAAGACAAGACTAAAATGGCTCAGTTTTATGATAGAAAGTTGGTTGAAAGTGATGATGCAGAAGAGTTTTTTAGTGTTTGGGAGTATAAAGAGAAACTACCGCAAAAGTTTTTAGCTTTTTCTGATAAATCAAGTCAAGCCTATTTAAATGGTATTGTAGAGCGTAGGAAAGTTTTTGAGGATAAATTTAAAAATAACATTTTTCCTCATGATAAAACACTTAAACCTTTGTTGCATGCTCAACGCACGGGCGCGTGGTTTTTAGAACTGAAAAAAACAGAAGCAAAAGAGTGGATTATTGCGGACTATAAAGATTTTGAATCTTTAGAGTATAGCAAGGGGAAAAACATTATTTATAAAGTTGCGGGTAATAGCTATCAAGATATCAGAGGTGAAGTGTATGTAGATAAGCCAGACAATCTTAGTTTGGAACAGTTTATCCAAAAGCCTAAGCTTTATTTTGATATTATTTTAAAAACATTAAGGCCTTATGTGACGGTTGCTGAACAAAAGCTTCACATTGTAAGTGTAGGTGAGCCCATGCAGACTGATCAATGGCAAGATTCTTATGGTAGAAATTGGACGTCCTCTGCTTTTTTAATTGAACCATTTGAAGCTGTAATTCATACCCATTGTTTACCTATTCCAAAAGGTGTGACATGTGAATTAAGGTCAAATCCTTATTGGTTATCAGATTTAGAATTGTTTTATTATAAAATAAAAGCACCTAAACTGGTCTTAGGCTATTATGGTGATTTGAATAATTGGGATGACTTTTTAGCTTTGCCAAAAAATATGTTGCCCAAGTCATTAAGCGCATTAAAAATAAATCGAAAAAAACCTGCTAGTATTGAGGATTTAAGTGGGAATTTAAAGTTAGTGATGCCCTTTGCCTTGGATGAAAACGCAACAATTGATATTGGAAATTCACATGCACTAGATTTAAGTCAGGAAAAAATTGCAGTTATTATGGTTGACCCAAAAAAAGATAACACGCCTTCTGTTTATGTAAAACGTATGTATGAGCCTCATCCTGAAAATAAGAAAGAAGATAAAGAGGGTTTACAAAAGGTTTTTGCAAGAAAAGGTGGCGATGACGGTCAGGTTCATGTTGATGAAGATGGCTATTATCAGAGACTATTAATTGATGAAAAGGCTAATCCAAAAAGCATACTTCGTTATCAATGCTATTTAACCCGGGCTAAAAGTAAGAAAAGCTTTAAAAAATCTTGCGATAAAATTTTACAGCTTAATCAATAATAAAAAAGGCAGCGTTTGAAGCTGCCTTTTTTGGTGCAGGTAGTGTCGTTGAGTTTATGAATTAAAGCGTTGTTTTTTTCTTAGTAAAGCTTGGCCTGCAACAATTAACATTAAAAGCATGAAACCAAAGGGTGAGGTGCTGTTTGCAGTATTGCTCCCACCGCAACCTTGACCATAAGCATTGCGACCTTCTCTAGCTAATCCAGTGCTTCCTTCAATGGTTAGGCTTTCACCTGCATCACATGGGTTAACGTCCAAGGCATTTTCTATGAAGTCATTGATACCGTCACCATCAGTGTCTGGATTGTTAGGATCTGTGCACATTAAGTTTTCTGTAGCATCACTTAAGCCATCACCATCAGAATCATTGTTGTTACCTACTTGGTCATCATTTCCGTCTAAAGGATCAGTACCATCCTGTGTATGCTCAGTGCCATCATCAACGCCACCGTTGTCAGTATCAGGGTCTAAAGGATCTGTTCCAACATCGTTTTGTTCTTCGCCATCTGTTAAGCCATCGCCGTCAGTGTCAGGGTTTAGTGGATCAGTTCCTACATCATTATGTTCTTCACCATCTTCTAAGCCATCACCATCGGTATCAGGATTTAGAGGATCTGTTCCTAGAGTATTTTCCTCATCGTTGGTTAAGCCGTCACTGTCGTCATCGTCATTGCCAGAACTTGGATTTATATCATCGCTGCCATCCAAGGGATTGGTTAAGTCAGTCAATACTTCAGTACCGTCATCAACGCCACCATCATCTGTGTCAGTATCATTACAATCTGTTGCGTGAGTGATTACTTCAGCAAAGTCAGATAAGCCATCGCCATCGGTATCAGTATTCCCTACTGCGGCAAGACAACCATTGCTCTGATCATCACCATCGTTTAAGCCGTCGCCATCAGTATCAGGGTTAAGTGGGTCAGTGTCATCAGTTTGATTCATATCTGCTTCTTCATTGTCACTTAAGCCATCACCATCGGTATCTTGGTTTGTGCAAAGAGTTCCATGCATATCTTCATCAAAGTCAGATAAGCCATCGTCATCAGTATCGGCGTCGTTAATCGCATTACAACCTTGAGCAATCTCTGAACCATCGTTTAAGCCATCGTTATCAGTATCAGGATTGAGAGGGTCAGTGTTGTGTGTTGAAAGTTCTTCATTATCTTGAAGGCTATCACCATCAGTATCTGGGTTTAAGGGATCAGTAAAAAATGTATTTACTTCATCATCATCATTTAATCCGTCATCGTCACTATCAGCTTTGGTTGGATCAGAAACAACAAAAACACAGACACCATTAACAACATCAGCTTCAAATCCATCAATTAAGTTGTCATTGTCGCTGTCGTTATCGCAAGCGTTGGTTCCACAAATGGTTTCTTCTGAATTGATTAAGCCATCACCATCGTTATCAGCATTAGGGTTTGTACTGCATCCCCACTGTGCATAAGCTGAGCTGGGTATGATCACAATTGTAAAGCCCAATAAAAGAAACATGGTTATAAAAAAGGGCTTAAGGCTGGTTAAATTTAGGGAGTGTTTTGATGTTTGGCTTCTCATGCCTTAGTAAACAGCAAAAGCTATGCCTAAATAACTTTTTTGATAAGTATTTAAAAATAAATAGTTTTTTTAATGTAACTTTTGTATTCCCATGTTGCGTTAACTTTTGTTACTTTATAAAATGCTAAAAATTGCAGAGTAATATAAAAAATAGCAATTTTTTATAAATAAAGATCCAATAGAATGTTGATGATGTACTGAAAAAACCGTATACTATTATTGTACAAACCTCAATATAACAATCAGCGGAAGGAATGCCTCAATGCAAGATCAACCTTATTCAGATCTTTTACAATGGATTGATGATCATCATGATATCGATAAATTTCATAAAGAGCATTGGCAAGGCAGCTTTGCGCAATACTTGAATATGGTTGAGGATAATCCAAGGTTATGTCGTACTGCATACCAGCGTATTTACGATATGATTTTATCCTATGGTTATGAAAGTTATGTAGATGGTAAAAAAAACATTACCAAATACCATTTTTTTTCTGATCCAATTGATGATGGCAAGGACGCAGTATTTGGTTTGGATATTCCTTTAATGAAGTTGGTCAATGTTTTTAAAAGTGCGGCATTGGGTTTAGGGCCTGAAAAGAGGGTGTTGTTATTGCATGGACCAGTAGGGTCATCAAAATCAACCATTGTTAGAATGATCAAGAAAGGTTTAGAGGCTTACAGTAAAACGCCAGAAGGTGCCTTGTACACCTTTGCCTGGAAGATAGATCCCAATGAAATTCCCAATATTCTTGCTGATACAGATACCATGCTAGATCCCATGCATGCTGATCCAATGTTGTTAATACCACAAGAGTTTAGAGCACAGGTGTTTGAAAAAATTGCAGAAAAACATCCTGAGTACGATACCATTCAAATTAAAGGTGATGTTTGCCCAGCGTCACGGCAAGTCTACCAAGAATTGATGGACCATTATGAAGGCAATTGGAGTAAAGTCATGCAGCATGTGGTGGTTAAGCGTATGATTTTATCGGAAAAAGACCGGGTAGGGATTGGAACATTTCAGCCTAAAGATGAAAAAAACCAAGACTCAACTGAATTAACGGGTGATATCAATTATCGCTTGATTGCAAAATATGGTTCTGATTCTGATCCAAGAGCTTTTAACTTTGATGGTGAATTCAATGTAGCCAACCGCGGTATGGTTGAGTTTGTTGAGGTGTTAAAATTAGATGTTGCCTTTTTGTATGATTTATTGGGAGCCTCACAAGAACATAAAATTAAGCCCAAAAAATTCCCACAAACTGATATTGATGAAGTGATTATTGGCCATACCAACGAGCCTGAATACAGAAAACTACAAAGCAATGAGTTTATGGAAGCTCTGCGTGATAGAACCATTAAAATTGATATCCCTTATATTACCAAGCTATCTGAAGAAATGAAGATCTATCAAAAAGATTACAATCAAAAAAGTTTAAAAGACAAACATATTGCGCCACATACTTTAGAAATGGCGGCCATGTGGGCCATTTTAACGCGCTTAGAACAACCTAAAAAATCAAACTTGAGTTTATTACAAAAACTGAAGTTGTATGATGGCAAAGCCATTCCTGGATATACGGAAGATAACATCAGAGAGTTGAGAAAAGAAGCAGTAAGAGAAGGGTTGGATGGTGTATCCCCAAGGTATGTTCAAGATAAAATATCCAACACTTTGGTGAATGATGACCAAAAAACCTATATCAATCCATTCATGGTTTTAAAAGAGTTAGAGAGCGGCCTTAAACGGCACTCCTTGATATCCAATGAAGAAGATAGAAAGCATTACAGTGAGTTGATTAATGTTGTTAAAGAAGAATATGCAGATATTGTCAAAGCAGAAGTGCAAAGAGCTTTAAGCACTGACGATGGCGCATTATCAAAATTATGTGCCAACTATATAGATCATGTTAAAGCTTACACCCAAAATGAAAAGGTGAAAAACAGTTATACAGGATCAAGAGGTGAACCTGATGAACGACTGATGCGGTCCATTGAAGAAAAAATAGATATTCCAGAATCACGCAAAGATGATTTTAGACGAGAGATCATGAACTACATTGGTGCATTGTCGTTGGATGGTAAAAAATTTGATTACAAAACCAATGATAGGTTGAACAAAGCTTTGGAATTAAAGCTGTTTGAGGATCAAAAAGACAGCATCAAGTTAACCAGCTTGGTGTCTTCTGTTGTAGATGATGAAACTCAGAAAAAAATTGATGTGGTTAAAAAACGTTTGATTAATCATTATGGTTACAATGAAGATAGTGCCAGTGATGTTTTACAGTTTGTTGCGTCTATTTTTGCCAGAGGAGATGTTAAATCAAAACAATGATTATGGGCTGTCATACTGAAATTATAAAAGAAACGGAAAGTTTTTTGAGAATCGAGGCGCAAGGAAGCGAAAAACCGCAGGCGTACTTTTGCTACGTCGAGGATTTTGAGCTCCTTGCAACGAAGAGGCTCGAAAAAATCTCCGTTTTCCAAGCGATAAAGCAGGTTCGATAATGGCGTTGAAGATTCATTCGGATCACAATCGTTTCAAAGAAATTGTAAGAGGTAAAATTAAACAAAACCTCAAACAATATATTGCCAAGGGTGAAATGATTGGCAGAAAAGGCAAAGATATCATTTCTATTCCTATTCCTAGAATTAATATTCCAAGGTTTGTCCATGATCCAAACCAACAAAAAGGTCAGGGTCAAGGAGAGGGACAAGGTAAGGCGGGCTCTTCTGGCCAACAAGGTGGACAAAAACAAAAAGGTCAGGGTCAAAAGGCTGGAGAAACACCGGGTGAACATGTTTTAGAAGTGGATATTAGCATTGATGAGCTAGCGCAAATTTTATCGGAAGAATTGGAGCTGCCTAACATTGATGAAAAAGGGGCAAAAAAACGTATAGAAACCTTGAAACATAATTATGCCAGCATCAATAAAAATGGTCCCAACTCACTTAAACATTTTAAAAGAACTTACAAAGAAGCATTAAAACGACAAATTGCATCAGGTACCTACCAAGAAAACAGTCCTTTGATTGTGCCAATTAAAGAAGATTTTAGATATAAAAGTTGGAAAGAAAAAGTCATTCCAAGTACTAACGCGTTGATTATCTACATTATGGATGTTTCTGGATCTATGGGACAGGATCAAAAAGATATTGTAAGAACGGAAAGTTTTTGGATTGATACTTGGTTAGGTACCCAATACAAAGACTTAGAAAAAAAATATATTATTCATGATGCTAAAGCTAAGGAAGTGGATGAACATACATTTTATCATACACGCGAATCTGGAGGGACCATTATATCTTCGGCATACAATTTATGTGAACAATTGATTTTACAAGATTATTCACCCTTTGAATGGAATATTTATGTATTTCATTTTTCTGATGGAGACAATTGGTCCAGTGAAGACACACAAAAATGTATGGATAAGCTGCAAAATAGTCTTTTGCCTATGGTAAATTTGTTTTGTTATGGTCAAGTGGATTCACAATATGGATCTGGGCAGTTTATTAAAGATTTAAGACAGATTAAAAATTTTGATAATTTACTGAGCTCGCAAATTCCCAATAAAGATGCCATTATGAAATCCATTAAAACGTTTTTAGGTAAGGGAAAATAAGTATGGCCAATTTAAATGTTGAGCTGACCAAGATTAAAGAAAATATTGAAGATTTAGCCAAATCCTATGGATTAGATTTTTGTAAGACTGTTTTTCAGATGCTTGATTATGATCAGCTTAATCAAGTAGCTTCCTATGGGGGCTTTCCTGTGCGTTATCCCCATTGGTCATTTGGTATGACCTATGAAGAACTTTCCAAAGGCTATACTTATGGCGTTTCAAAAATTTATGAGCTGGTGATTAACAATGATCCTTGTATTGCTTATTTAATGAAATCCAATTCTCTTTTAGATCAAAAATTGGTGATGGCACATGTTTATGGTCACGCAGATTTTTTTAAAAATAATCAGTGGTTTAGTAAAACCAACAGAAAAATGGTGGATGAAATGGCCAACCATGCTACTAGAATTAGGCGTTACATTGATAAATATGGATTTGATGAAGTAGAGCAATTTATAGATGTATGTAAGTCTTTGGATAATCTTATTGATATTCATTTGCCATTTAAAAATCATGGTAGTGCAAATTTTAAATTACCAAGAGAACATCTAAAGCGAAGTAAAAAAGAAAAATCAGTATACAAACAAAGAGATGTTATAGGTTATCTAGCTATAAACGGTAAATTAAAAGATTGGCAAAGTGAGATCATGATGATGTTACGAGAAGAAGCCTACTATTTTGCACCTCAGGCACAAACAAAAATCATGAATGAAGGTTGGGCAAGTTATTGGCATTCAAAAATGATGACACAACATATTTTAAAAGATGCAGAAATTATTGAATATGCTGATCATCATGCTGGAACCATGGCTGCAGCTAAAGGGCAGATGAATCCCTATAAATTAGGCATAGAACTTTTTAGAGATATAGAAAACAGATGGAACAAAGGCAAGTTTGGCAAAGATTATGAAGAGTGTAATTCTTTGCAAGAAAAAAACAGTTGGAACAAAGATTTAGGGCTTGGGAGAGAAAAAATTTTTGAAGTCAGACGTGTTCATAATGATGTTAATTTTATTGAAAATTTTATGACCATGGAATTTTGTCAACAACATAAACTGTTTATGTTTGCAGAAAATCATGAAGATAAAAGTTATAATGAACTAAAAGAAGCTTTTGATAAATTTAAACAACAGTTTGTTGTTCAGTTGAGTAGCATCCATGGTCCACCCATCTATATTGTTGATGAAAATGATAAAAGCGAACAACTTTTTTTAGAGCATCAGCATGAAGGAGTTGATTTAAAACAAGATTGGGCAAAAGAAACCCTAAAAAATATCTTTTTATGTTGGGGTAAACCAGTTTCTTTGTTAACTGTAGTCAGTGAGAAAGAAACTAGGATTTATTTTGATGGAAAAAGTTTTGAATATCAGCAGTAAGTTTTTGATTTTAAGTATATTTTGTTTTTGTGGTATGCCTATAAAAGCAAAGACAATTGTGGATCAAAGTACATTAATTTATGAAAATACCTTGTATACTTTACATGATGTTAAAGCATATTTAATTGTACAGCAGTTATTGGATGGGAAAGACAATTTTACATTTGATAAAAGTGCATATCAAAAAGCCATTGATACTATGGTTCAAGATTTTGTTATCAAGGATTATTTAAATAAAGTTGATTCGGGTGATGAAAAAGAAAATATAAAGATTGAAAAAAAATTTAAAGAAATAATGACTCCCAAAGTTTTGCAGTTAATAGCTGCACAAGGGCAAACAGAAGCGGCAATTAAAAAAGCATTTTTTCAAGAGTATGATAAAGAAAAGTTTATTAGAGATAGTATAGCGTTTAGAGCACGTGTCAGTAAAGAAGATGTGGAGCGTTATTATCTGGCACATCAACAAGATTTTAAAAATCAAGATAAGCAAGAAGCCTTAATTAAAATTGAACAGGCATTGAAAAAATCTGAGTTGGCACTAGAGTACAAACAGTGGTTGAGTAGACAGTTGGCACGTAAAAAAATTTATTTATTTTCATTAGATGAATAGCCATGCAAGAGAGTGTAGTTCATGTTCAATTTAAAAAACAGCAAGTTGATGCGATAAAAAAAAATATTTTACAGCTGCTTAAAGAAAGTGGTTTTTTAAAAAACTCACAAGATCAAAATTTAATTGAGCAGAAGCATGTTCATTGTTTTTCAATAGTTAATCAGCAGCAGGCTCTAGCATATGTTGTAATCAGTATTCTTGATGATGAAGCAGAGATATTTTACATTTATGTGTTACCGAAAAACAGACAACAGGGTTATGGTCAAAGGGTGTTACAAAAGGCTTGTGACTATTGTAAAACGTTGAAGGTTAAAAAAATATTTTTAGAACTGAGACAAAGCAATGATAAGGCTTATAAGTTATATCTTAAAAATGGCTTTGTTGATCTATTGTGCAGAAAAAATTATTATGCAGACGGCGAGGATGCCAGAGTAATGCAGCGCTACCTATAATTGTAAGAAAAAACATGATTTTGATTAAGATATAAGCATAAAACCTTACTTCCTTTGACTGTTTGGGTATTTTGGTAGTATTTGGAAACAAGATGAAAGAACATAAAGCACATATTTTAAGCAATAAACATCTAGGTGGCCGGTATTATCAATTGGATTTAAAGTTTGAGCAAGCATTTGATGCTTGCCAAGGCGGTGAGTTTTTAATGATCAGTACTGGTTATGAACAAGGACATGTTTTGCGCCGGCCAATGGCGATTTTTGATCAGCAAGATCTCTATCATATTAGTGTTTTATATCAGGTGGTAGGTCAGGGGACTGCTTGGTTGAGTCTACAAAATAAGGGACATGAATTATCATTGTTGGGAGCTTTAGGTAATCAATTTATGCCGGCCCAAAAAGATGAGAAAATTGCAATCGTTGCCGGAGGAATAGGTACGGCACCATTTTTGTTATGGTTAAAAAGGCAGCAGCCAGAGTTTTTGAGAAATATAAAAGTTTATTTTGGTTTTAGAAATCATACAGAAGCTAAACCTGTGCAAACACTTTTTAGTCGCTTGGGTGTTGAGATGGTTATTTGGACCGATGAAAAAAATGAACATTATTCACAAGGCTTAATAGTGAATGCTTTTTTTGATGATTTTAAGCAAGGCTATGCCCCTAAAAAGATTTATACCTGCGGTCCTAACATTATGATGAAAGCTATATTTGATAAGGTTAAAGATCAAGGAGTTGAGGTCTATGCTTCAGCGGAAGCCAAAATGGCTTGCGGCATGGGGGTGTGCTTAAGTTGCGTTACTGAAACTAGTGCGTTACCCATAGGTGATCGTAAACTCATTTGTAAAGATGGTCCTGTGCTTAAGCTACAGGCATAGTTTTTTAATGCAGTACAATTTAACAATCACAAAACAATATAGCAAAAATTATTAGCGCTTGACACGTACAGCATTATCTTTGGACTCAAGAATGGTAAACTCTACCCGTCTATTGTTGGCTCTACCTTCTTCTGTATCATTGGTGTCAATGGGTTGGCTTTCACCAAGACCAACTGAGATCAAACGTTCAGGGCTTACACCAGCAGAAACCAAGTAATCCATAACTGATTTTGCTCTGGCTTTTGAAAGATTTAGGTTATAGAGCTCACTGCCTTTGCTATCGGTATGCGCTTCAACTCTAACTTTGTTTACTTCTTGGTGGCGTTGTAAAACATCTACAACATTATCTAAAATTTGATAGGACTGTTGTTGTAAGTTTGCTTTGTTAAAATCAAACAGAATTTTACCCAAGTATTCTATTTTTTGGCCTTTCTTTTTTACCTTGCCCAGAATAATTGTTTGGTTGGCGCGTTTACCCTGATTGAGTGTAACGGTTTTTTGCGCATAGGTGTATCCAGTTTTTTCAACATAGACATCATAGTCTGCAGGTTTTAAGTTTTTACGTAGTTCAGTAGAATCAGCTCTAGCGGCAAGGTCTCCATTGGGATCACGAACAAGAATAGTTGCTGAAAGGGGATCTTTATTTTCATCAAAAACTTTAATGTAGATTTGAGCAATATTGGGAATTTCTTTGGGTTTTTCTTCAGGCTCAGGAGCAGGCTTTGGTTTCTCTTGATCTTTTCTATGCGAGAATTGAATCCCTGCAAAAATACGATAGTCAGGAGAAGAGTAACCATTGGTGACACCTCTGCCACCGCCTAAAAATGTGGTCAGTTTATTGTCTAGCATTCTAAATCTTAAGCCTAATAAAGCTTCCACAGGGGATCGTTGTCCAGAAGCAAAAGGGTCAGATAATTCAGTTCTGCCCGTGACTTCAGCAAAAATATCCGCTCTTTTTTTTTCAGAAAAATGATGAACATAACTTATACCAAGATCAAGGTCATGGCTGGCTTGCAGAATGGTCAGAACGTCTTCATCTTGCATGCGGTATGAGCCGCCAACATTCAAAGCTAAATAATTTTTATTATTCAGCCAAGTGTCTAGGGCAAGCTTGGCTCCAAAGCTATAATCCAAATCATTGAAGTGGTCTTGAACATTGTCATCAAGCGGAATACTGGCTGTAGGAATAAAAGCAAGACCAATAGGACTTTTTTTGTTGTCCATAATACGCATTTTAAAATAGACTTGAGCATCACCCAAAGAATAATCTTCTTCTTGGGTGAAGTTTGGGATGTCACTGCGGACAGAGGTCATTAAATTAAATGGTAAGCTGGCCCCAACACTTAGCCAATCCAAGATACCAATTTGTGGGGTAAGATTAACAGTATTGAATTCTGCAACAATGGGCGCAATCTGAGTGTTGGAACCAATGCTATTAAACTCTAGCGGATCATCAACATGGTTAACAAATAAGGCAATGTGAAAAGCTCCAGACTTTAATGTACTGGTACCAAAATTGGTAAAGCCTTCGTATTGATCCGTGGTGGGGTTAAACCTTTGTACATCAAGCGCAAGAACAGGGAAATTGATAAGAAAAACCAAAGCAAAAAGCAAAAAACGTTTCAAGATAAGCATAACTTGGGCAATTGTAGTATGATTTTAACATCTTGTCACTTTTTCCAAATTATGGAGAGCTATTGAAATTGAAGCAGAAGAGTTATTGGGCTTGATGTCTACCAAAAACATCTTTGAGACTTTGGGTTATTTCACCCAAAGTGGCTTTGGCATGAACAGCCTTTAAAATATATGGCAATAAATTTTCTGAAGTTTTAGCTTTGGCATTTAAGTTGGTCAAAGCTTCTGTGCAATGGTTTTGGTCTCGGGTAGTTTTAAACTGAGTCATTTTTTGTTTAAGGTTTTTTTCTAAGTTGATATCAAGTTTTAATAAATTACTGACCGGATCTTCTTTAGATTGATAGCAATTGACACCCACTATTTTTTGTTTGCCTTGGTCAAGGTCTTTTTGAAATTGGTAAGCACGTTCAGCAATAGCTTTTTGGTAGTAATTGTTTTCAATGGCTTTTTGGCTACCCCCCATGCTTTCAATTTTTTCCATTTCTGCTTGAACTTTTTTAATCATGAGTTCTGTTTCATGCTCTATGGCAAAACTTCCAGCCAAAGGGTCTACGGTATGGGCTATGCCAGATTCGTAGGCCAAGAGTTGCTGGGTGCGCAAGGCCAGCATGGCAGATTCTTTGCTGGGTAAGGCTAAGGCTTCATCTTTGGAATTGGTGTGCAAGCTTTGACAGCCGCCTAAAATTGCAGCCAAAGCTTGCACGGTGGTTCTTACAATATTGTTATCCACTTGTTGGGCGGTGAGGGTGCTGCCACCGGTTTGGGCATGAAAGCGCATGAGCATGGAGTTGGTTTTTTTAGCTTTAAATACGTCTTTGGTAATGAGGGCCCATAGGGTTCTGGCTGCTCTGAATTTAGCTACTTCTTCTATGAGATCATTGTGCGCAGCAAAGAAAAAGGACAAACGCGCAGCAAAATGGTCAAAGTCTATATTACGGTCAACCACTGTTTGAGCATAAGCAACGGCATTGGATAAAGTGAAGGCTATTTCCTGAACTGCATCTGAGCCAGCTTCTCTGATATGGTACCCAGAAATTGAAATTGGATTCCATAAGGGAACATGGTTGGAACAGTATTCAATGAGGTCTGCGCACAAGCGCATGGATGCTTTGGGCGGAAAGATATAAGTGCCACGGGCAATGTATTCTTTTAAGATGTCATTTTGCACTGTTCCTTTAAGCAGCTTGGGATCAATGCCATTGTTTTGCGCTACAGCAATATAAAAACATAACAAAATAGGAGCAGTAGCATTGATGGTCATAGATGATGATACCTGATCTAAAGGAATGTTATTGAGTACGGTGGTCATGTCATCTATGTTAGCAATGGATACGCCCACACGACCTACCTCTCCTTGGCTCATAGGATCATCAGGGTCATAACCCATTTGGGTGGGTAAATCAAAAGCCATAGACAAACCCGTTTGACCGGCTTGCAAAAGATCTAAAAACCTTTGATTGGTTTGCTCTGCTGAACCAAAGCCAGCATATTGGCGCATGGTCCACAAGCGACCACGGTACATGTTGGGTTGCACGCCTCGAGTAAACGGGAACTGGCCAGGGAACCCAGGATCAATCGTTACATCTTTTTGGCTATAAAGTACGTCTCTTTGACTGTGGTCTGATCGCTTGTATTGAGTCATTTTATGATGCTTTCTCAAATTCAATTAAAGTTTGGCCACTGTCAATGGAATCACCCTCTTGCACATGAATTTTAAAAATAGTGACTTTGGCTACACTTTTAAGTTCGTTTTCCATTTTCATGGCTTCTAAAACCAGCAATGGATCACCTAAGTTAACATCTTGTCCTTCTTTAACCAAAATTTTAACGACGCGGCCAGGCATATCAGCGAGGAGATTTGTATCATTGTTGCTACGGCTGTTATGATTTTGGCCGGCTTGTTGTTTGGGGTTGTATATGTTGCAGTGAATACTTTGACCATTGATATCTAGTTCAAAGCTATCTTTTAATTGTTTGATTAAGTAAAGAGTGTAAACTTTGTGTTGATGAATGAACATGTATCCATGGGATAATTTTTGAACGTAGATGTTGTTTAATTGTGTTCCATCCATATCTATGCTGCAGGTCTTTTGATCAGGATCAAAACTGAGTTTAATTTGCCATTCTTGGTTTTGATAGTCTAGAATTCTTTGCATTAGGGGGTTTCCAATCCACTTTGCCACCAACTTGAATGAGCCACTTCATTATCTGCGGCGGGCATTTTAAGGTCTTGCTGTGTTTGACAACTGACAACTGCACTTAGAGCCAGATCAACAGAAGATGCAGTCCAGGTATTTTGACCAAAGTTTTGCATCAACGACTCATTGATAAATTGAGTGTGAACCTTGTTAGCAACAAAGTCTGGATGCATTAAAATTTGCTTCAAAAACTGGGTGTTGCTGTCAATGCCAGAAATTTTGAGCTCGCTTAGAGCAATCAAGCTTTGTTGTATACAATGGTCGCGGTTTTGACCATAACATGAAATTTTAGCAATCATCGGGTCATAAAAAGAGGTGATACTATGGCCACTTTCAATGGCACTGTCTACTCGGACATTGGCGCCACTGGGCCATTGAATAAAATCAATGGTTCCAGGGCTGGGTAAAAAGTTTTGTGTGGGTTTTTCTGCATAGATACGTACTTCAATAGCATGACCTCGCGCAGGCGGCACATGAAGATTCTGGTCCATCTGTAAAGCATTAAGGATTTGCATGCGAACCAAGTCTACACCATAAATCCACTCAGTAACCGGGTGCTCTACTTGCAGACGGGTATTCATTTCTAAAAAATAGATGTTTTCTTGAGCATCTACCAAGAACTCTAAGGTGCCTGCCCCTTGATAGTTGAGGGATTGGCACAGTTCTTTGGCCATGCTGTGCAGTTTTTCTTGCGTTTGATTTTTTAAACCCAGCTGGCCAGCTTCTTCTACTATCTTTTGGTGTCGTCTTTGTACTGAGCAGTCACGCAAACCAAAAATCAAAGTTTCACCGGTGGATAAACCAAACACTTGGACTTCTATATGTCTAGGCTTATCCAAATACTTTTCAATGTACAAAGTTCCATTGCCAAAAGCTTTTTGGGCTTCAGATTGAGCCATATCAAAAGCAGAATTCAGATCTTTTTCTGTGTTAACAAGACGCATACCCTTGCCGCCGCCACCGGCTTTGGCTTTAAGTAAAATGGGAAAGCCTACTTCTTGAGCAACATTAAGGGCCTGCTTGGCGTCTTTTAAATCTTCACTGCCTTCAATGAGCGGTAGTTTTGCTTTCTTAGCAGCAATTCTGGCTTGAATTTTATCGCCCATTTGAGTCATGACTTGGCTAGAAGGGCCAACAAAAATGAGATTGTGTTTGGCGCAAGCGTCAGCAAAAGCAGCATTTTCTGATAAAAAGCCATAGCCGGGGTGAATCATGGTTACCCCAGCATCCTTACAACTGGCTAAAATTTTATCTATATTTAAATAACTTTCGCTGCTAGGAGCAGGGCCCAGACAATAGGCTTCATCAGCAAAGCGAACATGCAAACTTTCAATATCTGGCTCAGAATAAACAGCCACAGTCTTTAAACCCATGGCTTTACAGGTCCGTATCACCCGCAAAGCAATTTCCCCTCGATTGGCCACCAAGACTTTGTGTTGTTTCAATGTTGAATTCATAGCATCAGTCACGCAACATTTATACCGTATGTTAGCCCATACTGCCAGAAGAGAGCCCACGAAAAATAAATATCTAAATATTAAGCAGTCTTAATTTTTTCTTAATAGAACTTTGTTAAATGCAGGGCAGAAATGAGAAATAAAATAACAGCATTAATTATAAGCCTTTTAGTAACTATTTCAACAGGCGTTGCTGGTCCCAATGATTTAGAGCTGCAAACGTCGGTTTGTTTTGGTGATCCAACAAATTCTGTAATAGACGGCGAGGATGCTGGTTCAGAGCAATGGGATATTTTATCAGAGAATTTACAGAGTTTATTTGGCAATAAAGCTTTCAATAGACCAGAAAGAGGATACCAGTTTTTTTATAATTTTTCTTCATCGTCATATGATCTGGATAAATATGGGGTTTATGTAAAATTAAAAGCAGCGGATATAGGTGGAGATAATTATAGAATAAAATCAACGGTTAAACTTTCTGGTGTTGATCAAGCTTTATTGTTAAGAGTTGAGCAGCTTGCTTCTGGATATGTCAGTACACTTATAACCAGCGAGTTTAATCTGGATAACACATTACTAAGCCATTTGTCATCATTAGGGCACCGACGGTTGAGAGATCCTATGCCGCAAAATTTAAGTACTGTTATGAACTATGAAGTAGCTGTAGAAAATGTCCGATCTCGAACAAGCAAATCTGTTTTTTCAAAAGATAATATTCATAGTTTGTTTCAATATGGGAAAGGTAGATCTTTGCAAAATTGTCCTGATGAAGAATCTTGTGTGTTAAGCGCAGCTCAGAGTAATATTTTAAACTCTACCGCACTGATAAGGAATATTCCTATGCGTCCAGTTACTTTGGGAGTGTTTGCTGACGCAGTTCAGGGAACAAAAGAAATTATTCAAGTCGGTCAATTAAAATACAAAAAGCAGGTTTGGCGTATTGGTCCATTGGAAGAAGATTGGGTCAATGCAACCAATTACAATCAAGCTATTAAAGATAATTTTATGAACGATAAAGCCTTTGAAGTCCATTTAGAACAATGGATAAATGTTGACTCATTTTCACAGGAAAAAAGTATTTTTGAAATTTCTTTAAAAGCTAAGAACTTTAAACAAAGACAAGAGATTCAGAAACTGGGTCAATATTTCTTTTCAAGTCTTGCGCAAGTAGAGATACAGCAATGCGACGCATCTATTAGGAATAGAGATTTTGCGTTGGGTAAATTGGGTAATGAACAATTTGCTCAGAGAAGATAGAATATTAAAGTAGGGGAAATAATATATGAGAAAAAGTTTAAAAAATACAATTGTGTTGATTTTGTGTGTTCAGTTAGGATTGCAAACGACTGTTTATTCGCAAGATGATTTGAGTAAAGCTGATAGATATCGTTTATTGGATTCATTAATACAACAGCGAATCAATGTAGGCGAAGATGGATTTAAAAGTGTGGTTGAAGCAACTGAATCTTACTTTCCTGATAAAAATGAAATTATCAATGATATTTTGGTCATCAGTGATCCTGATGCAAGAAATTTTTTAGAAAACTATAATGAGATGTTTTGGCGTAAATTAATATCTGATCCTGAAACCGCTGAAATATATGGTGAAGGTAAAAATTTAGTAACAGCAATTATTCGATATTATGAAATTACTGGGCAAGACAACCAAGTCAATTGGGTAAAATGGGCAGTAGGAAGTGCAGGGACAGTTATTGCGCTTGGTTTTATTGTTACTATGGCATACCGCTATGTTGGGTTAAGAAATAGAGTTGCTAGAAATGCTTTAAGTACAGCTGAAAAAGAGTTTCAGCAACAGTTTATTAAGTTGTCTAAAGAAGAAAAAGGTCTTTTGCAGTTGTACCAAGGGTACCATGATGATTTTAATAAAGCTGCTAATAGTGAAGAAGCAATAAATAATATGATTAGCTTTCAGAAAAAAAGACGTGACCTAATAAAAACAAGCCTTGAACATAATATTGATGAAAATGGGAATACGCTTTCAGCTGAAGAAAGAAAAAAACTTGAAAATGAACTGACGGAGGTAAAGAGAGATATTGAAGATTTAAAAGTTAAAAAACGAAAAATTAAATCTGTAATCCTAGAGGTGAAAGATAAAATAAGGGGTTTTAATTTTGGAAAGTGGGCTAGAAGAATATCAGCTATAGCGTTATTTTTTTCAATTGGAGATTCCATGTGGGCACAATCAACTTCAGTTGAAAAGCAAGAAGCAAAAAATGAACAAGGCTTAGGTATTGATCGTTGGTTTTTAAACTTTATCAGAATGCCGCATGACCTTTTGCATAATTCTAATTACAGCAGCTCTGAGAAGAAAAAGTTTTTTCTTTATCTGTCACTGGTTTATTTTATTGAAAGAGGTAACCATGATGGGTTTGTATCTGATTTCTTTATGGGCTGCTTGCCGGAAGATTATGAGCCAGATCCATTGCGTATGCAAAGAAGTTTGGTTGATATTTTGTTTGTTGAAGAAGAATATGAAAATTTTCAAGATGCCCGTCTTGCTATGGCAGCAGAAATGAAAACTTTAACAGCAAAGCTTTCATATGAAATTCAAAAGCAGCAAAGCAACGATCATTGTGAATCATCAGGAAACTAAGAAAATAAAATTTAAGTAAGTGTCATGTTACATTGCTCGGTTAGAATAAATTTTATTGTCTGTTTTGTGGTTGGTTTGGCAAGTCTAAATAAGGTTTTTTGTCAGCAGAATGGCAGTGGTTTGTCAGATTATGATCGGTTGTATCGATTTATCAATCATGAAGAAGTCAGAAATATTCACCGTGATACCTATAAAACATGGCTGGCTTATATTTCAGAACAACGTTATTCTCCTGAGCAAGCACACAGTATTATAGATCAAAGCTTAGATATTGTTTTTTTAAGTGGGGTGGTATCAGCAAGTTTTTATGCCATAGATCATTTGCAAGGTGATCAATCTATTAGACAGAGGCGTAAACAAAAACATGATGCCTTGCTAGAAAAATTAAAAGATACGCAAAGGCAATTGCGTGATAGGGCAGATAGAAATAAAAATTTGGTTCAAGCTTTGTTACAAGATGTATCCAGTGGGCTAACTAATCCCAATCATTATGATCAACAGCATGCAACATTTATGAATTCAATTATTCCCAGAGTGAATCAAAATATCAATGATTTGATGAGACGTATAGATCATACAGAGCAAAGATTGGCTGCGTTAACCAGAATGCAACGTGGTTTTGCACGTAGAATTTTCTTTAAACGTACTGGAATATCAGGCTTTTTATCTACAGTTATGGTTACTGCATATACAGAGCTTAGTACCGATGCAAAATCAGGCTATCCGCTTTTTGAAGAGCAAAAATATGAACAAGATCAGAACTTGACACTGTTTAATAATATTAAGATAGATAGATTTATATCCATTGATGAAAACCACTCTTACAGAGAGTACCAAAGCTTATTTTTACTTTTGCAGCTTCAACAGTATTTGATGCAAGCTAAAAATGATAACTTTGTGCTTGAGCTTTTATCCGGTGCAGTGGATATGACCACTTTAGATATTGAGTCACTGATCTCTCTGAAAATTTTAGATTCTATCATGGATAAATATGGTAATCCCACAGTTGATTTTTTAACTTCAGCAAACAGCTTGCTTTTAAAGTTGGAACAATCAATCTGTGGTTAAGGAAAACGGGGGAATAATGAGGTCTATTTTAATTAAAGTAATATATTTTTTAAATTTAATTTTAAGTTTTTTTTCAATGGCTTTTGCTCAACATAAGCGTGTGGAAATTAAAAATTGGATACCCACCATTGAAGAGCAAACGCATATGATGGATCGTTACGGTTTTGCTGTGCAAGAAAGGATTGAAGTTCAGTACACCTCACAAGGAAAACCACTTTATAGGTATTCTTTGTGTCAGTATAGAAAACAAAATGATGAGTTGTTATTTTTTAATGACAGTTCAAATCATGATCCCTCAAGAACATACAATAAAAACCAGCAAAATCCTATGTTGCGTTATACTTATAAAGATGTTGAGCGTTTGTACAGTTACGGTGAATGCGCCAATAACGGTTTATGTGATGACGACATGGCTTTCATCAATTGGATTAAAGAACATGATTTGATGGATGGCAATTGGTTTAATGAGTCTTGGCTGCAAGATAACAGTGTTTTTGTAAAAGATCAGGCGTTACAATTAAATTGTTTTTATTATCTCAACGATAAAAGTGATCATATGCAAGATTATTTTGTCCTTATGCACTCTAGTATGGATGATTTATTTGCATGCATAGAATATGATGCATGGTTTAAAGGTACAAGTTTAACGATAACAGCACTCATGTTGGCGGCAAGATTTCCAGCTATGGTCAAATACATGAGAAGTTTTCTTCCAAGGCTATCCTTACCAAGTGTAGTTGGTAATTCAACTGCGGCAAATGCCTTAGCCAGTTATGCGCCTGTTTTTCAAGCAATAGAAAGTGCCTTAACTGCTGGCAGACTTAACCCTTTGGCATATCAAAAGGTTAGAAGTATATTAACAACAGTTATGACTTTGATTACATCTGGGATAGCCATAGATCAAGGTGATCAGATACTTGAACAGAAATATGATTGGTATAGGGAATGGAAGCAAGATTATTATCAAGGCTGGGTGGACTATACAGCGGATAAGTTATTAGATTTTGTGATTGGCCCTCCCAGACATTTTGGAGGCTTAAGTCAAGCAACAGAAACTATTTTAGCAGATGATTCAGTGTATACCGAAATGAATGGTTTTCAAAGAATAGACGGTAGAAGCAATGGTGTAGACTACAGCCGCATTGGTCAGTGGGATGAAGAAAAAGATCATAGTTTAATTGAATTTGTTGCCTTTAAAAGAAGAATTCTTGGCGGCGCGTGTGCGCTTAATAAGTTTTTAGACTCAGACCCCGGAGACATGGGTGGCTTTAACATGCATCATCATGTGCATAAAATTCGCCGTTCCTATGCTCAGGGCAATGCAATAGATTATAAAAATCATTATCTTGAATTATATTACGGCTATTTTAGAGATGCACTTGACTACGCTGGACTAAAACCAAAATGGAATGATACTTGGAATGATAAATCCATGCTGATTATTCCATAAAATAATTAGAGGCCTAATTTTAATAATTTCTGTGAAAAATAATGCTATGATGCTAGCATACTGGCATGAAATGGACACCTGAATTGGTTTGGTTTTTTGTGGGTTTGGTTTTGTTGATCAGTGAGATTATTGTACCAGCCATTATATTGTTATTTTTTGGTCTGGGAGCTTGGTTGGTTGCCATAGTCTGTGCCTTTGGTTTTTTACCCAACCCCAATCATCAGTTGATTTTATTTTCTATTGCCTCCATTGCATTTTTGTTTTCCTTGCGCAAATGGGTAAAAAATCACTTTACTGGCTATACCAGTGATGAGCAAAAATCAGATGTTAACCTAGAAGAGTTTAAAGGTGAATCAGTTAAAGTGGTTGAAGCCATTGATGCAAAAGCACAAACCGGCGCGGTTGAATACAAAGGCGCTAAATGGACGGCTTTATCAGAAAACGACCATGCTGTAGGAGCGGTGGTCAAGATTAAGGATGTTGATGGTATTAAACTGATTGTTGAATAGAAAGCATATACATTTAAGTTAAAAAAAGAAAAGGAGAAGAGTATGGGAGTTTTTGTTGGTGCAGGTTTAACATTATTGGTTTTAGTGGCTTTGGTTCAGTCAGTAAGGATTGTTCCGCAAAGAAGCGCATACATTGTTGAGCGTTTAGGTAAATATTCAAAAACCTTACAAGCAGGCTTGCATATTTTGATCCCTTTCTTTGATAGAGTATCTTATCAACACTCCTTAAAAGAGGTTGCTTTGGATGTGCCATCGCAAACTTGTATTACGCGAGATAACATTGCTGTTGAAGTCGATGGTGTATTGTATTTGCAAGTTATGGATCCAGTAAAAGCCAGTTATGGAATTGAGAATTTTCGCTTTGCTGCAACTCAACTTGCTCAAACTACTATGCGTTCAGAGATTGGTAAGTTGGAGTTGGATAGAACTTTTGAAGAACGTGAGGCCATCAATGCTGAAATTATTAGAGCAGTGGATAAAGCCTCTGATCCTTGGGGTGTAAAAATTACCCGTTATGAAATTAAAAATATTGAACCGCCAAGAACCGTGACTGATGCCTTGGAAAAACAAATGCGTGCGGAACGTGAAAAACGAGCCACCATTGCAGAGTCTGAAGGTCTAAGACAATCCAAAATCAACATTGCTGAAGCTGATAAACAAGAAGCTATTATGCGTTCTGAGGGTGAGAAGCTTAAACAAATCAATGAAGCTGAAGGTTACGCTAAAGAAATTGAATTGATTGCAGAAGCAACTGCTGAAGGGATTAGAAAGGTAGCTCAAGCCATCAATGAGCCCGGAGGTAAAGAAGCTGTTAACCTAAGGGTTGCTGAACAATATGTTGCTGAGTTTGGTAAATTGGCCAAAACCAACAATACCTTAATCATTCCATCCAACTTGTCAGATATTGCCGGTATGGTTGCTTCAGCATCAAAACTTTTAGAGAAAAAAGACAGTTAAGTCTCTGAAAACACATACAATTAAAGAGGGTAAGCAAAGGTATGATGCTTACCTTTTTTATTTGTTAACGGCAGTTTTCATGATGAATCGCAAGAGCATGATTGCTATCGTTATTGGCAGGTAAATACAATTGTTCGTTGGCGCTCTGCTCAAACTTTGCACTATAATTAGGATCTTTTTCTAATCTGAAATTGCAATTCTGGGTATTGCTTATTTGAAAATGACGAATATTAGAGTAATTAATGCATTGATTACTGCCAGCACGCTTGAAAAATAATTGACTATTGGAATTTAAATGAAAAGCAATGGATTGAATTGGATATTGTGTAAAGTTTTTATTGGGAGAAGTCAGTCTAGAAATTAGTTTTTCATTGCGGTAAATTTTAAAACCATCATTTTTACCAATCAATATATTGTTATCTTGGACAATTAGCGGACCACGCTGAGTACTGATAATTGGATTTTTTGATGAAGTGAATCCTAGTACAGCAACAGTATTATTGCCAATGGAACTGCATTTTGATGAAGAAGAGTTTCCTTTGATGACGGCGTTGAGGTATTTGAAACTTCTATTGTCATCATGTTTTGCCCGGATTTTAAATGTGTACAAGCTTTGACCATCACTTTCTTGCTGTTTATTAAAATTGGCGTCATTTTCATTTTTAAAATGCAAACTCATTTCAATGCAATTGGCAATAGGACAGCGCCGATCAATTAAAAAATCACGTGTGTAGTCAGGAGAATGTTTTACATCTGGATTGACAATATCAATTTCAGGATCTTGTTCAGATTTAATTGTTTTTAGTTCATCATAGTTAGGAGTTGGGGGTTCATTTTTTTTAGTGATTTCAGCAATAGGCTCAATTGAAGTATCTTTTTTTTGATTTGCGTCAGGCGGCGGTGTTTGTTGAGTAGTAGCCACAGAAGAAGGTTGAATCGATTGTAAAATTCTGAGCTTTGGGCAATCATAAAGTTTAGGCCTGCATTCTGTTTTTGAGATGCCAACATAAAAAAACAAAATCACAAAAAATTGTAAAAGTATAAAAAACAAAAATACATGAATAAAAAAAGGCTTTCGTACGTTATTATTCACTGAATAATTTTACAGTAAATAATATTTTAGGCCAAACAAATCTCAAGATGAATACAATAAAAGTAATTTTTACACTATAAGATTTTTTGATGTATAAATTAAAGAGAGTGCAACTTATCCAAATTACTTGCCAACTTCAAAAATTCATCCGCCCACCCATTTGAAATACTCAACTCTTAAAGTGTGCCAGTAGGAAGAAAAAGAAAGTTGATTTTTTCAATATGTTCTTTTGTTGGAGCCTCTATTGATCTACATAGATTTGATTAAAAAAATCTAAAGCTTCTTGTTGATTATTCCAGTCTGAAACAACGAAATTATTAATTTGGTTAATAAAGTGTTTAATTTGATCAAAAATTGAATTAAATTGGGATGAATCTATTGTTTTATTTTAATTTAGACTAAGCAGCATATGCAAAAAAATAATACAAACAAAGATACTTGTTTTTTGCAAATGATTAATAACCAATATTACACTATATTAAAATCAGAAGCGGTAGCTTTGATAAAAATTAAAGAGGATGTAGCATGAAAGAAAATATAAAAAAAGATCAATGGGATAGTGGGTTGTTTGCCATTGAATTTTTAGAGTATGACTATGAAGAAAAATATTTTTTACAAATTCTAACTAAAATATGCACAATACTTAATTGTGAATGGAACGCTAAAGACGTTTTAAAAGAGTTGAATCACTTTTCTATAGAAATTATGCTCAATGATAGTAAAGATAATTTATTGTTGATGATGGATAATTGGTCTTTTTCTGCAGGATTTTCCTCAGAAGAGCATAGAGATAAAGTATTTAATAGTTTAGAAGAATAAAAATCAATTAAAATTTTTAGATTTAAGTCTTAGGGTTGTTTTGGCAGTATGGTATTAGCGAGTTCTATTTTTTTTGATGTCTCATATTTTAAAGTAATATATAAAAAGTATTTAGAAAATTTTTGGATTTTTGTGGAACATATAAAAATCTATTTTCTGGTAGGTTTTTATAGCCTTGGACTAGATGTATAAGATTATTATGTTAATTTGTGGTTTAACCTCAATTTTTAATCTAAGCTAAAGTCAAAATATTTTACCTTGGTTTTTAACAAGTTTAGAGAGTAATGTTTGAATAGATCCAGGAATTTTTTGCCAAGACTTGGGAGCTTCTTCATGAAAACAATCCAATAGTTCATATTGGTTTTTTGTTTTTAGTTTAAGTCCTATATGATTGCCTTCACCAATCATATAAGCAAAAATTAAAATGTCATTGATCCAATCTTCACCATAAATATTTTTTTGTTCTTGATTAATTTTATGTATTTCTTTCACATTTAAAAATTGAACGCCTCCAAGATTATCATCATTAAATAGTTCAAAACCGTTTGAAAAAGTTAAAATATCAATCAAATCTTGAGGGATAGGTTTTTCATAAAGTTCTATAAGATATTGGATGTCTTTTTTACTAGCGCCTTTGGAAAAAGAGAATTTAAAATCAGGAAACGAAGATGGGATTTTTTTTAGCTCAATTAATTTCATGCTATTTTAGTATACAATGAATCTTAGTATACATAAAAACTTACAGAGGAATATTCCCATGTTTTTTGGGTGGGTTTTTATCGCGTTTGTTTTTTAATAAGTCTAAGGCTTGAATCAACTTGGCTCTTGTTTGTGATGGATAAATAACTTCATCAATAAAACCCAGTTCTGCAGCTTTGTAGGGGTTGGCAAAGGTTTTTTTATAATCTTCCACCAACTCTTTATGTTTTTGTGTGCTGTCTTTGGCTTGTTTGAGTTCATTTCTAAAAATAATATTTACCGCACCATCTGCGCCCATCACAGCAATTTCTGCATTGGGATAAGCGTAATTTAAGTCACCACGAATATGTTTAGAGGACATAACATCATAAGCACCACCGTATGCTTTACGGGTAATGAAAGTAATTTTAGGAACCGTGGCTTCAGCATAAGCATACAACAATTTTGCACCATGTTTAATAATTCCTCCAAACTCTTGTTGTGTGCCCGGCAAAAAGCCAGGAACATCCACAAAACTCACCACAGGAATATTAAAACAATCACAAAAACGGATAAAGCGAGCAGCTTTGACTGAAGAATGGATGTCTAAGCAGCCTGCTAAAACTTGCGGTTGATTGGCAACAATACCTATGCTTTGGCCATGGGCTCGGGCAAAACCCACCACAATATTTTGGGCATAGCCGGCATGAACTTCATAAAAAGAATCTTCATCTACAACCAAGTTAATCAAAGCTTTCATGTCATAGGGTTTGTTGGCTTCTTGTGGGATTAAAGTATCCAGTGCTTCAGGTTTTTTAGGGGCTTTATTGGCGTGTTTTGGGGCTTTTTCCATATTGTTGCTGGGCAAGTAGGATATTAGCTGACGTATGCCTACCAAACAACTTTGATCATCTGGGTAAGAAAAATGTGCCACGCCACTTTTTTTATTGTGGGTATTGGCGCCACCCAGCTCTTCTTTACTGATCTCTTCATGAGTCACGGTTTTAATGACATCTGGACCGGTAACAAACATATAACTGCTTTGATCTACCATTAAGTTAAAGTCAGTGATGGCAGGGGAGTATACTGCTCCACCAGCGCAGGGGCCCATGATGGCAGAGATTTGTGGGATGACTCCAGAAGCTAAAGTGTTACGCAAGAAAATATCCGCATAACCGCCAAGGCTTTCTACCCCTTCTTGGATTCTGGCACCGCCAGAGTCATTGAGGCCAATAACTGGAGCCCCAATTTTTAAAGCCAAGTCTAAAATTTTACAGATTTTTTTGGCATTGGCGCCAGAAAGCGAGCCACCAAAAACTGTGAAGTCTTGGGCAAAAACCAACACCGTGCGACCATCAATTTTGCCATAACCACAAATAACCCCGTCGCCTTCAATTTTTTTATCCTGCATGCCAAACTCATCACAACGATGTTTGACAAACTTATCAATTTCTTCAAAACTGTTGTCATCCAATAAAAAATCTATACGTTCACGGGCAGTGAGCTTGCCAGCAGCATGTTGTTTTTGAATACGGTTTTCACCACCACCCAAGAGGGCAGCAGTATTTTTCTGTTTCAGTTTTTCAAATGCAGGGTTGTTATTAGACATGAGAGTAAACTTAGTGAAAAAGTACTCGGCTGTCTATAAATTACTCAACTGCACTTTGATTAAGAAAATCAAATGTTGATAGCGTTCACTGACCCATAATACTAATCAAGTTCACCTGGTTTTCTTAGCATTTTTTGGACTTCATTGATGTGTTCTTGCTCATCACGTACCATGGTTCTGGCATATTCTTCTAATGCAATATGTTTGTTGTCCACAATAGAAAGCAGCTCTTTGTACTTGTTCAATTGTAATTGTTCATGTTCTAAGCTCTCTTTTAAAATATCATTCACTTCATGTTTATGTGTTTCAAGCAGAGGCGCAATTTTTAAAGATGGATGACCGCCTAAGCTTGTGATGTGTTCACCAGCAGTGCCCGCATGAATTAAAGACTCAGAGGCTTGGTCTCTTAACCATTTAACAATAGGTATTCTATGATGACCAAAAATCATAAGAGAGTAGTGCGTATATTTTACAACTCCCGCAAGCTCATGCTCCATAATTGCATTTAAAACCTTAATAATTGACTCTTTGTTTTCCATAAAAACCTTTCAGTATCTGCTAAGATATAAAAATTTATTATTGATAAGCTATTGACCCATGAATCATAAACCCGGGGAATCATTTTTGTAAAGCTCTAATTTAGAAGTGCTCAATAACGGGGGCCTAAGCCATAAAATAAAAATTATAAAAAACACTTGCAAAGTTTAACAGTATTGATAATGACTATCAATATTAATTTAAAACCACACTAGGAGGAAGACAGTCATGTCACTTAAAAAAATAATGTTTGCCGTTGCAGGAATTGCAATTTTTTCTAACGCTTTTGCACATCCTTCAGGGACTTATAGGTTAAATCAAGATGATGCAGCCACATTAGAGATTAATGTACTCAGCGAAGTATGTTTTTTTGATATTGAAGGCTATGTGTCACATGACGGAGGCAATGATGGCCATAAAAGAGAATTCACTTTTTCTTCTGCAGCACAAGAATTAGGCTTTGAATCAGCAACCTACATTGAACTTTTTGAAGAATTAGATGAGTTTCAAAAAGCCGATGGACAAGAAGCATTAGAATATTACGCCAAAATAGAAAGCTATGACCCAGTTACAAGATCATGCGTGATTTCAAGCGATATGATTCCAGTGACAGATGTACAACAAGAAGATGGTACTGTGGTTGAATATTTAGGCGATTATCTTCTAGAACTGATTAAACGCAAATAGTAAGGGCTTATTTTCAATGACTTGAGGGGAGGCTATAACCTCCCTTAAGCTTTGGCATATGATTTAAAATAAAGTTAATATATGTCTTGCAACCATAATACATACAAATGTCTACTTGTTATTGTTACGTTTACACTACTGTTTGGATGTAGACCCAATCAGCGTGCCCCAAAAGATAATGTTGTTTCTGGGCGTAAAATAATTAAAAAACAAATTATTAAAGCAGAACAAGAACCTATTATTCCTGAATCTAATCAGGAAAAAAATCAACTGTCAGTTCAACAAGCTGCGCAAGAAAATTCTGAAGGTGTTACTAAACCACAGCTTAACAATATTGAAGTGCTTTCTTATCAAGATAGAATCATTCAAAAAATTTTAAAAAACCATTCTATTGCAGAACTTAATGAGAACACAAGAGCATGGTTAAATTATGCAACAGTTCATGTTCCAGATCAGGTCTTTGATTTTGGGCTTCATTTTTATGCTGCAGCCAATGATGACCTCAATGAATACCATGCATCTAATATTGCTTTTGACTTGCAGTACGCTGTGCTGGAACCAATAGTCTCAAAAAAAGATGCAGCAAAAAAAATAAAATTAAAGATTAAATGGCATAAAAACTCAGTGTTGCATAGAGAAGTCTATTCTACCTTATGCCCAGAGCAAGTTTGCATCCCATCATTTTTTAAGTTGTCATACAATCTAGAAACAAAAATGCTCAAAGCAGATTATATTGAAGGCATGTCAGGTCCTTTGAAATACGATTTTCAAAATGAGACGCATCATGTTTTTACTGCGGAGGATATGGGTGCCTTAAACTGTATTTTGAATATGGAAATAGACAATCCAGATTCCTTTCTTTGGGAAAATCCTATTGAGCGCTATCTTGGAGCGGATTCTCAAGCAAGCATTGATATTGAACCCATGAAAGACCGTTTAGATGGAATAACGGGGGCTACTGATTTGGTTAATGCGCCTTATGATAATTGTCCTGTTCCCAAAGGCGGTTTATGGACAACGGTTACTGTTTTTGCTCACGGCTATGAAATGTACAGACGTATTGATGATAGACAAATAGAAGACTGGCTTTTAAGCTTTGAACAGCCCATGGCACCGCATGTTTAGCGATTTATAAGAAATATGAAAGGCATAGAGTAAAAAACATTTTAAAGTACATAAAATGTTGCAACATGTATTTATTGATAATAATAATCAATATCATGAAATTAGATCAACATAAAAATTTTAAAATCTCTGAATGTGAATGCGGAGGCTATGTTTTAACCATTTCTATGTTTAGCATGCATTTAGATGCGGCTAAGCTTGACAGTTTGGTTCATGCCCTCAATGCTTTTTACCTTTCTAAAATGAATAATAAGTATAAAACTTATCATAAGCAAGAGCACCTTAATTAACCTTGGCTAAAAACAGGGACCTTCTCAGTAAAAAATTTATAAAAAGCTATTTTGTTTAGCAAGTCAAAATGAAGTTTCAATATTCCATAGGAATCAAAGGGTAGAAATTTCGGCCAGGTTTTATATTTTTTGGCTCAATTTTTAGTTCATTAACTTATAGTTATTGAACAAACTAACAATTTGCTAGTTTTTATAGATTGATTTATTTAAACACTATGAATACAGATGTATTGGCTTTGCAAGATGGCCATAGTTCTATTCGTCAATATCAAAATAAAGCGATTGAAGCAGATCTTTTACAGAAAATTTTGCTTACTGGCACGCGTGCTGCCACATCAGGCAATATGCAATTTTATGCTATGGTTCTTACTCAAGACCCACAACAAAAACAAAAATTATATCAAGCACATGGTGAGCAAGCCATGATTTTACAAGCACCTGTTTTGATTACTTTTTGTGCAGATTTGCATAGGATGCAACGCTGGTTTGATGTGCGAGAAGCCAAAACTTCTTTTGCCAATGAAGTTAGTCTTATCAGGGGTATCATCGATGCCAGTTTATTAGCCCAAAATGTTGTTTTAGCTGCTGAGGCTATGGATTTAGGAACCTGTTATATGGGTTCAACATTAAAGGGTATTAAAGAAATCGTGAATATTTTAAACTTGCCTAAACTGGTTGTTCCAGTAACAACTATTTGTATGGGGTATCCAGCAGAAGAGAAAAAAAGAATTGAACGTTTACCTTTAGCAGCAGTTGTGCATAATGAAAGTTATGACAGCTTTAATGCAGAAAGAATAGATACAGTTTACAGTCAACGTGAACAAGACTATTGGCTTAGGTTTACACAGAACCCACAACGAAAAAAGGTTTTAGATCGTGATAATGTGAGCAATGTTGCGCAAGCTTATAGAGCTTTAAAGTATGATCAACAAGAGTTAGAGGATTATTCAAAAAATTTATGGGAGTGCTATCAAACGCAGTTCTTATCTGTTTGATCCAGGTTTGACATGTTATGAAAAGGCACATAAAGTGCAGCAAGAAAAATATATGCAACTGAATGTTAAAAACGAATACGCTTCCTTAAAGTCAGTAGCCTATTGTTTGGGTCTTTACGTGCCGGTTGCAAAAAGTTATGTTACCCAAGACCCAGAGTTTCACAAATTTCATTCACTAAAAGAAACCTGGGATATCAATCTCTTAATACAACAGCAAGAAGCATTTTTAGAGCTTTTACAGTCTTACAATGTAGACTTGATTGAAATTGAAGCAAAAAAAACATTGCCATGGCAGATGTACACGCGTGATGTTGCTTTTGTCATTGGTGACAAAATATTTTACAGTCAAAATAGAAAATTTAAAGAGCGCAATGGCGAGTTTGATCAACTGGCAAACAGGATCAATCAATTGTCTATTGATAAAAAGCAATGCATAGAAATTGTATCTGGGCAGATTGAAGGTGGTGATGTTATGCCTACGGATGATCAAGTTTTAGTTGGGTTAAGTAGTCGTACATCACAGGAAGCGATTGATGAACTTGCACAATATGTTGATGTCAAGGTATTGAATTTGGGTGAAAATATTATGCATTTAGACACACGTTTAATGATTGTATCTAAAGATATAGCCATTATTCATCGCTCCAGCTTTAATGAAAAAGACATTGAATACCTTCAAAAAAAATACACCTTAATTGAGGTAAGTGATGAAGAGGCAAAACTGTTGGCGACCAATGTTGTGCTTTTAAATCCAGAAACCATTATAGTAGAACAACAACAAAAAAGACTTCAAAATGAATTGAAACAGCATGGCTTTAAAATTGAAAAACTTAGTTACTCAGAGCCCATCAAATTAGGTGGATCATTTAGATGCACCAGTCTTACTTTATCACGAGAACCCTAGTTTTATTTTTCAGCGTAAAGATAAGTTTCAAAATTTTCAGGAAATACACAACTTTTAAGCTGGCCCCCACTTGCATAGGCCACAGCTCGTTCCAGTAATTTTGTTAAGTTTTGATCTAGTTGTTCCATGTTTTTTTGAGCTTTAACCTTATAAGAGACCACATAATAAGGAGTGTGGTTTTGTGGGAAAAATAATTTTCTTTCTTCAATATCAAGTTCTATAAAAGTATCTGAACCTAGATTTTTTTCCCAATGGCTCAACTCCATACCTGCTCTAATACCTAAGTTTTCAGAATAAGGCATGATATCGGCGTGACAGGTTTTTTCAAGGGCTTGATTAAAAAACCATGTCTGTTCTGATGAAAGGGGTAGGTTGGAAGATAGTGAAGCAAAAGAAATAAAATTTTTAGCATGCGATCGATAGGTAAAAAATTGTTGAGGTATGTTAATGGTTTGCATAAAAGAAGGTAGAAAATGACGGATATTATTGTGAGTTACAGATAATTGAAAGTTTTGTAAGTTATTGTCTTCATACAGACTCAAACCCAGTTCATTTTTCCAGGTGAGGGTGGAGGGGTTAAGACTTAGTAATCTTTGCTGGTATTCTAAAGGTAAAAGGCTAGTGCCTGAGCTAAATTTGATGGTTGAGCTTAAGTCTAAATGGGGATTGTTTTTTTTCTGAAGAACTCTTACTCTTATGATGATTCCATCAGGGTTGAGTGACGAGTCTTCTGTATCAATGTAGTAAGCTAGTCCTCTGCGTTTTGGTTGTAAGCTGTGAGCGATCAAAGGCATCAATTGATCCATATGAGTGATAGGTGTTCCATTGTTTTGACATAATGAACTGGCCGTTTCAACTTGAATATAAGTGTTATTGCTTGTAGCGTTTTTATTCACAATTAAATTTTTTTGACTCAATTGATTATAGAGTGAAAAAAAATTCTGTGCTGAATTTTGTGCAAAAGAAATCTTAATTGTAAGTAGACACATAACAACACCTACTTTGCGCAATAAACAGTTACGATGAATCATGACATTTTCCCCCTAGTCTTAGTATTATAATTTAGTTAGTATTAATTTTTGATTTGAATAAAATAAGACTTAAATAATTGTGTTCCTTTATCTGACTTTCCTGTTTTTGGGTCAAAAATACCGGTAATCCCAAAGTCATTATCATTGATTAAATACAAGGCATCCATAGCAGGAACATATGTAATGCCTTCATATTTATCAGCAAGGCTGTTCAGTTTATGGTCTTTTAAATCCATCCATAAAGTTTTAGAAAGAGCATATTTTTTCAGCAAATCTTTTTTTGAAAGAGATTCAAGTTGAGTGCTATTAAATATCATGGCATCATAAGCGTTGGCCAATAAATTTTTATCCGCAGCTATGCTTATTTTGTATATTTTTTTAATGGCGTCATTATCATTTTTACCGTCACGTTCAATAAGCAAAAACTCATTTTCATTGAGAGCGGTCATGCCTCCAATTTTATCGGCTTGTTTAACGTCATCTAATAAGTATACATATTGACCCGTGACCTCTCTTTTTTTAAGATCAAACTCTATAATTCTAATAACATCACTTTTCTTTTTTGTAGGAAGCGGACTTTGTAAAACAGCATACAATTTATCATTAGCAATGCTGACAGCCTCAAAACCACGATTCATTTTCCGTTCTTTAATGACTTCAGGTAAAACAGCATGAATATGTGCACTTTTATAACCTGTTCCTTGTGGAACATATTTGTTTAACATTTTTCCTTTTTTATTAAATTCTACGATGGCTGGGCCATATTCATCAACCAACCAAAAATGACCTGCTTGATCTATTGCAATCCCCTCTGGGTCTAAACCGTAGGCATTAAGCGTTAAACTTTTACCGACAAGGTCTGTTGGAGGTTCATGTTGATGTTTTTTATCTTTGCTTGTTGCTAAATTTGGAATACCCGTTAATGGCTGGCCTTGAGGGTCTTGTAATAAAAGTTGTTTATGAATATTCATGATATTTTTTTTGGTATCAAAAACCAACTGAATGAGGCGCAATTGGTAGTCAGGTAAGAGAAAAGGTCTGCTTTTTTCCGAATTTTTCTCAAAAGCAAAAGGTTCTGCGTTAGGACCACGATCAGTTAAGGTCCAAAAATAAAGCTTATTTTTTTTCTGATGAGAAAAAGTTAAGCCAGATAAACCTCCAAAATAAACAGTTTCATTGCCTAAAGTGGTCCCTAACTTAATGTTTTTAGGGAGTTCTAGTGTTTTAACTTGCGTGTTTTTTGCAAAAGTAAACGAACAAGAAAAACATAGAATAAAACACAAAAAAGGTAATAATCTCAGCTTTTTAGTTTTTAAAATCATAGCATGTAGTAAATCATATTAATATTAAGAATAGATTAATTTTTCAAGTTTTATGGATATTCGATCAAGGTTGATTTTTTATGGTTTTTTTTAAGACAAAGGTTGTTAAAATGTTAAATAGGCAATAAAGCGTAGAGATACATAAAGAAAGAGATGGTTTTAAAGCAATATGGAAAATATTAAAGCAAAAATTCTTTTAGTGGATGACGATGATTTTTTTCTTGAATATATGCACAGCCGCTTATCGGATGAAGGTTTTGATGTGCAGGTTGCATTATCTGTTGATACTGCCTTAGAAATGTTAGAAAGTGATGACTTTGATTTGTGTGTGACAGATTTTAAAATGCCAGTAAAGACGGGTGAAGACTTGTTGAGAAGTTTAAGAATAGATACCAAGTTAGGACTCAAAGATTTACCGGTGATTGTTTTATCTTGGATCAGTGACCAAGATATTAGAAAACGTTTAGACAGTTATGGCCCTAGTGCATTTTTAGAAAAAATGTTGCGTCCGCATCAGATTGCTAAAATCATTGATAATATTTTACAGGAAAGAAGATCTTACTCTTTACACTAAACAATGCTCAATATTGTTTAAAACTTGAAATTGGTTCCTAAATATAAATCATTGACGGTGATTTTATCATTTTCATTAAGACTGTCTTCTTCTTTAAATATTTGATATCGAGCGTGCAAAAGATTTTTTTTACTAAAATACCAAAATAAATTTCCGCCAAAACTGTACTCTTGTTCATTTTCTGTGGGTAAGCTGGTTAAGGTATTGTTTAAATAAACGTCACGTTCAGTTTTGACTCGATTAAAAAAACTTTCCAAGCGCAATTGACCGTCAGAAAAATCTTTACCCAATAAAAAATCAAATGCTACGTGGGCACTTTTATAATTGTTGATAAAATTAATTTGGGTTCTAAAATCAATGCTTGGCTGAAAAAGAGCATTGTTTTTATAACCTAAAAAATAACGACTTCTATTCAGCGCATCAAAACTACGTTTTGTTAACTCTATTCCAGTAAAAATATTTTGTGATTTTAAAAAAGAATAGCTGATTTGATCTCTAATTTGTGTGTAATAGGTGTCATTAAAAACATCACCGTTAACGTAGGTGTCAGGCGTAAATTGCCCTTGCCCAGGGATTTGTGAGCTGAGAGAAGCAGCGTACTCTATATTTGACCAACGGGTGAAACTTAAGCTATTGTTTAAATGATCTGAAAAAATATAATAAAAATTTAATAGCAATTGATCCAAAGACTTTGGCACAAAAGAATAGTTGAGTAAGGCGGATAATGTTACCTTGCTATTTGGAATGTAAGTGCCGTGAGTAAAATTATATAAGCGATCCACTTGACCTTGATACAAAAGCGTATTTAAGGAGCTGCTAAAATTTAAAGTGTCATTTTTATGTTGGTAGTAACTGCCTAAGCTTATAAAATCAGTGCTGATAAACTGATTGTTTTGATTGCTTCCAATAAAGCCAAGGCTGGTTCTTGGATCTTGTCCAAGACCAGAGAAAAATCCAAGCTGACCCTCGTTGTTAAGATTTAGTATCAGTCTTGCACCATCAAAACGCATACCACCGCTTTGAAAAACGATTTGCCTTCCCAGCCATAGGTCATGGCCTGAAAAAAAATTTTTATACTCTAATGATAATTCTGTAATGTCATAACGATTTTTTTGATTGTAAGCTAAGGTGTAGTTGGTTTGATCTAAGTTAAAACGACTTTTACCAACAAAACGAAAGTTTGTTTGTTTTGAATCAAAGCTACTTTTTTGCTGATACAGTCTAACATTAAGCATGAGTAAACGATAACGGTCCTGTAAATAATCTTGACCAACTCCGTCAGTTTGTATTGCATTGTCTTGGTCTAATGTGTTTTGCGTAACTGACCAGTATCCTAAATTAAGATTTCCATTGAACTGCGTTTCAGATTGAGCATGAGTCAATGAAAGTGTCACCAGGAAATAAAAAAGAACAAAAAAAAGTATATTCTGTTTTATTATTTTACAACTCATAGTTTGGAAGGTCTCCATCCATAGGTTCTATGGCAGTCCTTGCAGTTGGTGTTGCCACCAGCATGTTGCGGAATAATAACTGGCGAAGCAAAGTCTTTTAAATGACAAAAAGAACATTCATTGGGTAAGCCACCAAAAACACGATTTACATGGCATTGTTCACAAGAAAGAAAACGGTGGGCACCAGACAATTCAAAGCCGGTTTGAGCATGTCTAAACTGTGTGGGTAACCAAGTGTTTTGCCCATGACAATCCTGACAACGTGTTGACAGGCTATTCATATGCGGATCTTGGTGACAGCTTTGGCATTGTGGTTTTGCAGACCTGATGGCCTGTTTGGGGCCGTGACAGACTAAGCAGTTGAGTTGATTGTGAGCCCCTTTAAGTTCATATTCACCAAAATCATGGAAGTTGTTTTTCATGGCAAAGGTTGTGCTGTTGTGACAACGTTCACAGTTTTGTCCAAATGAGTTGTTATGAACATCATTGTGACATTCAGAACAACGTTTAAGACCAAGCTTGTATTTAAAATTTTGGTGGCATTGATTACAATTGAGATATTTATGTTTGCCATCTAATTTAAAGTCAGAATTTTTATTATGATCAAAATTAATGTCATTGAAACGGGTTGGTGTATGACAATTTTCACATTGTTGTCCAAGAGCACCTTGGTGAAAGTCATTATGGCAAGATTTGCAATTTGTGGATAAGGGTCTAAATTTTCCCTGTTCATGACAGCTTTCGCAATTGACATATTTGTGTACGCCTTCTAGTTTAAACTGTGATTGCGTGTTGTGATCAAATTGCATTTCTGAAAAGCCAGCCGTACTATGGCAATTTGAACAAGCCTGTACACCAAATTGGTTTTTATGAATATCTTGATGACATGCATTGCATTTGGGTGATGTGCTTAGCCAACGGTACTTTCTATTTTGGTGACATTTTTCACATGCAACAACAGTGTGTTTTCCTGTAAGTTGATAGCGAGAATCTTTGTTGTGCAGAAAAGATAAAATTTGCCATCCTTCAGTTAAATGACAGTCATTGCATTGTTTAACTTTCCAATTGATTTGAAACTCTTGACCATGCGGATTATTGTGACAATCACTGCATTGATTAAAATTTTTTATTTTACCAATAGTGTTGCCATGACAGTTGTTACAAGTCACACTTCTATGTTGGCCCGTTAAAGGGAAACGGGTTTTTTGATGGTCAAAATCTTTAAAAGAAGCTTCAGTGCTGTTTAAGCTGCTTCCAGCTTTCCAGGAATCTGTACTATGACATTTTTGACAGTCAGAACCAAAGCTTCCCTTGTGAGGGTCACTATGACAGTTTGTGCAGCTTTTATATCTTAGGGGGCTCCAAAGTTTTTTAGTGTGACAGCTATAGCATTGAACCTTTTGATGTGCGCCAGTGAGCGGAAAGTTTGTTTCCCGGTTATGATTAAAGCGTAGATGTTTAATTAGGCTAGTAAAATTATAAGAGTGGTGACAATCTTGGCAGCGTTTAAATCTTGGGTTTTTGCTTCTATGAACATCTTTGTGACAGCTTGAACAGTTGGATGAGGCGGCTAGATAGCTGGTTTTTTTTGTGGCTTTACCGCTAATCGCATGTTTGCGTTTTTGAGTGTGACATTGTTTGCATTTAACGTCTTTGTGTTTTCCAGTGAGAGACCATCCAGTTTGTGAGTGACTAAATTGAAGACGTTCTAAACCCAAAAGTTCATAATCAAGGCCTTTATGTTCATTGTGACATTGATAACACTGAGCAGTTTGAACAGCGTGGTAACCAGAGTTGTTTTTAATTTTATTGGCAATATCCTTGTGGCAATCTAAGCATTTTTTATTGGGCAGGCCTTGAGCGGTTGTGTGACAAAGAGTGCAGTTCTTTACGCCAGATATTTCTTGGTGGGCTTTAGATAATGCGCCTGGGCTGATCCAAGTGTTAAATTGGGTAAAACCAAGTTTGGGATAAAATAACAGTATCCAGCAAAAAAGATAAAGAGCATTAAAATTTTTGTTCTTAATTAGCAAAATCTGAGTTCTATTTTAGGGGGATATTTGTGGGATAGAAAGTAAAAACACGATTTAGCCCATAAAATTACTTTGCTTGAACTTTATCTTTTTTTACGTTTTTAGGTTTTTTATCTTTTGCAAAATCAAAATAATTCCAGTCTTGAGCATTGTGACATTCATCACAAGGCTTTTGATACTCTGGTTTTTTATGCGGGTTAGGGTGACAAGAGCTACACTGACTAGAGTTTTTAAGATAAGTAGTTAAATTGGTTTTTTTGCCAGTAATGGCATTGACACGCTTATCTGTGTGACACTCTTCACATTTTAAACGTTTATGTTTGCCTTCTAAAGGCCAGCCAGTATCCTCATGTTTAAAACCAATTCGTTTTAAATCTCTTAAGTCATGTTTTTTACCACGGTGCTCACCATGACATTGGTAACAGCGCTTGTCATCATTGCGGTAATGGTAACCACTCTTAGACTCTATTTTTTCTGCTATGTCAGTATGGCATTTTAAACAGGCTTTTTTACGATTACCCGTATGACATTTGGTGCATTTAGAGAAGCCATCAAGATATTTAAAGTGCGCACTGCTTAAATCCCCCGGTGAAAAAAACTGGGGAAACACAGTATTGAGCATGGCGATGCTTAAAGCAAAGCTATAAATAAATAATTTACGCACGATTCTCTAATTATAACAAGTTTATCAGATGATAGCTAGGTAATTGTTATTAAAGGATTTTTTGTTCAGTTTCAGTTCAGCTTTGGTATGTTTAACAAAATAGTTTTTTTAAAATTATAGAGGTGGGATGTAAAGTTAGGGTTATTTATCAAGTCCAACCAGTAAAAAAGAATAAGTTGTATATGACGTGAATAATGGCAAAAATACCCATGACATAGGCCAGCGGTTTATGCACGTATTGCCATTTAACAAACAAGCGTGAGGCAAATTCTAAAAAGCGAACATTGCGTGTCAGTAAAACTTTGCGGTGCACCATGCTTCTAAATGTGCTGTACTGGCGTTTGTAACTTTCCATTTCTTTGGGCGTAAAATGTTTGATTCGCATCAGCAACCAATAAGAACGAATACCAGACTTGAACAATTGAAAAATACTTGGGTCTTCTAACTCTTCAAACTTGGTTTCTTCCATGATTTTATCGATGGTTCGTCTACTGCGGGTCCCTTTTTCAAAAATAGCATCTAATTTATAAGCCAATTCACGGTCTTGTTCCTGAATTTGTCTAAATTTAAGTTCGGTTGTTGCCACTGTCCTGGGAATGACTTGGTAAAGAAAACGACCAAACATACCAGTAATCATTACAAACAATAAGGAAACCATGCCCAAGGTTCCCCAACCCATCTCAAATTCAAAACCGGTATGAAATAAAACTAGAATGGTACCCATAAAACCGGCGAAGTTATGGAAATCCAACCAGAGAGGTTTTGAGCCAAAACGTCCAAGCAAACGAGGAAAAGCCTTGCGCAGAGGATAAATCATGGCCATTACAATTAAAGAAAAACCAACGTTGCCAATAAATAAGCACAACTGTGAGCCTTTATTAAAATTGAGGGGAATATTGGGGTCTATAAAACCCAGCCTTTGGGCTTTTAGTAAAAGTGAAAACTGAGCATAAAACTGTTCTTGCAAGGCAAGAAACTCAAAGCATAACCAAGTGATGACAACAAAAGCTGTTAGAAAATAAATTTTTTGTAAAAACTTAACCAAGCCTGAGCGTTCGTCCAGTTCTTGACTGTTCACTTGTGTACTTTGATTGACGCTAAACAGGGTTGGGTTTTCTAAAAGTTCATTGGCACTTAATTCTATAATTGCACCGGTTGGACAATGCGATATACATGCAAGATCACTGTAACCATTACAATGATTGCATTTGTCAGCAATAAATTTAGGTGGACGTTTTTGTCCAGGGTGATTTAAAAAACGAGAAAAACGTTCATCTTTTTGATCAACTTTATGAATGGTAATTGCACCATATTGACAGGCTTTGGCACAAGATTGACAGCCAATGCAATCATCCTTAATTTCCACTTCTCCGCTATCTGGGTTAAAAATAACGCTTTCAACTGGACAAGAAGGAATGCACGTTGGATAAAAACAAGTTAAACAACTTTGCGCAATGTCCATAACACCAAACTTGGCATAACCACGTTCTATTCTTTGAAAACCATGCCGGTCCTCACAAGCTTCATAACATGTATCACACTCAATGCATTTGTTCATTTGCGTGATTTTAATTCTGGACGCTTGGGTTAAAGCGGTATCAACTAAAAAATCTAAGACTGAGCGTGAATAACTGTCTTCACAGTAAATTCTATTTCTGTAGTCAATGCGATCACTGATTTGTTTGATACGATTTTCAAAAACTTGGCTGCTGCGGGCAAAGCTCTTCAAGTCTTCTTTACGAATAATTAAAATTTCGGCATCGGTGATAGCTGCAACTTTACTGGCGGTTAAGTTGTTCCAAGTCATGGGCTTATCCACAAAAAACTCGCCCTTGCGGAGAAAGTTAATGGGAATTTTACGGGCATTTTCGTCAAAACCAATAATTTTAACCTGACCTTTGGCGATAAAAAAGAAATGAGCAAAGCTTTCAGTGTCACTTTCAAATTCTAAGATGTCTTCATTGGCTAGGGCGCTGGCTCTTCTTACTTTGCCTTGCAATTGTTTTAATGTAAAATTGGGGATATCACGAAAAAGTTTAATGATTTTTAAATCTTCAAGTGATGTAACAGGAAAGCTAGGGGGTCCTTTTTTCTGCTTATTGCGTTTATTGTAGATAATTCCATTAGACATAGCTTTTAGTAGCTCTATTTTAACGGTTTAAATCTTGTTTGTCTTTTAAAAATCTAAATAAAGTGTCTTTTGTTGTGTAAGTTGCATAAACTTACCCAGAATAACTTGAGTTATTGAAGAGTTTTGATAAAAATTTGAGTCATAAAATCTTTGGCATAAAAAAATGAGGTGCACATGATTGAAGCGCAACATATTCATAAAGTATATGGTGATATAACAGCAGTAAAAGATATTTCTTTTAGGGTTAAAAAAGGTGAAATTTTAGGCTTTTTAGGAGCCAATGGCGCCGGCAAGACAACAACCATGCGAATTATGACTGGTTCATTGCAACCCAGTTCTGGAACTGCCTTGATTGCAGGCTATGATATTTTAAAAGAGCCATTAGAAGTTAAGCGTCGTATTGGATATTTACCGGAGTCGCCACCAGTCTATTTTGATTTTACGGTAGAAGCATTTTTAAAATTTGTTGCTAAAATTAGAGAAATCCCAAGTAACTTGCAAAAACAACAAATAGAATGGGCTATTGACAAGTGTGGTTTAAAACATGTTGCCAAGCGTATGATTGGTAATTTATCTAAAGGCTATAAACAAAGGGTGGGCTTAGCGCAGGCAATTGTGCATAAGCCTGATGTATTAATTTTGGATGAACCAACGGTGGGTCTTGACCCAACTCAAATTCGCGAAATACGCGCTTTAATACAAACTTTATCGGAAGAACACACCATTATATTATCCACGCATATTCTGCCAGAAGTTAATATGATTTGTGATCGAGCAGTTTTTGTCCATCAAGGTCAAATCGCCCTTGAAGGATCCATTAAAGAATTAACCCAAACAAAAAGTTTAGAAGAAGTATTTGTCGATGTCATGCTCACACAAGCAAGTTAAGCTTCTATGGGGTTAGGAATAGCAATATATTAAAGAGGTAAAGCATGAAAAAAATATGGACCATTATAGAAAAAGAATTAAAGCATTATTTTTATTCACCTATTGCTTATGTGGTGATGGTGGTGTTTTTGTCATTGACCGGATTTTTCTTTTATGTGGGGCTGAGTAGGTTCAGCATGATGTATGAGAATTATAAAAACTTAGCACAGATGACACAAAACCCACAGTACTTAGAAAGTTTAAACCTTAATGAAATTGTTATTGCCCCCAGTTTATTTAACATGGCTTTTATTTTGTTATTTTTAATTCCTTTGCTGATGATGAGAAGCTTTGCTGAGGAAAAGAGTAAAAAAACAGATGAACTGTTAAAAACTGCTCCACTAAGCACAACACATATTGTTTGGGGTAAATACCTATCAGCATTTTTGTTTGTGCTGTGTATGATTTTACCCACTGTAATTTATCAGATTTTTTTATTTGCTAGCTTGGACAATCCTCCTGAGTTAGGTCCAGTGATAACAGGATATGTAAGTCTTATTCTTTACACAGCAACAGCTTTAGCAATAGGTATGTTTGCAAGTTCATTAACTGAAAATCAAATTGTTGCTGCGGTCATGACCTTTGTGGTTTTGCTATTGCTATTTGTTATCAGTTCTATTGGTTTAAAAGAAGGCAGTATTTTATACAGTATGGTTCAATATATTTCTATCCCGGAACATATGAAGGCAATGTTAAGAGGTGTAGTGGATAGCCGGGATGTCGTTTATTTTTTAAGTTTATCTGGTTTGTTTGTATTTTTAACCCATCGTTCTTTAGATGTACAAGGTTGGAGATAAAAAATGAATACATTATCATTGATGAGTGGTGTTACAGGCTTTGTTTTATTGCTTGGCGCAATTTTGGGTTATGGAATTACCAAGGACAGCAGCAATTGGTTTTTTAGAAGCCTGATGATTTTTTCTGTGTTGTTTTTGGTTTATTACTTGGTCATGAATATTAAATATTTAATGAAAAGTCCTGGGGGGATAAAAAATGCATTTAGCGACAAAAAAAATCAAGGAAGATTGGGGAATGCTATTTTTATCCTCTTGGTTGTTTGTTGTTTGGCTGTTGTTAATGTTATTTCGACTAAAACCATGTTTTGGAAAAAAGATTTTACCCAAAATGAAATTAACACCTTGTCTGATCAAACGCTAAGTACCTTAAAACAATTAGATAAACCGATTAAAATACAAGTCTTTATGTTTGAAAATAACCAGCTAAAACCTGGGTTAAAAAATTTGTTGCAGTACTACCAAGATGCAAGTGATCAAGTAAAGGTAGAGTTCAAAGATCCAGATGTTGCAAAGTTAGATGCTCAAAAAATTTCTGCGCAAGACGGAGACATTTTAATTGAATATGGTGAGCAGCAGCATATCATGCAAGGTAGTACAGAACAGGATATCACCCAAGCCATTTTAAAAGTAACGCGTAATGGGGAAACAATGGTGTGTTTTACTGAAGGTCATGGTGAGTTAAAGTTTGAAGGAGACCCACAAGATCCAAGAAGTTTAAGTTTTATTAAACCTGGCTTAAGCAATGAGGGTTTTAATGCTCGTACACTGAGTAATCTTTTGCCCAAAATAGATGAAGCTTGTTCGATAGTTATTATTGCTGGTCCACAAGTAGCGTTTACAGCCAATGAAGTCATTAGTCTCAATGAATATTTATTGTCTGGAGGTAAAGTACAGTTGCTGCTTGACCCCAATATCAGTACAGTTGTGGGTCAAAAAAATAAAGTTCGTTTGGTAGACAATGGTTTAAAAGACTTTTTACACTCTTGGGGAGTAGTTTTAGGAGATAATGTTATTTTAGAAAAGCGCTTGTCTTTACAAGGCATGCAAATTACCACTGAGCTTGTGGTTGCTAATTATGGACAGCATCCAATTGTTGAGCCACTTAAGCAAGGGATGAATGGTAACTTGAACACTGAATTTGACCAAGTGAGATCAGTGAATAAAGCACCTGGTTTTGAAGGAACCGTTGTTGAGTTAGCCTTTACCTCACCTGGAGAAAACAGCTGGGCCCAGTCAGATTTGCAAGCACTATTTATTGATAAAAAACCAGTCATTGAGGCAACAGATCAAGTGGGTAAAGTTAGTATTGGTCTTGTGTCTGAAAAAGATTTGGAAATAAAAGTAGAAGGGGACAATGACCCTGAAATCAAGCAAGCCCAACTGGTGGTATGGGGAGATAGTGATTTTATTTCAAATGCTATGGTAGGTCAAAACCGATACAATTATGATTTGTTTATCAATGCTTTAAACTTTTTAAGAGGAGAAGTAGAGCAAATAACAATTAGACCCAAACTGATTAAAAGCTCAGCCATAGAGCTATCCGCCACACAATCCATAGTCATTTTTTATTTATCTATTATCATATTGCCAATGCTAGTACTTTTATTTGGATTAAATTTATGGCTGTATAGAAAGAGATTAGGTTAATATGCGAAATCAGGAACTGATTGAGCACACGGGGATAAAAAAACACAAACGACGATTTTTGTTTTTTAAGGGGGCGTGAGCCCCCTTGAAAGAGGGAGCGAAGCGGGAGCCAATGCTAGTACTTTTATTTGGGTTAAATTTATGGCTGTATAGAAAGAGATTGGGATAGATGACCCATATTATTTGCCTGGTTCATATATGTATGGAGGATTAATCCGTGTTGAAAAAAATTGTAATTGCTTTTTTGGTTTTGATTGGGCTGATTGTTTTAAATTGGTGGAATGTTAAACAATCAGAAAAAAAAGAAGCTATCAAAGAACAGCAAGAGTTACTGCTAAATATAAAAAAACAGAATATTACAAAAATAGCTGTATCAAATAGTCAGGGTCAATGGCAGTTGCTGAAAAGATCCCAAGAACCAGGTGGAAAGTACTCAGACGATTTAGCAGGTTTTGCCAGTGAATTTGATGTGCAGCCACAATGGTTACTTAAATGGGATGATAATACATACTTAGCAAATCAAAATCAGGTGGATGTTTTGTTGGATGATTTAACACAAGCAAAAAAAGATAAGTACATTGCTAAAGGTAATGAAAAATTTTCTAGTTATGGCATTGTTAAAGAAAAGTCAGAGATAAAAATTTATGAGGGTGATTTACACGAGCTTAAAGAAACTTTGCTCACAGGGGATCTCAATACAATGGGTAGCTCGCTTTATGTGGCAAATGGCAATCAAGATATATTTTTAAGTGACCAAAGACTCAAAGACTCTCAAACTAAACAAACATCTGATTATATCCATAAAAATATGGTAGGTTTTGATGACCCGCAAAAAATTAGTTTAAAAAATATTTCTGGCACCTATGAGTTGATTAAAAAAAATGATCAGTGGCATATCTCTTCACCCATCAAAATTTTAGCGGACACATTGTTTGTTGAGGGTATGTTGAATCATTTAAAAAATTTTGAAATAGATGAAGTTTTAGAAAATCGTGAATTTTCAAATTTAATTAAAGAAACCTTGCTTAAAAAGGCAGACTTCTTTTTTGAAATCACAGATAAAACAAAAGTTAAAAAGTTATATATCAATGAATCCGTGCCTAAAGGCGGGTCAAATACGTCTTACCATGCATTTATATATAGAGATGGATTGCCCTTTGTGTTTAAGAAAAGCCCCATTAAACCCGGACACTTTTATTACACTTTAAGAGATTTAGCTGTGAAAAAAGTTTTTTCAGTCAATGCCAGTGAGGTTCAAAATTTTAAAATTATTCAAAACAATAAAACTAAAAATTTTGTTCAGAAAGATAATCAGTGGATTGAAGAAAAAAGTGTGGGTAGCAGTGAATTGAATGAGTTTGTTCCAAGTCATGCCTTATTTGCACTTAAGGCAAAAAAGTTTTTAAAACAAGATAAAAATAAAAACTTAACAGTTGACTATGCAATCAGTGTTATTGATAGCAATGGTCAAGAACAAACACTGCTAGTGTACAAAGAACCCTATAAACAAAACAACTTAAGCTTTACTCAGGTATACAGTTCAGCGCACAATGCTCAATTGTTGTTTGACATAAAACAGCTTGATATTATATCTGATGCAGTAAACAATGTAATGAATGCGAATAAAAAGGAGAGTAAGAAATGAGCAATAATGAAGAGCAAGAAAAGTCTTACACTATCAATGATAGACGTGGGCAAGAGAAAGTAAAAGCAAAAGAAGAAAAGTCAGTGAATCAAACAGAAAACAAAACTGAACCAAGCGCACAAGAAACACAAAATAATCCCACAATTAATTTTACTTCTTTTGTTTTGTCTATCAGTACGTCTGCTCTTGTTCAAATGGGCTTGATTCCAGATCCAGTCAGCAATGAAACGCAAAAAAATATGCCTTTGGCCAAGCAGCAAGTGGATATCTTAGAAATGTTGTACCAAAAAACCCAAGGCAATTTAGATGAGAATGAAGACAAGCTCATGCAACAAGTGTTGTATGAATTGCGCATGCGGTATGTGGAAGTGAAAGATAAAAAATAAAAAAGAACACCAATTTTTTGATGGTGTGATTTTTTAGCCATAGGGTATTGTAATAGTTGTTTATGAACCATAGAATTGTTGGAATAAATGACTAATACGTTCTAGAATTTTTCTTTGAACAGATGGGTCGCTTGGTCTATCATATCCGTATTCTCTATACATTGTGGTTGAATCAAATGTAGCGCTTTGATCAAAAACTTCAATGTATCCAGCTCCAACAAAATTATAACCTTCTAAAAAGGGGTGTAATTGTCTATGGGTATGAACATGCTGTTCATTTCTATTTGGAGAAAAAAGGTATACCAATAAACTACCGTTTTCAGAATTTTGATAAGCAATGTATCTAGCAGAGGTTTCAGCTAGCATTGCATTAATAAGACCTTGTTCTGAGAATAAGTTTTCACTAACTATAAGTGTATCTTTGTTATGAAAAGTGTTGCTTTGAATAACTCCGTTTTGGGAAGTTAACATAATTATAATATCACAAATTTTAGTGTTATATTGACTTGTGCCTTCAGAACAGTTTTGTGCTTCTATACGAAGGGTATTTTGACTGTTGATGTCTCCAGATTTAGCTTTTTGAATGATATCAAAAATAGAGTCGTTAGTATCTCTGTAGGCTGCGCTTGGTAGGTTTATATTCAACCACCAACTTGGCCATTGATTAGAAAGCAAGGCGTTAGTTTTATTAACTTCAAATCCTAAAATTTTAACAACTTTGTTATTTAAGTTAGTATTTGCTAATTGCATGGCTTTGGCGGCAAAATAGAGACTTACACCAACTTCAGTTAAAGTAATAGCAGCTGTTGCTGTTGACATTTCATAGGTGTTATTCAACTTTGTTGCGTAGACAGTGATATCATTAAGGTTAGAAAAAATAAGGTCAATTGTACTAAAAGAATAGTGATAAAGACCACCTTGAATTTTATAAGGAACATTTTGTTTAATGGCTTCATTGAGTTGATGACCTAAAACATAATGATGACCATAAACCTGCATATGTTTAAGCTGACTGATTTTTTCAGAACTTGTCAATGTGGTATCTTCAATAACTGAATGAAATGCATCTATATTATATTGGCCATAGCCTTCATGCATATAAATAATACGCTGTTCTGAGTTATCTAAAGCAGCAGCCAAAGTGAATGGAACATAATTTTGAACAACAGATTCAATCCCTACACCAGATTGTACCCAGCCGCTACAGAGATCTCTTACACCTTCGCAAAAGTCTTCAAAACTTTGGGTTCTAAACCAATCTTTCATGCCTGGGTCTTGATTCATATTTGCAATAAACCTCATACCATTGATTGAACTTCCAGGTTTAACGTTGACGTGATCAAAGAAAAACACATTGTTGGCATTATCTAAAAAGGTTACCTTATTGCATACTAAGGAGGTATTTTTGTTGGTTAATGATTGGTTATGGTGATACCAAGTCGGATTCGCCATGCTAATTGGAATGCAATCAGAGAACATTACCTCTGCTTTTAATGCAGGACCATGTTGATACTGGCTATAAGCAGTATTAGAAATTGATAAAAATAACAAAAAGAGCAAACATAGGCGCAAGCGTTTATTAAACATCGTTTTTTTCCCCCGAACGTGTTTTAAATTGATCTGTAAAGACTACTTCTTTACAGATGGAGCAGGCTTCTAAATCATTACAATTGTTTTTTCAACTATTTCCCCCATAGAAATAAGTTTTCCCTTTTAGCATAGTTTGTTACGCATTGCAATATAAAAATTAATGTTGACGGCCCTCAAAATGCGCTTTTATTAATGTTATGGACATACAAAAATTTACAGTGGCATTAAGAGATGTAATTGCTAAGGCAGCTCAATACACCCAAAGCTTAAAGCAGCAAAGTGTTGAAATAGAGCATGTATTACATTTTTTGTTGGAAAACCCACAAGGAATGTATGTAAAAGTTTTAGAGCAGTTGGGGGCAGATTTGTCCCGGCATCAGCAGCAAATCAAGCAAACCATAGATGGTTTTGTTAGGGTGGAAGGCTCTCAAACGCAACCGGCTTTATCTGGTCCATTGTTTCAATGCTTAAGTGATGCTGAGAAAATTAGAGATAATAATAAAGAATCTTTTTGTTCAACTGAGCATTTTTTACAAGCAGCACTGAAAAATGATAATTTTAAGCAGTATTTAACGACATTGAATATTAAACATGAAGATTTTTTACAAACGATTATCACCAATAAAGGAGATCATAAAGCCATGACTGAAAATGCAGAAAGCCAATACCAAAGCCTGCAACAATATACGCAAGATTTAACAGCAATCGCCAAAGAAAAAAAATTAGATCCGGTGATTGGTAGAGATACTGAGATTAGAAGAATTATCCAGGTTTTGTCTCGGCGAAGTAAAAACAATCCAGTTCTTATAGGTGAACCCGGTGTGGGTAAAACGGCAATTGCTGAGGGCCTTGCCCAGAGAATAGCCAGTAATGATGTGCCAGAGACTTTAAAAAATAAAAAACTTTTATCTTTAGATTTAGGAGCAATGATCGCTGGAGCAAAATACAGAGGTGAATTTGAAGATAGACTCAAAGCTGTTTTAAAAGAAATTAAAAGCTCTAATGGTGAAGTCATACTATTTATTGATGAATTGCATACCATTGTTGGTGCAGGTGCCAGTGAAGGTGCGGTTGATGCCTCCAACTTGCTTAAGCCATCTTTAGCCAGAGGCGAATTAAGATGCATTGGCGCAACAACTTTAAAAGAATATAAAAAGTATATTGAAAAAGATGCCGCTTTGGAACGACGTTTTCAACCGGTTTATGCCGGAGAACCCAGTGTGGAAGATGCAATATCCATTTTACGTGGGCTTAAAGAAAAATACGAGGTTCATCATGGAGTCAGGATTGCAGATAACGCAATTATTGCGGCAGCAAAACTTTCCAATAGATACATTACCGATAGATTTTTGCCAGATAAAGCTATTGATTTAATGGATGAAGCTGCCAGTCGTTTGCGGATTGAGATTGATTCTGTGCCCACAGAAATTGATGTTAAACAAAGAAAAAAAATTCAGTTAGAAATTGAGCAAGAAGCTTTAAAAAAGGAAAAAGATGCCCACTCAAAAGATAGGTTAGACAATGTCAAAGCATCTATAAAAGAATTAAGTGATGAAATCAGTCAATTGCAAGCAGTGTGGAGCAAGGAAAAAAGTGTTATTACTGAGATTCAAAACATCAAAGCAAGCTTAGATGGCAAACGTGCCCAAGTACAAACAGCAGAAGAGCAGGGTGATTTGTCATTGGCTGCAAAGTTAAAATATGGAGAAATTCCAGAATTAGAAAAAGAGCTTGAAGTTAAAAACGCGCATTTAAAAGAGATACAACAAAACAATCCTATGCTTAAAGAAGAGGTTGAAGAAGAAGATATTGCAAAAGTGGTATCCCTATGGACGGGCATTCCTTTATCCAGCATGTTGGATAGTGAGAAAGAGCGTTTAAAAAATATGCAGGCTATTTTGAATGAAAAAGTTGTGGGTCAAGATCATGCGTTGGAAGTTTTAACCAAAGCCATCAAACGCTCAAGGGCAGGCATAGCTGACCCCAATAAGCCTATGGGTTCTTTTATGTTTTTAGGACCAACAGGTGTTGGTAAAACTGAGACGGCAAAAGCACTGGCTGACTTTTTATTTCATGACGAACATGCTTTATTAAGAATAGATATGTCTGAGTACATGGAAAAACATTCGGTTGCTCGATTAATTGGAGCACCTCCGGGCTATGTGGGTTATGAAGAAGGAGGAAGGTTGAGTGAAGCTGTGAGACGTAGACCTTACGCGGTTATTTTATTTGATGAAATAGAAAAAGCCCACCCGGATGTCTTTAATGTGTTTTTACAGATTTTAGATGAAGGTAGATTAACGGATGGCCAAGGCAGAACAGTGGATTTCAAGAATACAGTTTTGATTATGACGTCTAACTTGGCGGGCAAAGAGATTTTAGCAGCAGGTGAAGACAATACAAAGATCAATGATACAGTCATGCAAGTTTTAAGAGAGTTTTTTAAACCAGAATTCTTAAATAGAGTAGATGATTTTATTATTTTTAATGCCTTAAACCCTGAACAAATAGAGCATATTGTGGATATTCAAATCAAACGTCTACAGACTCGCTTGGCAGAAAAAAATATAAAAATAAAAATTTCTGATACTGCTAAACAACAGCTGGCAAAAGAAGGATTTGACCCCCTTTATGGGGCAAGGCCACTTAAAAGAGTTATACAACAAAAAATTGAAAACCCCTTGGCAGAAAAAATTTTAGATGAAGAAATTTTGCCTGGTAATCAAGTGATTTTGGATTACATAGGTGACAATTTTAAGTTTAATGCACCAACAGTACATTAATAGACTAAACAACAATGCCTTTGTTTTTTTAAAACAAAGGCGTTTTTGGTTAAATGATTAAAACCATTAAAATTTTTTAAAAAAATTTGTAAAAAAGTGCAATAAATAAACATTTAATAATGTTGTGCATAAAATATGCATAAGGGTACTATAATTTTTTAAATTTTTTACGTTTTTGTCTTTCTTTTTTTGAGAGCTTTCTTGGGTTGCCTTTTTTTGATTTTTGTTTGTAGAGTTCATTAAGGTTTTCTCGGCCTTCATTCCATTCACCTTGTTTGAGTAAGTCTGCAAAACTTGTTTCAGTTTTTTGTTGTATGCGTTTGCTAAAGTCCTCTGAACTAATCCAATCACAACTTATGCTTTGGGACGCCTGTTGTACTTTTCTATCTGAACTAACAACCAAAAAAGATGCAGACTTGTGCTTATGCGTATTTAAATAATCAGCAATCCAATCATCGGCAATTTCTGTAATTGGCGTGTAAACAATCTCTAGACCTTTATAAAAATCTCGGTCACCACTGAAGGTTCCTTGATGAGTCCCATCAAATACAACTAAAAAGCTATGTTGATGTTGAGTACTATTTTTATAATTAAATAGTGTTTCAATTAAGTCATCTCTATCTTGAAATCCCCCACAAAACATTAAATTGTAACCATCAATGATAATTTTCATGATGTGTTAGGAAGATAAGGTTTTAATTGTAATAAATTTAATAAGCGGTTGAATTCTTGTTCTATAATAGAGGCAGTTTGGGCAGAGTTGGGTTCAAATAACTTGTCTTGAATTTCATCATTGTGCTGGTATTGAATTTTCACAACATAGGTTTGATTATTTTGTTTGAGTTGAATTTGTTGAATATCACCATTATTCTTGCGCTGGATAAGTATATCGCTTGTTCTATCATGAACTCTTAGGAGATCACCATGCATGTCGTAATCAGCTTCTACTAGGGTTTGGTTATTTTTTTTAATAAGTTTAGGTAAATGTTCTGAGTTGTAATTGATATTGAGAGTGGTTTTACCTTTTTGAATACTACTAATTAAATCAATATCGTTATAGGTATAAAAAACATTTTCATCTTTAGTTGACTGGAGTTCAATAAGGTTTTGTTTGTTTTTATCATAGATATAAGTTTCGCCTTGACCCTTTTTATCTTTAATTGAGCTTAGTTTTCCACAGCAGGCAAGGGTTGTTTTTATTTGTTCTGTACCATCAGGAGCAGTATAAATGCTTTGGTTTTTTGCTGGTATAAAAGTATAGCTATGAGATTGTTTTTGCTCATCAGTTATACGTGTAATGTTTTTTCCACGATAACTTGTGTATGTGTATGAGTTTTTATTTTTGCCAGGACCATGATGTTCTGCAACTTTACCTGAGTTTTGATCGTAAACAATTTTGATGGTTTCAGAGGGGAATTCAATACCAGTTAAACGAAAAAATTTGTCATACTTAAAATTAAGAGATTGACCATCCATGCCAGTAAAGCGAGACAAGGTGTTTTTAATATTTTGGTCATCATAGCTATAGTGTACAGTTTTATTGTGTGAGCTTTGTATTGATTTTATTCTGTTTTTCTTATCATAATTGATATTGACATACTGTCCGCAAGAATCGCGAATGGTTTTTAACAGGCCATTGTTGTATATATAGCGAATAAAAGTGTTATGTCTGTTTTTTTCTAAAATTAATTCTCCATTGGTATTGTATTCTTCAGTATCGCCATTGATGAATGTTCGTTTGAAACCGTTTTTATGTTGACTCAGAGTAGAACTTTTACGATCTTGAGATACAAAAACAGAATTATTGGTGGTGATGGTGTTGGGTTGGTAACGTTGAAGTTGAGTTAAGAAATAATCATGTTCATTGAGCATTTTTTCTTTTAACTCTGAGTAATGTTGATCTCCATTGCCCTTGGGATTGCCGGTATGTTCTATGTCTAGATTTTTTTTTCTCTTAATGATGGCATCAACACTTTTTTCTTTATCGCTGATGAGTGATTCTAAATAAAATTGACTAACATAACCGTCAGCTTCAATGAGCTCTAAACTTATATTAGAAACAGGTATAATTTTTCTTTCAAGGTTAGACAGCCAAGATTTACCAAACAAACCGGACTGACGATACAAGCTATTGTAGCTTCTCTGTATTGAAAGTGTCATTTGATGGCATTGTTTTTGATAATCTTGAACAGTAAAGAAAAAATTGCCTGTTTGAGGATTAACGCCGGCAAACAACTTGAAAGTTGTAAATATAATACTTATGAGAACCCATTTTTTCATAAAAACTACCCCATTATAAATTGAATACCAAGGCTTGCCAAGTCTAAGTTTATAGGTAGCTAAAAATTGATACAATGTTGAGTGACAAATGTAGGGTCAGCAACAATTGTTTCTTTAGGTTTTTGAAAATAGTGGGCTAAAACAGTAGCAAGCCCAGGTACATTTAACCCTTCGCCGTGAAGATATAAACTGTTTATGTCATGAGGTAATATTTTGTTTTTTAAAAAAAAAGCGTCCATTTCTTTTAAAAAAACAGAACTGTTTTGCTGAACAAATTGCCCATATTCATCACGTTGGATGTTAAAGTTAAAATCATGAAGACCATATTCATTTGAGTAACAAAGGGCTGGAATAAAAGCTTTTAGTGTGTGGTGTTGATTTAGACCATGCCTTATATGGCTTGCAGCATAGAATAGTTGATTACGTTGATAAGCATTAAAAGAAACATTATATGGTGCTATTGACTTTATAAATTGATGTTTTAATTTTTCTAAAAAAGCTAAATCTAAACGATAGATGTTTTGTGTAAACAAATGATAATACAGTTCATTGGTTTTAACATTATGATAATACAAATAAGGCTTTGTATAGTTTGTAAAAAGATGAACTTGTTTTTTTTGTGGGATATCCGTTGATGCTGATTGTTGCAGAATGATGTTTTTGGAACTGCGAGGAGTTACTTTACAGTTAAAACTATTTTCTAGGAGTGTTTTTAATATATTTTTAAGAAAGCTGCTTTGGTGTTCAGGGGCGTGTAAGTTTATTGTGGTAACAGGCTTTGCCAATTGTTTGTATATCGTTTGAGATAGGAGCTTGAAATAGTTTTGAAAAATAGTATGAAATAAAAGAGGTTCATTAAAAGTCTCTAAACCAATACATTTATTATTATCAAAAATGAAGTGTTCAGGGAAGGTGTGCAAAAAAAATGGATCTACGCTTTGTTTTTCAACTCCCCAGATTAATTCATAAGGAATAAAGTTAGCATTAAAATCAATTGGAGTTTTTTTATTAAAAACATAATTGTTGGTAGATGATGAAAAATCGATATCAATACGATTGTTTTGTTTTTGTCCTGGGATATCAATAGAGCAAAATTGTTTTTGATGAACAGCATAGATATCAATATGGCTGGTTTGAATATCGATTCCCAGTGAAACACCTTGCATGATGTTAAAGTAACATAGTTTTATGGAATATGAATAAAAAATAGCTCAAATTTCAGCTATAAACACTGTAAATTCATGTGCGGTTCATGTTTAGTGGTGTAGACTATTTTTATGCAGTATAAAATCAAATATGTTTTTTTAATTGGTTTGGGTATTGTATTAAAGGCGGGTTTCGCTGTGGCAGGCTGTTGGGATAATAATATAATATCGACAGATATTTCAAAAGACCTTTCAAAATATAGAATGTACTATGATAGTGATCCAAGGTTTAACCCATCAGCCAATTATGTTTCAAGCGTTTCAGGAGAAAAAGTTGAGTACTTTTCACCTACAGATGCACACAACTTTTTTGAGCAAGACAGAGCCATGGAAATCATGGAAGAAGAAAATAAAAAATGGTTTATATTGGATGCTTACAGTTATCTTGAATTAGATGATTGGGAGAAAAGTGATATCTTGCCAGAAACCTTTCATTATGGTGAAAACGCCAGCAGATTGCTGAGTCAAAAGATAAATGACACTGAAATTCAAGTTGCCTGCTCAGATGGTTTTTATTATCAATACCCTATAAAACAACTCAAACCAGCGTATGTGCAAGATGTAGATTTTGAAAAAAAATTAAAATTGATGAAATCTTTTTTAATTGAAGATCAAGTCTTTCATTTGGTGACCCATTATATAAAACAAAAAGAGTGTGCAGAAACATATACCATAGTGTTAAACACACATTCATGTTCAGATAAAAAGCACAAAACAGAATTAAAAGTACAGCCAAGTTTTTCTTGTCAAGGCAAGCTCAGTAAAACAGAAAAGATGATCTGTGAAAATGGGGTTTTGGCTGGGCAAGATAAAATTATCAATGAAATATATCAAAAAGCCATAAAAGTTTTGCCAGAGCCAAAAAAAACAAAAGAATTGCGTGTCGTTTTAGCAGAAACCTATGTACCTGAAGATAGACAGGCTTTACTCGCTGAGCAAAGAAATTTTATCAAAGAAAGAGAGCAGGAATGTGGAGCAAAAAAGAGTGATGAAGCTATTTTAGAATGTTTGATTGAACATTTTGCTAAAAATCTAGGAATGATGGAGTTGTTAAAATATAGTTATAAATTGTAAAGTATTCTAGGAAAGGCTCTTTTAAGAAAGATTTTTTCTCTTTATAAAAATCAGACACGCTGTTATAGATTGGCATGCTCAAACTTCATGATATTCAAGCAGCCCAAGAAAGAATAGCAGGTAAGATTTTAAGAACGCCTATTATGCGTACCCAACACCCCAATATTGAGCATGAAAAAATATTTTTAAAGATGGAAAGTTTTCATCGAACCAGCTCATTTAAGGAGAGAGGCGCATTAAATACTATTCTTCAACTGGACCATGATCAAAATAAAATTGTTGCTACATCTGCAGGCAATCATTCTCAGGCAGTGAGTTATCACGGTACAAAGTCTGGCTTTGATGTCAAAATATGCATGCCAACCTACACGCCATTAACCAAAATCCTAGCTACAGAAAGTTGGGGGGCTAAAGTTCATTTAGAGGGTGAAACTTTTTCTGATGCCATGGTTGTGGGCAAACAAATGGCTGAAGATGAAGGGGCTCATTTTGTGCATGCCTTCGATGATCTAAGAGTGATGGCTGGGCAGGGCACGGTGGGCTTAGAGTTGTTGACTCAGTTGCCTGAGCTTGAATTGGTGGTGGTGCCAGTAGGTGGCGGTGGTTTAGCCTCTGGTTTGGCGGTGGCAATCAAAGAAAACAATCCCAATATTAAAGTGATTGGTGTGCAAGCAGCCAATTGTGACTTGGTAGCACAATTGGTTAAAGGTGTACCTGAACAAGATATAGTACGCAGTCATAAAAGTACCATTGGCGATGGAATAGCCATTAAAACCATTGGTCAATATACCATTCCTTTAATGCAAAAATATCTGGATGATATTGTTACGGTCACAGAAGAAGAAATGGCTGAAGCCATGGTTTATTTGCTACACACCAGCAAAGTTCTATTGGAAGGAGCGGGAGCGGCGGCCTTTGGAGCCATTATGGCCAATAAGGTTAAAACCAATGGTCATAAAACTGTAGCTATTGCCAGTGGAGGAAATGTTGATTTAACTCTGCTTTCAAAGGTTATACAGAAAAGCTTGGTAAAACGTGGACGGCAAGCCAGTATAGAACTGATGATATCTGATCGTCCTGGTGGGTTAAATGAATTAACCAGTATTATTGCTCACCTAGGGGCAAGTATTTTACAAATACATCATGAAAGAAGTGCAATTGATGTTCCTTTTTATGAGACAAGTGTAAAGCTGAAATTAGAGACCAAGGGTCCTGAGCATTTACAAGAAATATTGGCCGGCTTGAAAGAAAAAGGCTATGCCATAAGATAATACAAAATGGAGGTTTAAAACTAATGAATGAAATGAAAAGAAATGTAGTCTTGGTTGTTGTTGCGGCGGTAGTTTTGATTGGAGCAATTACAGGCTTTGGAATAAAAATTATTGATACCGGTTACCGTGGCGTTAAAACCCGTTTTGGGAAAGTGGTGGGAGAACCATTGGATGAAGGTTTGTATTTTTACAATCCCATTACCACCAAAATTCAAGATTTGGAAGTGCGTGTATTGAAGTTAAGTGGAGAAACTCAGACTTATACAAAAGATGTTCAACAAGCCACTATTCGCTATGTGATCAACTTTGCCTTAGATAAAGCGCATGTTCATGATGTTTATCAAAACTTAGGTTTGAATTGGCGTGAACGGGTTATTCCACAAGTGATTGAAGGTTCATTGAAAGCTGTTATTGGTAAATGGGATGCAGTAGATTTGATTGGTAATCGACAAAAAGCAACAATTGAAGCCCAAGAAGCAATAAGAGAAGGTTTAAAGGACAAATTTATTGATGTTAATCGTTTTGAAATGACAGATATATCTTATGAAAATGCATTTGAACAAGCTGTTGAACGCAAAGTGATTGCTATTCAAAATGCTTCACAAGCTGAGAATAAAACCAAGCAAATTGAAGAAGAAGCCAAACAAAAATTAATTTCAGCAAAGGCTGAAGCGGAGTCTATGTCTATTAGAGCAAGGGCTTTAACCCAAAATAAAAGTTTGGTAGAGTATGAAGCAGTACAAAAATGGGATGGTAAGCTACCTCAATACATGATGGGCAACAGCGTTCCATTTATCAGTATGAAATAGCTTTATACAATGAGTATTTCTGCAACAGAGTTAACTCAATGTTTTTATATAAACAAGGTTATTAACGGTCTCTGGCAAGTTAGTGGTACTCATGGGCCGATTAACCCGATAAAAGCCTTGGCTCAGATGCATGATTTTTATGCAGTTGTTGTTGCTCGGTTGGGAGAATCAGACTATATTACTGAAACAAAAAAAATTAAACTAACGATTGATTGCTTGGGCTAGAAAAGGATACAAATCTGGATTGCTGGCAATGATTTCTTGCTTCCATAAATCGTTGATGGCTTGCCCGCTGTAATCAGTGGCAATACCACCGGCTTCTTTAACCAAAAGCATGCCAGCAGCAATATCCCAGGGTTTAAGTTTGAGTTCCCAAAAACCATCGAACACACCTTCAGCTACATAGGCAAGGTCTAAAGCAGCGGCACCTGTTCTTCGAACACATAAGCTGTTCAATTCTAAATGCTTAAATGTTTCTAAATTATTGTTTTTAGAAGTTCGACGGTCATAGGGGAAGCCGGTAACTAAAAAAGCTTGATCCAAGTTTTTAGTCTTGCTGACATGTATACGCTGTTTATTTTTGTAAGCACCTTGGCCTTTATGGGCAGTGTACCAGTGGTCCATGATGGGGTTAACGATCAACGCAAACTGAATGGCATTTTCATCATAAAAAGCCATCGATATTGCGAAGTAAGGAAACTTTTTGGAAAAATTGGTTGTGCCATCTAAAGGGTCTATGATCCAAGTGGGTTGGTTTTGGTATTGATTTTTATCCATACCATCTTCTTCAGCTAAAAACTGATGTTTGGGAAACACTTGTCTGAGAGTCTCAATGATGGCCTGTTGTGAATCAAGGTCAGCCTGGGTTACCAAATCAATATCACCTTTATGACGTATATTTAAGTCTTGATGATCAAAGTAGCGCTTTTGAATATCTTGAGCTTTGCTTGCAGCTTTAAAGGCATATTTTTCTATTTCATTCATATTGTTCATGCAACTTAGTCAAAGATATTGAAAAAAGCCATGTTTTTATACCCAAGAAGCTTTTTGATGTGCAAAAAATAGGCAGTTGGTTATAATGGAGGCATGTCTCAAATTGAAAATGAAAAAACCTTGCCGCAGCTTGATACAAGAGATTTACAAGATGAAGAATTATTGTTGGACAGAGGGTTTTTACTGGTTATTGAAGGTCCATTGGCGGGCAGTGTATACCCCCTTAATCAAGGCGCAACAGATTTAGGAAGAAGCCAAAGTTGTAAAATTACCATTGATGATAGGCAAATATCACGCGCCCATTTAAAGTTTGATAATAAATCAGGGCAAATTGTTGTTGAAGATTTAGGAAGTACCAATGGTAGTTTGATTAATGGTGAACCCTTGTTAAGATCTATGGTTCTTGAAGAAGGTGATCAAATTCAAATTGGCGAACATGTGTTTAGATTTTCTTTACGAAACCCGGTGGGTTTAGAGAAATTTGGTGTCTTACCACACACTTATTTTGATCAACGATTGCATGAAGAGATGGATAGAGCGCATAGGTATAAAAGACCTCTTTCTCTTGCGATGATTCAAATCCAGGATGGGCAGACTCCTTTTAAGTTGCAAGATTTTGCTAGGGTCATAGAAAAAGTAAGAAAAATGATTAGAACCATGGATGTAGTTGGACATTATGGTCGTAATCAATTGGAGCTAATGCTACCAGAGACCGATCAAGCTGATGCAGTCGCTTTAGGAGAAAGAATTTTTAAAGAAGTTCCATCTGCAGATAGAAAAGCTGTTTTTGTTGGGGTAGCCAGTTTTCCAGAAGATGGCGGATCAATTGATCTATTGGTTGAAAAGTCTAGGGAAGCTTTAAAAACGGCAAAAACAGCAAAAAAAGGCCATGTTGCCCATGCCAAACAAGATGTTCGTAAAGTTAATATGGGCAATCAAGAGGCCATCATCAAAAGTAAAAAAATGCAAGAATTGTTCAGTCTTGCGCAACGAGTGGCACAATCAAAGATAACTGTACTTCTATTAGGAGAAACGGGTGTAGGTAAGGAAGTGATAGCGGAAGCCATACACTATCATAGCCAACGTAAAAATGAACCCATGGTTTGTGTAAACTGCGCAGCTTTAACAGAAACTTTACTAGAGAGTGAATTGTTTGGTCATGAAAAAGGAGCTTTTACGGGTGCAGATCAGACTAAAATAGGTTTATTTGAAACAGCTGATGGGGGCACTATTTTTTTAGATGAAGTTGGAGAGATGCCACTTAAAACCCAAGCAAAATTATTGCGTGTTTTACAAAATAGAACATTTATGCGCGTTGGATCAAATAAAGAAATTGCAAGTGACGTAAGAGTTGTTGCTGCAACCAATTTAAAATTAGATGATCTCGTAGAAGAAGGAAGGTTTAGAGAAGATTTATTTTATCGGTTGAATGCCGCAACCATAGAAATACCACCTTTGCGAGAAAGAAGGGAAGAAATCCCTTATTTAGTGGATGCTTTCATAGAAAAAGTTTGTCATGAGAATGGCTTTGAACGTAAACATATTTCTTCACAAGCATTAAGTCTTATGCACCAGTACAACTGGCCGGGTAATATTAGAGAATTAAAAAATACAGTTGAACGATCAGTGATTATTTCTGAAGGAGACACCATTAAGCCTGAAGATTTATCAAATAAAATTAGCATGGCAGGTTTGAAGCCAGAGAGTCAGTCTTCTGGAAATAAACCAGATTACCAACTTATCCCAATTGATACTGAGGTTGGTGATATGAAAGAGATTGTAGATAGTTATGAAAAACAACTGATTATTAATGCATTGAAAAAAAACAGTTGGAACCAAACCAAAGCTGCACAAATGCTTAATGTTCCCAGGAGAACATTGGTATCAAAAATCAAAAAGTATGAGATCAAAGAAGAGGAATAATCCATAAGGCTATTTTGAGGGTAGCTTTTAAATATATCTACTAGATTTTTTTATATTGTTTTTGCTATAATATAGGTAGCGCCATGGTCAGGAGTATTCACTCTTTCCAAATATTCAAAAAATCTAGGAGGTTTTATTGAAGCAATCATCCAATCAACAATTAGAGAGTTTTTTTAGTAAACGTATTTTTAGTATTTTGGAACAGAATAAATTAGCGTTAAATGAGTTTTTACAGATTTATATCGTTGGTTTATGTTTGAAGGCAGTTCGGAGTGAAAATATTTTTATGTTTGATTCTCAAGGAGAAGTCCCTTTAGCGTTTTCTTGGGGAAAAGCAGTGAGTGAAGGTTCTCGATTTAAGCGCTTTAAAGATTTGGTTGCAGTTGGAGATAGATCATTGTACGTTGCTGGATTTTTTTCTGATTATTTTAATCGTCAATTGTTTGATATTGAGTACTATATTCAGATGGGTTCCTTGGCCTATGAACAGGCTTCTGACTTACAACATCAACTGAATCAAAAAAATGAAACGGATATATTTTTATTGTTGGCAAGACATTTTAAAGATTTAGTTTTTATTATGTCTGAGTTGAGTGAAGAAATGAATATGACCAATAAACAAGATTTATTGTCTTTGTACCAACGTTGGATAGCTACAAAAAATCAACATCTTTTAAAGAAATTAAAAGAAAAAGGTGTTGTTGTTTTTGAGCAGGAAGAAAGGATTATTCATTAAGCAAGCTATGTTTTTATTACTCGAAAATGAAAGTTTAAGTTTGGTAGAATATTTTTACAAGCAATAATAGCTATGGTAGCGATGGTATATGCAAAATTTTAGCGATCAAAGGGAATCAAAGAGGGTTCCAGTAGAGTTTAAGGTTGATTTTTTAAAGGAAGGTAATTTCCTATTTGAAAATGCAACCAATATCAGTGAGCATGGGATTTTTTTAGAAACCGATCAACCCATGGAATTAGGAACAGTGGTTCATTTAAAATTTACTCTACCAGACAGTGGTGTAGAGATTGAGGCAAGAGCTGAAGTGATGTGGATTAATCCTGTCAAAGAAAATGCAAAAAAGAACTATCATCCAGGTATGGGTTTGAAATTTGTTCAGTTAAGTGATTTGGATCGTCAGAGTATTTTAGCTGTGATAAAAAAGTTAGCACTGTTAGAAAGTATGTCTTAAGGGGAAAAGTGAGCGGATATTCAGAAAAAAGGCTTCATAAACGCGTTGATGCTAAAGTAAAAGTTGTTTTTAAGACCTTAAAAGATTTAGTACATGAATATACACACAACATCAGTGGTGGGGGTATTTTTATTAAAACTGATAAGCTTTTAGATCCTAATGCAGAGATAGAATTAGAAATGAGCTTTCCAGATGATTTAGGGCATTATGTTTTAAAAGGTAAAGTTACCCGTTTAATGAGTCTCAGTGATCCCAATAGCGCTGGAAAGCAATTGTATGGTGTGGGAGTTAGATTTATTAACCCAGACCCAAAAATGATAGATATCATAGAAAAAACCATTGTAAATTCTATTGAAGACTAAGAGTTAGTTAAGAACCCAAAATATTTTATGTGGGATAGATTAGAATGAGAACAGTAAAAATGGTCTGTGTTTTTCTAATGATGAAGAGATAGTGGTTCTATAGCATCATAAAAGTTATACTTTTCTATTAGATATTAAGAAACAAGTAGCGGTAAACTATAATAGTTTCTACTTCTAAGTAATATCTGGTAGACTATAATTTATTACTTAAAATTATGTAAAAGCCTGACAAATGGAGATATGTCTTGATTTTTACGACTGATTTTTATGGAAGTTACACAGCCTAGAACTAGAATTTTTGAACTAAAATTTTTGCTATTTATAGCATTAATTTTTATTTCCATAACGTGTACCGCTATTCGGTACTTTTGGTTAGAATCCTTTGAGTTTAGGCTGAGAGAAAATACCTTTAGACTTGCGCAAGAACTTGGATTTAACGCAGCTGGAACCGGTGAAGTTAATGATGAGCTGTGGAAAAAGTTTATCACCCGTAATGATCAAATTGTCTATTTGGTATTCTCGTACAAGCCTTTAGGATACCGAAAAGCATTTTTCCACCCACAAAAAACCCACCAAGTTTCAGCTTCACTAGAACATGATGTTAAAACAGCCTCTAGAGAAATTTTGCTTAGTAACTTGCTGGACAATCAAAAAACATATGTTAACCCGCATGTACATGTGGTGCATGCCAACCTTATTCCACCAGATTATCAAACGGATGATGATATATTGGGTCAAATTAAAGTTGCCTATGCTGTTCCTGGGTATTTGATGGGCATATCTTTTGGTAGGGCGTATCGTTATGTTTTATTTTTTATTTATGGTTTAACAACATTGTCTTTTTTAAGCATTATTTTTGGTCCGTTTATTGGAAAGAAAAAGAAAATTATAGATCCAAAATTGTACTCTGAGCTAGAAAAAGAAGAGTTTGAAGTACAGTGGATTGAAGATGACGACACGGGCAAAACAGAACCTGTTTTTATTGATGATAAAGGTAAGTCCTGGAGTTTATTGCTGCCTGATGGTGATATGAGCGATTGGTCAAAAGAAGGTATTGTTTATGTCTCAGGTGAAGATGTTCTTGCTAAACCATGGGGATCAAGCGCGGTAAGAAAAGATTTATCGCTGGGTGCTTCATATGAGTACCAATTGAGAGCTTTAAAAATGGCTGGACAAGATGCGTTTATTGTTCTTTTTCCAGTGGGAGAGCACCAATTGTCATGGGTTATTGGTGGTTGGCATAATAGTAAAACTGAAGTGGCGGGATATCCAATTACCAGTAACACCTTTGCTGTTGAAAAAGATCGTTGGTATTATATTGAAATACAATGTTTAGAAGATGTCGTGGTTGGTATTATCAATGGTGAAGAAAATTGGCGTTTAAGAAAAGAAGATATTAAAAAATCTTCCCCTAGTGTTGGGTTTCAAAAAGGTTTAGGTTTGGCAGTTTGGGGGGGCTTGTGTCGATTCTCCGAGATTCGTTTTAGAGAGGGTGAAAAAAATAAGGACAGGACCCATGGCTAAAAGGTTTCTATATTTAATACTCGTATTAATTTATCTTCAGTCATGCGAGGAGATATACAAAGAAGAAGAGTTTAATGTCATTGTACCAGTTATGGTTCAGCAACAAAAACAAGATCAAACTGAGTTAGTGAATGAGGAAGAGCAAACTCAACAAGAACAAGAAAATGATAACAACCTTAAAGAGGTTGATGTTCCTCCAGGAGAAACAACGCTTGAGCCAACTGTTGGAACACCAAGTGTAAGCGAAGATACAATGAATACTGTGATTCCTACAGAAACACAAAATAATGATCAGCAACCTGCTCAACAAAAAAATAAAAATGAATTATCTTCTGAATTTACTCAAAAAGAGGTAAAAACAGAAAATGGCCAAGAAGTAGATAAAAAAGCCATAACAAACAGTCCAACGCCCAATCCAAATTCCATTAAAAAGAAATCAACTGATAAAAATCTTGATCCAAGAGAAATAGCACGCAGAAAATGGTTAGATTTAAAAAACTTTGCATCTAGGCGTGGCTTCTCACAAGAAGATGTTAATAATTTAATTCCAGAAAGTTTGAGTATTGAAAATTACATCAAGTTTGGCGACATTGAGAAAACCAATGAAAAGTTAATTGTAATAGAAGAAAAATTGAAAGAAGCAAGAGTTTCTCGAGGCTATGTGAAGCAGAAATATAAAAAAATATTACAAAAAGTAGCTAACAGTCAATTAACCATTGATGAAAAAAACGACTTTAACATTCGTTTGAAACAAGTAGAAAAATCCATAGCTGAAAACGGCTTTAACAGCGCTAATCGTGAGCTTAATGAATTAGAGGTTGACTTGGGGCAAGTTCAAACCTTGGACCAAGTTTTTGAAAATTAAGTAAGTCAATTAGCACTTAATTTTTATCGACAAAGTTATTTATTTTAACATAAAGTTGTAACCGATGACGATAGCATATTATCCAATAGGACAGCCTGGAAAAGCTTGGGGTGATGTTGAGAAAAAACAGTGGTTTGAACTGCAATCAATCAAACGATCTTACCATGAAGATGTTGTTATTCCTCTTCAGAGCATCGCAAAAGATGGCCTTACTTTACAGGAGTTTGGTTGTTTAGAGTATGGTTTTAATCAATACTCGCAATTTCTTTTGAAAAACAAGAAATTGGCAAAGGATAAGCCGCATGTTTTAATCACAGGGGGTGTTCATGGTTATGAAACAAGTGGTGTGCATGGAGTTATTCGTTTTATACAAGACTATATTCACCAGTATTTAGACCAATATAATTTTTTAATATTTCCCTGCATCAGCCCATGGAGTTATGAAACGATTAATCGTTGGAATCCAGAGGCAATAGATCCTAACCGCTCATTTTATGAAGAAAGTCCTGCTCAAGAGTGTCGTTCTGTTATGCAAGTTGTGAAAGAGTATGGTCAAAATATTCTAGTACATTTTGATTTACATGAAACCACAGATACCGATGCAACCGAGTTTACACCAGCTTTGGCGGCAAGAGATGGAAAAATAATACAACGAGACATAGTACCCGATGGGTTTTATTTGGTTGCTGACCGGGAAAATTATTGCCCAAAATTCCATAAAGCTATCATTGATCAGGTTAGAACGGTTACCCATATCGCTAAAGCTGATCAGCAGGGAAATATTTTAGATGTTGAAGTTGATCAAGAGGGGGTAATACAATATGAAGCCAGAAAATTGCATTTATGCTCTGCCATGAGTCAACCTCAATATTCAACGACCACAGAAGTATACCCGGATAGTCCTAAGGTTAATGCTGAGAATTGTATTTTGGCGCAAGTGATGGCAATTATAGGTGGCTTAGAGTACTTATTGAAGCTGTAGCGGAAGCTTAAACAAGTTCACTGTGTTATTAAAGGTATGTCGAGCTAAATTTTCTCTGCTCAAACCTTTTAACGCTGCAATATGGTCTAATACTTTTACAGTGTATGCCGGTTCATTGCGTTTTCCTCTAAAAGGCACGGGTGCAAGAAAAGGACTATCGGTTTCAATTAATATTCTATCCATAGGAACATATTTTGCTGCATCTTGTACATCCTGAGCTTTATTAAAAGTAACAATCCCAGAAAAAGAAATGTAAGCCCCAAGGTCTAAAAATTTTTTTGCTTCGGCTTTATTAGAAGAAAAACAATGAATAACTCCGCCGTGTTGATTAAAAATATCATGATTTTTACACAAGACAAAGGTATCATCAAAAGCATCTCGAGTATGAACACAGATGGGTTTGCTTTGTTCTTTTGCAAGGTTAAGCAATTGATCAAAACAATGGGTTTGAATCTTTTTAGGAGAGTTTTCATAGTAATAATCTAAACCTATTTCACCAACAGCATAGAATTTATAATTTTTAAAAAAGCTTTTTAAAGTTTGTAGCGCGTCAAAGTTAAAAAGTTTAGCATCATGCGGGTGAATTCCTAATGTTGGAAACATGAAATCCTTATGTTGTTTTGTCAAATCAAGACTGGTGACTATATCATTCTTGTTGGGACCCATGATAATTTGAAGCATGGCGCAAACACCAGCATTTTTAGCACGATCAACAGCACCTCTAACATCATCTTTAAAGGCATCTTGATCTAGATGAGCATGTGAATCAATAACTGAAAATGAAGGAGGGGTTGTTATTGGGCCAAGTTCCATAATTTTTTCCAATCAATTAATAAGCGTTCAATCCAAAGTTGTGCATTGCCATAGCGGTTAAGTACCTGCGATTCTGCATGTTTAAGTAAGGTATGAAAGTTTTCCATACGATTTAAATGTAAGAAGTAATTTTTTTGTGCCTCATGCATATAAAGTTTAAGAAAAACTTTATAAAATTGATCAAAGAAAAAGTGATGTTCCTCTTTTTGTTTAGCAATAGATTTTGAAAAATTAAAAATTTTCTCCAAGGCAGTATGATTTTTTTGTTGTAGAAGTTCATTAAGCTCATTAGACCAAGCAGGGGGTTCAACAGGGTTCTTAGCGTTTAGCGCTTCATCTTGAATATGGCATTTAAGGCTACGAGACAGTATGGTGCGTAACAGTCGATTTTGGTTTTCTGTCCATAAAATAATATGAGCAAAAGTTGGGGGTTCCTCCATGCTTTTTAATAAAGCATTAGAAGAAGAAGCGTTAAGACGGTGGGCATTGTGGATATGTAAAACTTTTTTATTTTGTTCATGTGGAGATATATTTAACCAACGCAACATGTTTTTAATGTCATCTAAAGGGATTTCATTTTTTTCTGGTTGGTAGATATAAACATCTGGGTAATTGCCATGTTCAATTTTTTGGCAAGATGGGCATTGAAGGCAAGCATTAACACCAGCCAAGTTTTGGCAAAATAGATTTTGAGATAGGTTTTTTGCCATTAATAATCTTTGTTGGGAAGAATCACAGGATACGCTGATGGCTTGCACCAATCGATTTTGTGAAAAGAGCTCTACAATACGTTTTAAGAAAAATTCTGATTTCATTGCTTGAGCCCAAGCATTTTAAGAATTTCAGCATGCAGTTGCGAAATGCTTTGATTGGCATTTAATGTTGTAAAAAGTTCGTTGGTTTTTGCAAGAGACAAAAAACCCTGTCTAACTCTTTGATGAAAATCTAGCGCTTCATTCTCAAAACGATCTTCACGATGACCTTTTTGTTGCTGGGCTAAGCGATCAAGAGAACGTTGAATGCCTAAAGCAGGTTCAGCATCAAGCAGTATCACTTGATCAGGTAGAGTATTGTCAGTTGCCAATTGATTGAGCATATTAACAGTATCTAAGTCTAAGCCGCATGCATAACCTTGATATGCTAAAGATGAATAAATATAACGATCACAGATGATGTAATCAGCAAGCTTCAATTGAGGTTTGATGACTTTTTCAACATGTTCTTTGCGTGCTGCTTCAATTAAAAAAAGTTCAGTTAAGGGCAACATAGAGCCTTTACCAGAACGAACAATACATTTTCTTATTTCATCAGCCTGTGGAGTGCCTCCAGGCTCGCGGGTAGATACAACGTTTTTTCCTTGTGATTGAAGAAAATCACATAATAATTTAACCTGGGTGCTTTTTCCAACACCCTCAATACCCTCAAAAACAATAAACGTTGCTTTTTTCAAAAGTGAAATAAAGTGGTTAAATCGAGTTTAGCAATTAAACTTAGGCATCCAAAAGTTTTTTAAGCGAGGGTGTAGACCCTTCAATGCGTCTTAGTCTTTTGCCTTCTTTGCCTTGAGTTCTGATTTTTCTTTTTCTAACTTTTTTCGTTCTTCTGTATGCTGCTGCCATAATGCATGCAGCTATATGCTATTTTTTTGGATTATGCAAGACCAAGCCATCGTGTCCATAGGATTTTATTTTTGCCAGCTCCTGCTCTGCCAGAGCCCGATCTGAAAATGGTCCAGAACATACTCTGTAACGTTTTTTTGGGGCAGAAACAATGCTTAAGCTATTGGAAATATTTTGTTTTTTTAGTTTATTTAAGAAGCTTTTAGCATTGTCATGGACAGTAAAATAACCCAGTTGAACCCAATATTGGTTGGGGTAGGTGTTATCAACAAAAGGCTCGGTTTTACCTTTTATGACAGTCATTCTGACCTTACTAACCCCGTCTTGATCAAGGCCTAGTTTTTTTGCAGCCTTGTACGACACATCAATAATTCTGCCTTCAATAAAAGGACCTCGATCATTGATAATAACGTTAACGGATGCGCCTGTATCTAAGCGTTTAACCTTAACCTCGCTACCAAAAGGCAAAGATTTATGGGCAGCCGTTAACTTATGCATGTTGTATGTCTCACCTGAAGCAGTTTTTTTACCATGAAAGCCTGGACCATACCATGAAGCATAACCGACTTGGCTGTTCTGAGCATTGGGTTCAATATGTTGAATTGGTCTATGTCCGCAAGCGGTACTAAAAAGAGTTAAACTGAGCAGTAAGAATTTAAATAAATTTGGATTTTGGTTTTTTATGAACATGATTATAGGACAATCTTAACTGAGAATAAAAAGAATGCGTAATTTATCCTGGATTTGAGTGGTTTTTTTAACTTAGGAATAAGTATAAGACTTGAGTTACTTTTATATACAAAGCACTAAAAAATTTATAATTGATCAAGAATATATTAAAGCCTAAGTGACTGTATTTTTTCTTCTAAAATGTTAAAGAGGTCAATATACTTAAGTGGATCATGCAAGGAAAGTTGTAATTTTTTCATAGTCACTGTATGTTAGGGGTGTATATATCTTTGGCATTATCATCTATCTGAGGAGGTTTCTTCATGCCAAAAGCAGATTCAGTTCATAGAGTCATTGCAAAATTTATTGATTTTCTTATTGTAGGCTTTGTTAGCAGTATGTCGCCATTTTTTGGGTCTTTAGCAGGGGCTATTTACATCATGATTGGAGATGGCTTTTTTAATGGGCAAAGCGTTGGGAAAAAGTTTTTAAAATTACAAGTCAAAGTGATTGATGAAGAAAGAGAAATGCGTCCATGTGGATTTAAAGATTCTATTATTAGGAACTTGCCATTTTCTGTTTTTATTGTATTGCACGGTATACCAGTCATTGGAGTTGTTTTTCTGTTTTTAGGGATTGTTTTTTGTGCTTTAGAACTTTATTTTGTTTTAAATGATCATAAGGGTATTCGAGTTGGTGATATCTATGCGGAAACACAAGTGGTCAATGAAGAAAAAAATAATTTGGAAGTCAGTGTCTAACACTTTAACAGTTAAATGTTAACCCAGCCATGATAGCGCCAGAGTCAGAAGATATTGATTATATTGTTGAAGAAAATGAAAAAATTATCAATGCACCGTTAAAAGCTGCTTTTTTAGGTTTGTTCATCTTTGGTGCTGGTTATTTAACGGTTAAAAAATACGTACTGGCTGTATTAAGTTTTATTGTTTTAACGGTATTAAGTTTGTGTTTATTAGATGGTGCCAGTGTTATTGATTTAGGTTGGATAGAGGATCTCAACGCTTTGGTAGGACAACAGCAGATGTTTGTTGTTTATTGTTTGACCGCCATGTTGTTTGTATTTTTATGGTGGGTGTCTATTATTTTCCCAGTTGATATGTCTAGGCCAATGTTTTTTTATCAAGATGTTTCACATAGGACATTGTTTTACATTTGGTTTTTGCCTTTTTTACCCTACTATTGGCAAGGTAAGTTTAAACGAGGGCATGCTATTGGCTTAGGATTTTTATTATTTCCTGCCTGTTTACTCATTCTCAATATGTTTTATACCTCGTCAGATCATATTTGGTTAAATAACACTAATGAAAGATTAATGGCGTATACATGGTTGGTATTGTTGGCCAGTATTTTTTTGATGCTGGTGTCATGGATTTCAAATGCATTAGAAGTTTTACAGATTTACTACAGCCATATAGAAAAAGTAAAAAATTATCGTTGGATTGTTAGTGGGGTGTTGTTTATGCTGCTGATGTTAGCAGCAGTCTATTTATTAAAAGACTCTCAACAATTCATGGATACACAAGACGCAATTATTGATTTTATTAATCTTATTAAATAAATAATGCGTCTTAAGGTTTTTTGTTTTAAGACTTAATCGGTTTAATCTTAATGGTATTACCCGGGTAAAGGGTAATGTTGTTTTGGTTGAGGTCGTTCCATTCTAAAACATCGTTGACGTTTGTTCCATGTTCTCGCGCTATAGACCATAAGGAGTCACCTTGTTTAACTTGATAATAAATCCATTGACCTCCGTTACTATCATTTTGTGCAGTTTGTTTTTGCCCTGAAACAACACCTGGAGATTGGACATAAATGTTTTGTCCAATTTGAACGGTTCTTGAGTTTTGAATATCGTTCCATTGTCTAAGTTGACTTACAGAAACACTAAATTTGCGTGAAATTGACCATAAGGAGTCACCTGATTTAACTTTGTACTGACCTGATGCTGGAACTTGTCTTTGTGCGTTTGAGGTTACTGAAGATGATTTTTTTGCTGATGTTTGTGATCCTGAGTAAACACTTCCGCGTTTTTGTGGGATGACCAAAAGCTGGCCAGCTCTTATTCGGGTAGAGTTCATATTATTGATGCGCATGATACTTCTGTAAGGTACTCGGTACTTTCTGGCAATGGTAGATAAAGCTTCACCACTACGAACACGATGCTTGGTGACCAAGTCTACAGTGTGTTTATTTATTTTTGGTAAAGCTTCTTCAAAAGCCAGCTCCATGCCCATGGGGATTTTTAGTTCATAGTTAGGGTATTTTGGTGGCGTAACGCCTCTAAGTAGTTCAGGATTTAAGTCATGTAAAGTGCTTGTCGGTATATTTAAGTACTTAGCAATAACAGAGAGTTCTGTGGGTTTTTGAATAATAACTTTTGAGTATTGTAGAGGCTCTTGATATTCAATATCTGTAAAACCGTATTTTTCAGGTTCTTTAGCAATAATGGCAGCAGCAATCATTTTTGGCACATAATTCTTGGTTTCTGGTTTTAAATATCTAAAACGTGACATTTCCCAAAAATCATTGGTGTCATAGCGTTTGATGGCGCGTAGGATTTTAAATTCTCCAGCATTGTAGCCGGCAGCAGCCAAGTACCAATGATCAAACATATTATAAAGGTCTTTTAAATATTGTGCGGCAGCCAGAGACGATTTTTCTGCGTCTCTACGCTCATCAATCCACCAATTGGACTTTAAACCATAACGTCTACCTGTACCACTAATGAATTGCCATAGGCCACTGGCATGGGCATGAGAATAAGCACTAGGATGATAGCCACTTTCTATCATTGATAGATAAACCAAATCCAAAGGTAAGCCATTTTCAGCCAGTATTTTTTTCATCATAGGGATGTATTTACCAGAACGGGACAGCCATCTTGCATAAGATTTTCTGCCTCTACCTTGAAAATAATCCATCCATTTTTCTACCTTATCATTCATGACAACGGGAATATCAAATTCTGGTTGCTTTTGTTTGGTCTGTTTTTTATTTTTTTTACTATCAGAGTCTTTATCTTGCTCTTGTATAGGGTCAGTCTGGGGCTTTTCTGCTTCAAAAAAAGCGCTTACTTCATTTTGTCCAGATATTTGAGCAGAAGATACATCGTGTGGTTTTTTTTGTGTACAAGAACTAACAATGACAGTTACAATAAACGTTATGCAAAAGAGAAAATTTTTTTTAAAATCCATTATATTTACCTTAAAACCTACAGTTGAATAAAAAAATACAGACATTTTATGACTGTTGAACTTCTAGAGTAGTGCATGTACTATTTTTTCAAAAGAAAAAAATCTTTTCAAGGATTTTTTGTCTATAAATGGGTTTTTTTATGGAGTATTTTGTTGTATGCAGAGATTTATGCCAATACATGTCTGCAAACAAACTATAGTTTAAAGCTGGTGCAAAAAAAAACCAATCATTTTGAATTGGATACACAAATCAAAATAACAGCACCAGATGCTTGGAGAAAAAATAGTTTAAGCTTTGCTTTTTATCCTAAACGTTATCAAGAAAAATTACCTTACTTGCATGATCTTAATTATCATAGAATTTATCCAAAAGGTTTTAAAGTCAGCAGTAGTCAAATTCATTTTGTTGAACTCAATGGGAAAATAAAAAAAATTATTTGGGAAGAAGAGGGAAATAAGCGCATCAAACAAACTTTATTTAAAATAGATCTTAACCCAGATGAAATTGAATATTTGAATCAAGGCAACAGCCTTAATCTTGTTATAAAAGCAACTTTAAATTTACCACAAAAATTTGGCGCCTTTGGTTATTATCGTAAGCATGTAGCATTGCAAAATGCTTGGTATCCGTATCTTTATGATACCTGTGCTACCAAAACGGATCAAACGGATTATCTCCCGCAGCAATCTGCATTGACAGTTACTGTAGAAAGCAAGCACGCAACAATTATTAATGGGCAGTACTTTAAAAATAAAAGTGATAAAAAAACGGTTACTTTAGATCAAACAGGTGATTTAAGTTTACGCTTAGGACCAAGAATCAGAGAAAAACCATTTAAACATACCCCATGGCTGAAGCTTTATCACTATAAACATCTTAACGCATCTTACTTAGAATCAATGCAATCTTTGGCTCTTCAGTGGCAAAGTTTTGTGCAAGAAAAACCTGGGCTTAATTTGCCAAAAAATATTTATATGGTTGAGACGCCTATGCGTAGATTTTTGGTCAAAAAAACAGAATCTATGGCATTTGTTTCTGATCGTTTGTTTCAACTCAATGGCTATTTACACAAGTATCATTATATACCTGTTGTACAAGCTTGGTTTTATCAGATGTTTGCGCAAAAAGTCCAAGCTAATGAATCTACTTCAGAAAGTCGTTGGGTTACGGATGCTTTGGCTTGGTATTGGACACATGAATTTTTAAAAAGTTTACAGTTTAAACATATGGATGCACGTAAGATGCCTCTTTTAAAAATGTTTAGTTTTTTACCGGTGGTAGATTTAATTATTTATTCACCTCAGTTTGCTTTTGTAGATACTTTTTATAACAACCCATATCCATGGGACTACAATCGTGATGACCCCGTTCATTTTTATGATGATAGAACTTGGGGTAGAAGCTTGGTGGAAAAAATGAATGATTGGTTGGGGCAAGAAAAAACAGCCAAGATTTTTCAAGACTATTTAAGTCAATCCAAAAGTTTAAAGTTAATGGCTAAAGAGGTATATGAAGGTGATATTGAAGAAGCTTATCAGCAATGGCAATTTAGACCGCCATCAGCCAATTATAAAATCAGTAAAGTCAAAAGTAAAAAGGTGGCCAAGAATCAATATCAACATCATATTATTTTTAGCAAAGAGTCTAAAAAAACGTTTAAAGAGCCGGTTGAGATATTAGCAGTTGATAAACAAGGGCAGGCTTTTAAATTTAAATGGTTTGATGAAAAAGAAGCTTATAAAGTTGATTTTACATCCAATGCCAAGCTCAAAAAAACATACATAGATCCAAGATCAAGATTATCTGAATGGCAACGCCATGATAATACAAAACCTGCACCCTATAAATTTGTTCTAGAGCAAATGCTTTTGGATTATGATGTCAATGAAAATGTCCCACTTATTTTTTTAGGAGGGGTGTTGCGTAAAAAGTTAGGGGGATACAATCGTTATCGGGTCAGTGGCTATTATTTAGGAGAAAGTTATGGTGTTGGGTTAGGTTACACACGGCTTTTTGGCCGGGCAGTAGATGGTCTAAGGTTGAGTCACGGAGCCTCTATCACAGCTAATTTTTCTAGAGTTACCCAAGACAATGTTTTGACCGATAGTGGAACTTTGGTGGATTTAACACCTGCCAGTGATGTCAGTAGTATTGGCTTAAGTTATTTCTTTGGCAATCAATTGTCTTTTACCAATCCATTATCAGGCGGTGGTGGAGCATTTTCTGTCAAATGGGGCAGTTCAGCCTTATGGGCAGATCATGACTATATTAATGCTAGCCATGCAGCTTCATGGGTCTTTCCTTTGTATACGATTAATCATTTATTAGCGTTTCGCTATAATCTTAGTATTAACTCTAAAGGCATTCCTAGCCAAATTCAACCTAGGCTTGGTGGGGTGACTGCCATTAAAGGGATATCATTTAATGATGAAGCGTTTCAGGGCAGGTACCAGTTGTTAACCAGCGCTGAATACAGGCATTTTTTATTGCAAGACATTGATATCAATCTTGGCTTATTTAGAATCAGGGATATTCAAGGGGCATTTGGTTTAGATGCAGGGCATGTGACCGCCACGGTTCAGGAGCAAGCAGAACAGATTGTTAATTCAGGAGCACAAAGAACAGGCTTTAAAGATTTATGGAAAGTGCAAGATTTTACGTATGGAGCCAACTATGGCTTGAGGTTTCACATTGATTACTTTGGCGTTAACCCATCTGTGATTCGTTTTGATGCTGCTAGAACATTGGATAATCAGCATGGAGGCATAAAGTTTTATTTAGGATTTGATCAGAGTTTCTAAACATTTAAAGACGGTTCAGTAATCCAGTGATGAGGAATGTTTTTCATTAGTAAAGCATTATCAAACTCTATGCTGTTTTTTGGAAACTGTTGAGTGTTGTTAAAATAGCTAGAAACCACTTGATTAACACTTAGTGTGTACATTTCCCAAACATATGTTTTTAGGGTTAACCCTTGAAAGGTTTCTTTTTTGTCTGTTGGAGAAAAACCACAGGAGCCATTTCTAAAAAACTCCGAAGCTTGCTCAAAACTATTAAACATAGATTGTTTGGGGAAAGATTGAGTTGTAGTACAATCTATTTCTAAAAAAGTACCATCCTTTTTATTTTTAAAAGATACATAATAATGATTTTGACTTTCAATAACTTTAAAATTGGATAAATGATGAATGCCTGGAAATAAGCAACCCCCGGCCATAGCATTAAGTTTTGAAGATGTGTCTCTTCTGGGAATATATACTCCGTCACGATAGCCGTTTTTTGTTGGGTATCGAACAGCAAAACGATGGGCAGCGTTTTCAGATCTTATTCCTGCAAAACAATCTGGGAGAAAGGTGGGTTTAATACCATTTAGTCTAATAAGGCATATCCCAACAGAAGCAAAGTTATTCAATACAATTGGTTCAAACGGTGTAGGAAGAAGTTTTTTTGCGACGATTGGGTCCAATTTATAATTAATTAATATTCTTCTTTCAATTACACCTTTGATGCTTGGTATGTTCACAATAAAAGAGTAGCAGTTTAAAAAATAAAAAACCAGGTAATGATTTTCAGTAAAAATGGCTTTGTTGCTTTGTGAGCTTTTTCATTTGTTGTGATTGAGGTATAATTAAATTTCAATGCGCAAGGGAGTAATACTGATTTTTGTGGCTTCATGCTTGGCTTTTTCTCAAAGCTATGAACAGGTACAAAACATTGATCAATTGTTGCAAATATATGTAGTACAGCCGCATATGCGCAGCAAAGAAGAAAAAGTAACCGTTAAACGTTTGCGTAATGGACAAGCCTATGCTGCTAAGATTGCCTACTGGAGAAGTCTTAAAGGTAGAGATAGTGAGCAAGAAGTATGTAATGCCTACCGCTGGTTACTGTTTGGACGAGGCAAATATGGCCAAGGAGCAGCCGATATTTTTATGCGTTATCCAAAGCTACGTTATATTGAGTTAGAGTTTTTTGACGTTGATTATACGACAGTATTAGGTAAGAAAAAAGGTGAAGTCTTGCCTGCAAGACGGCCCATCAGTTATTTACGCTTGGGAGTCAAACCGGGCAATTTTCCACAAAACAGAAACACACTGGCCAAACTCAAAAAGAAACTGTACAAAGGGAATTGTATACGTGTAGCGCAACCATTTATTGATAAGGCAGTTTTTGATGAAAAATACATTCAACAAGCATATTAAACGTTCTAGCTTATCAAAAGGCATGACTTTTTTGGTCTTAACTTTATGCATTGGTTTTAGCCAGCTTAGAGCTAATACCTATCATGATAACCAGCACTTGCAGTTTTGGTTGAGTACTTTAAAACAAAGCCCTTTTATTTTGTTGCAAAAAAATGCTGCCAGACAATTGGGATTGATGGGCGATATGCGGGCAAAATCTGAATTAGAGTATCAGGCAATTAATCATCCATCACATGAGGTCAGAGCCGAAGCCTTGTATGCCTTAGGCCGTATGGGTTCTATGGGCAGTATGGCTGTTTTGCAACGTGCCCTTAATAAAGAAACCCACCCCGAAGCTCAAAAACAAGCGCAATTGGCCTTGGATATATTAGAAAAACGCAGAGATTATATTGAGCAACTCAAAGAACAAAAACAATAAGCTAAGGTGTAAAGCAACTTAATCCAAGAGATATATTTTGCTCATTAATTATTTTAAGTTGCTTTGGGCTGTATTCCCAATTGCATTGATCAACATATTCAAGGTGTAAAGTTAAAGAAATCTCCTCAATCCTCAGGGCTTTTTTATTTAAATGGTTTGTAATAAAATTAAGGGTTGTTTCTAAGCTATCTGAGTTATTTGATGTACTATGAACATTGATCTATAGTCTTGTGTTGTTATTATAAGAAGCAAAATGAGACAGGTGAAATTCTTTTTCATACAACTCAACAAGCGATTTAAGCGTAGAATAATTGATAGCGTTTCCACTAAAATAACAGATGGTAAAGTTATCTTTGATCATAAATGATTTGAATCTTTTAGCTTTTCGAAAAAGAACTAAAATTCAAAACGCTAGCCATAAATTCGTTCTTTGGCCATGGTGATGGCAATTTTTGCTGTATCTTGGTTTTCTTGTTTTGAGCGGTTTAAAATAGTCAATACTGTGTCATGAATTTGATGGGTTTTGGCTTTGGCTGCCGTTTCATCATAGCCATGGCGTTCTTGATCAACATTAATTAAACCACCGGCATTAATCACAAAATCAGGCGCATATACAATATTTTTCTCAAATAAAAGTTCAGAAATGGCAGGACTTTCTAATTGATTGTTGGCCGCGCCAGCAACAATTGGGGTATTGAGTTGCGGTACAATTTCTTCGGTAATAATGCCACCTAAAGCGCAAGGCGCTAAAACATCACATTCTACAGTAAGAATATCATCTAAAGTAGTTGCTTGCGCATTGAACTCTTGTTTACAGCGTTCAATACGTTTTTCATTGATGTCCGTAACAATGAGTTTTGCCCCTGCTTCATGCAGTAATTTTGCTAAAGGGTAACCTACATGTCCTAGGCCCTGAATGGCAATGCGTTTACCCGTAAGATCTGAGGAACCAAATTGAAAGGCTACACTGGCCAAAATACCTCTATACACACCGTAAGCGGTCATGGGCGAAGGGTCACCTGAACCACCAAAAGCAGGAGGTGCCCCGGTAACGTGATTGGTTTCTGATTTTACAGCAATCATGTCTTCATCAGAAGTGCCAGAGTCAACCGATGTAATATATTTACCATTGAGACGTTCAACAAAGCGACCAAAAGATTTAAGTACCGCTTCATTTTTGTCAGTTTCTGGGTTGCCAATAAGCACTGATTTTCCGCCACCTAAAGATAAACCCGCAATTGCAGCTTTGTATGACATGGCTTTGGATAAGCGCAGAACATCGTTTAATGCGCTGGATTCATCTTTGTAAGGGTAAAAACGTAAACCGCCCAAAGCAGGTCCTAAAGTAGTACTATGTATTGCAATAATGGCTTTAGCCCCAGAGTCTTTGTCATAAAAATAGTTAATGTGTTCGTAATTTTTTTCTTGCATGAGCGACATGATGTTGCTCGTAGGCGTGGAGGAAAAATCTTGTTTCATTGCCATGATGTCTACGAGATAACTGCGCATGAGTCAAGGCAAGGACGATTTATTTTAAAATTAAAGAACCATAAGAATGGACCAGTTGCGCTGCTAAGTATTGGGTATTATTAGGGTCACTGGATCGTCTTCTGCGCAAGTAGCTATTGAGAATGCTTTTGTTACTATCTTTATGTTGGTTTTCAAAACCACTGTTTAAATAAGATTTACGGACTCTGCCATTGATGTGATGTAAGAATGTAACTTGACCGTCATTGCTTATGCTTTCAACAATGCCAACATGACTTAATGGGTCATTGAGTTTTCCGTCACCGTTGCGGTCATAAGTGTCAGAGAAAAAGATGAGGTCGCCCATTTTGGGGAATTGATCTTTGTCCAAAATAAAACCGTTTTTTTCAATAAACTGATAAAGAATAGAAACCCCATTGCCTTTAACATTTTGTATTCTAGCGTATTTTTTAGTGAGTAAGCCATTGCGATGCAAGATACTGGCAATATAACCACTGCAGTCATGTGAAAAACTTGCGTCTTCAAATTGGTAAGATCTTGATCTTTTTAATTGATAGGCATCTGCTACCAGGCGTCTACGTTTAGTGCCATCAGAATGACTGTCCCAAAGCATGTTATTTTTTTTCAAGGTTTTGTGACATGCACTGCTTGAAAAAATAAAAACAAGACACAAAAAAAACAAGCTCACATTTTTTAAACTATACTTTTTCTGGTTTGGGTTTATTGTGTCTAAATTAAATGGCATATACCCTTAAGATTATCACGAATAAAAAAAACTAAAAGTTAAAAAATACTTACTTGACATGATGATTGTTTAAAGTGTTTAAGCTAATATTCAAATGACCCCATTTAAAGAAATTGTTAAAAAAAGTCTGGTTGAACATTTGCAGTTGGACAGTAGTGTTCTTGAAGAGCTTTTAGAAAAGCCGCAAAACCCTGAACACGGGCACTTATCTTTACCTTGTTTTATTTGGGCAAAAACACTTAAAAAAGCACCAAACCTTGTTGCGCAAGAATTTTGTCAAAAACTAGAGCAAGTAACTTTAGACGAGCAAATACAAAGTGTCACAGCGATTGGTCCATATCTAAATTTTAAGCAAAATCAGATTTTATTGGCACAAGATTTATTAAAAACAATCTTAAAAAAAGGAACAGGCTTTGCTAAAAAAACTTTAAGCAATTCACCTTCAGTGGTTTTAGAGTTTTCTAGTCCAAACATTGCAAAGCCCTTGTCCATTGGACATTTAAGAACAACCAATATTGGTGCATGTTTATCCAGAGTTTTTAAACATCAGGGTTGGAGTGTGATTCGTATTAACCATTTGGGAGATTGGGGAACCCAATTTGGTAAAGTGATGTTGGCTTTTAGATTATGGGGAAATGCACAAGATTTGGAAAAACACCCTATTGATACTTTGTACAAATTGTATGTAAAGTTTCATGAGGAAGAAAAAAATGATCCAAGTTTAGCGGATCAGGCAAGAGAATGGTTTACAAAACTAGAACGTTCAGATGAAACAGCTAAAGAATTATGGCAATGGTTTAAGGATATTTCTTTAAAAGAACTCAACACAATTTACCATGAGTTGGGGGTTGAGTTTGACCATGTTTGGGGCGAAAGTTTTTATGTAGATATGCTTGATGATTTGATTGCAGATTTAAAACAAAAAAAATTATTAAAAGACAGCCAAGATGCCAAAATTGTTGATTTAAAAGAGTACAATTTAGGGGTCAGTGTTATACAAAAAAAAGATGAGAGCTCTTTGTACATGACCCGTGATTTGGCGGCGGCACAGTACAGGTACCAACAGTTCAATTTTGATCAAATGCTTTATGTGGTTGGCAATCCGCAAAAATTGCATTTTCAGCAGCTATTTAAGATATTAGAGCTTTTAGGCTGTGATTTTGTTGATAAATGCCATCACATTGCTTATGGCCATGTGGATTTTGGCCATGAAAAAATGTCTACCCGCAAAGGCAATATCGTTTTACTCAAAGATGTCTTGCAGCAGGCTAAAGAAAGAGCTTTGAAAGTTATTGAAGAAAAAAATAGTACTCTGGAAAATAAGCAAGATGTTGCTAACGCTGTGGGGGTAGGAGCGGTTTTGTTTGCTGATCTAAACGCCAAACTGGCGCGAGACGTAAAATTTACCTGGGATGAGATTTTAAACTTTGAAGGTGAAACGGGCCCATACTTGCAGTACGGTTTGGTTAGAGCCAAGTCAGTTTTGGAAAAGTATAATGGTAGATGGACGGATCAAATAGACATTAACTCTATTGAAACAACTGAAGAACAAAGTTTGTTGCAAAGCCTTAATGATTACCCGCAAATTTTGGACAAAACACTTCATGAAAAAGAGCCATTTTATTTGGCACAATATGCCTTAGAATTGGTTAAACAATTTAATCGTTTTTACACCAAATGCAGAGTTTTAGATGCTCCAAAGGAGCAAAAATATTTTAGATTGTGTTTGGTTAAGAGTACAACCATAGTTTTAGAGGCCAGTTTAAAGCTTTTGGGGTTGCCCATAGTCGAAAAAATGTAAACTCACAGCTTTAAACTTACCAATCATTTAAAGCTGTGGATTAATGTATAAAATTAATTTTTAGAGTAAACGGTTTTTCACTCTCCGATTTCTATAAGCAGCATAAGCAGCTGGATCTTTAATGAAAGGGTTACGTTTTTTTTGCTGACGATCAACCGGACTTTCAAAAATTTCCGCGTCATCAAACTGCGAGTTTTCTGCTTTTAATTTATCTAAGTCTACATTCTTTACACTATCTTTTTCTTTACTCATATTCACTCCTTAAATGCCCCCTTGCGGACATTAAAGCAAAAAACAACTAAAAAATCAAACACTGTTTTTTTAAAAAAACACTTTATAATCAATAATTTAAGCTTTGCGTTGTAAAAAGAAACTAAAAAAATAACGCAAAACATCATTTTGTTTGTAGATAAAGTTAAATCATTTAACCTAGATTATTGGTTTATTGACCTTTTTTTTGTAAAACACTTTGCCAATAATGAATATTAGCAAACAGCGCCTGTATTGTTACATTTAGATCTTCAATATACTGTTCCAAAGGAGGATCAGTTAGGTTGTAGCATAACGTGCTATAGTTTCTTCTTAGTACAATGGCGAGCATTGGGATGCCCCTATTATGCATGTATAGTTCTGGCATACCAGGCATAAGTTCATTTAAAATCAATGGCTCATAACCATTGTATTCGTTAGCATTAATGGCTTGGTGAATATATTCAGCAATTGTTCTGGGATCTTGGTCATCAAGATGAAAAATACCTCCGTTGTCTATAGCAGAATGTAAAGAAACAATATTATTGAATGTAATTTTAGGGTGATTGTTTGCAACTAAATTAATTAAAGCTTGGGTCTCAGCTTCACTGTTTTCTGTGCCTCTATAAATATCAGAGTTAGGGTCATCAGAAAAAGTAGGATTACCATTGTTAAATGTTTCATCGTCATCTGGGTAGCTTTGATCATTGTAAAATCTAAAGTCTTGGGAGCATTGTGGGTCAAAAAAATTACGGTCTATATCAACACCAAAACCATTTATGGTTTCTCCATTTTTAGTCTGGTTGGATACTGGGCGTCTATTTTTTCTCCACACTTCATTGTGTGTATTGGCATAAACAAATCCGTCAGGGTTTAAAATGGGGATAAACCAGACGGCAGTATTACAGTATTGTTGGGGGTTAACAGTTAACTGGTGTAAAAATTCTAGCATAGAATAAAGGTTAGACATTACTGTAGATCTTTCTCTAGCATGGGCTAAAGATACCCAAACAAGATTGATATTTGCAATGCTATTGGGGCACGCAATTTTATAAGCATAAATTGGTCGTTTTTCATAGCTGGTGCCAAGTTGAATTGTTTCAATGAGTTGTGGGTACTCTTGATTTAAAAAATGTTGGATAAAATACTCAATTTGCTGATACAAGGAGAAGAGCAAATAATGTTCAAGACGAGAAAAAAACTCTGCTGAATGTTCGTAATCACTATGAAGCTCAAATTCTCTAACGTGAGAAAGGCTTCGGCCTATAGTTAAATCATAGGTAATTCTTTTATTCCTTACAGATTCTCTGATTTCCATTAGTGCAAATGGGTCTATGAAATAGGTAGGACTACCCTTTACTTGACTATATGTATTATTTTCATCTTTTTGAGCAAATCCCCAAAATATGATGTTGCTATTTGAATCAAGTGAAATATACACGAGTTGATTTCTACCATCATCAAAATTTACTGTAGCAAAAAAAGTTTTTGTACTTGATTGGATAAAAAAGGGATTAAAACTGTCCCATTCAGGTAAAGCTTCACTGGCAAAGCCAGTGTGAACAATAAAAATTATAAATAAACTTATTTTTTGTATCCATCTCCACATATAGTTGCGTAAGTAGCATAATGCTAAGCAGCAATCAATAGGTTTTATAATAAAAAAAGCCCGGTAGGTTTTTATCTGCCGGGCTTTTAAACGTTAATATTAAATGGATTTATTTCTTTTTTTTATGTTTCTTGTGCTTTTTTTTGCCAGATTTTTTTTGACTTTTTTCTGGTGCCTCACTTTTTAACATTTCCCAAACTTTTTTGTTTTGTTCCTCTGTTAATACTTTTGATGAGGTGTGTTGGTGCATTAAGTTATGTTCAACTTTTTGTGCTTTTAACGCCCCTACTTTTTGGGCATGCTCTTTGATTTGCGCTTCTGTTAGCTTCTTGTCATGAATTTTTTGTGCAAAGTCGTCATGCAACTCTTTCCATTCTTTATGCAATTGATCTTGCTTTTTTTCATAGCTTTTTTGCTGATCTTCAAGCGTTTTGACTTGTTTTTTATCCAGACCAAGTTCTTTTGCATGGCTCAAGTAAAATTGGGTGTGGTCCATTTTTTTCTTGGCCCAATGATGCTTCTTGTATTTTGCTTTGCAGTGCGCACAAGCATCTTGTTTATTGGTGTCACAGGCTTTACCTTCACAGGCTTTGGCAGATTCTGAACCGCAATCGCAGGCTGCTTGTGTGTGGTTGTCTGCCATGACGACAGTATTATAGTTAAAGGTTAGTCCTAGTAAGATGAGTATTAAATATATTTTTTTCATACTTACTATTTTTGTGGCAATAGCCAAAATAGTCAAGTTTTGTTATATCCAAGCACTAAAGTTATGCAGACATACAACTACCAAATCATTCAAAATAAAAGTTACAATGAAATTCTTGCTTTGCAAAATCAAATTAGAGATGGAATCATCAATGAAGCTAGACCAGGAAAGATTCTGATGGTTGAACATCAACCGTGCATTACCTTTGGCAGAGCAGAAAAAGGTGAGAATTTAAAACATAGTTTTTCTTGGTTAGAAAAACAGGGTTTTGAATTGGCACAAATTAACCGCGGTGGAAAAATCACCTACCATGGCCCCGGTCAATTGGTTTTATACCCTATTGTCAATATGAAAGACTTTTCAATGGGCGTAAAGCAGTTTGTCTGTGGTTTAGAAAAAGTGATGATTCATGTGTGTCAGCAATATGGAGTTAAAGCGCAAAGAAAAGAAGGGTTTCCTGGGGCATGGGTCAATGAGCAAAAAAAACTGGGTTCTGTGGGGATTCATGTGCGTAAGATGGTGAGCATGCATGGCTTTTCATTGAATATTAATCCAAATTTAAGTCATTTTGATGTGATGTTACCCTGTGGTTTAGATGGCGTACAGATGACCTCCTTGGCCAAGGAAACAGGCAATGACTTGGACTTTAAAACCTGTTTTGACCGGGCAAAAAGTGCTTTTGAAGAGGTTTTTTCTTGTAAGCTCACAAAGAGCTAGTAATAGTAAATATTAGCTAAGTTATTGAGCTAAGGTAATATGTGAGGGCATTTTACATGACCGAGCACACAGGAGCGAAGAAACAAAAACGATGTTTTTGTTTCTGAGAGGGACGTGAGGGCCTCTTAAGAAAAAGAGCGTAGCGAGAGAAGAGGTTTTTTCTTGTAAGCTCACAAAGAGCTAGTGATAGTAAGTTTTAGCGGAGTTATTAAGTTGACGTGTTATGAACACAAAAAAGTTTTCTACTGGCTCAAACAATGGGTAGCAAAGCTACCCAAACTCGCCATACGAAAATCTTTTTTATGCTCAAACATTTTGAAAATGAAAAACCGGAAGAGAGGCCATGTGCTGACTCTGACCTGGGTGGCGCCACGATAAACTGGCAAAAGAAGCTAAGGCTGCCATAGGAAAAGAAGGTTTATCCTGAATTTTCCCCGGGTGGGATGAATTGGCCAAAAACGACGTTTTTTTAGACATTCTTGTGAGGAACGAACTAGAATGTTTTATGCAAAGCCGTTCAAGAAGGGGCGGGCCCTGCATAAGCAACTGTAAGACACAAGGTCTAACAGTTGCTAAAGATCCCCCTTAAAAGGAAACTAAAGAGGCTAGATTTTATATCGTGGCCGACTGGGTGGGATGAATTTGACGGAAACCGCGTTTTCGTCAAAGAAGGGGGGAAGATCCCCCCTTAAAAGGAAACAACAGATGATTCAAAGTTTAAAAGGCATGCCAGATATATTGCCTGGCGAAGTAGAGCAGTGGCAGCAATTAGAGCGCATTTTGCGTGATATTGCGCATAACTATGGTTACAGTGAAATCAGAACCCCTGTTTTAGAAAACGCAGATTTATTTATAAAATCTACCGGTGAGCATACGGATATTGTCCAAAAAGAATTTTATCGTTTTGAAGATAAAAACGGTGACTCCATTAGCTTGCGGCCAGAAGGCACACCGGGAACGGTCAGAGCTTTGATGCAGCACAAACTCTTAGCGCAAAAAAGCCCACAAAAATTGTATTATATGGGCCCTATGTTTAGACGGGAAAGACCGCAAAAAGGACGCTTTAGGCAGTTTCATCAAATGGGGGTGGAGTATTTTGGCAGTAGCGCGCCAGGCGCAGATGCAGAAGTGATTTCCATGCTTTATCAAATCTGTCAAAAACTAAATATTCCTTCGCCTAAAATCATGCTCAATAGCCTTGGTGATGAAACCTGCAGACCAAAATACAGAGAAGCTTTACTCAACTATTTACAAAAGCATCAAGCAGGTTTGGATCAGACTTCTCAACAAAGAATGCAAGATAACCCTATGCGAGTATTTGATTCTAAAGATGAAAAAACCCAAGAAATCATGCAAAATGCCCCGGTGATGTTGGACTATTTGAGTGACACTTGTAAAGCTCACTTTGATCAAGTTCAAGAACAATTGAGTCAAATGCAGATTCCTTATGAGATTAACAATAAGATAGTCAGAGGTTTGGATTATTACACCCACACTGCCTTTGAAGTGATAGCCCAAGGTCTGGGTAGTCAAAATGCCGCCGGCGGCGGCGGGCGTTACAATAATTTGATCAAGTCTTTTGCAGGGCAAGATATTCCTGCTGTAGGTTTTGCCATGGGCATGGAACGTTTACTGATGATCAGTAAAATAGCAGAAGTAGAAAAAGCAAAGCAATGTGTTGTATTGCCTTTAAGTGACAAAGCCCAAGTAAAAGCCAATCAATTGGCCTGGTCTTTACGACAATTGGACTGGGCCAAAATCATGAATATCGATGTTGTGTTTGATAAGACCAGTATGAAGTCTGGTTTGAGAGCAGTTGCAAAATTGGACCCACACTATGTATTGATTCTTGGTGACCAAGAACTAGAGAATAATTCGGTTTTATTTAAAAATTTTATCAGTAAAGAGCAGAAAGAAATTGAATATAATAAGTGTATAGATTTTTTAAGTGAACAAGTTTTAAAAGATAAAAATGAGGTAGGCATAGATGCAAAATTATAGAAGCCATACGTGTGGGCAATTAAGTGCAAAAGATAAAGATCAAGAGGTTTGTTTAACCGGTTGGGTTAATAGAAGACGTGATCATGGGGGAGTTATTTTTATTGATTTAAGAGACCGTTATGGAATCACGCAGTTGGTGTTCAATCCTGAGCAAAATGCGCAAGCCCACAGTGTAGCGGATGCTTTACGGCATGAAGATGTGATTGCTGTACAAGGTAAAGTTTCTTTACGTTTAGAAGGCATGGTGAATAAAAATATGACAACCGGTGAAATTGAAGTTTATGCTCATGAACTTAATATTTTATCCAAAGCTAAAACACCACCATTTCCTATCAATGAAGATAGCGATGTCAGTGAAAGTGTGCGTTTAAAATACCGTTATTTGGATATGCGTAGAGAAGGTTTACAGAAACATTTGATTCTTCGTCACAAGTTAAATCATGCATTGAGAAACTTTTTAAATGAAGAAGAGTTTCTTGAAATTGAAACGCCTATTTTAACCAAAGCTACGCCAGAAGGGGCAAGAGATTATTTGGTGCCTAGTCGTGTGCATCCAGGAAGTTTTTATGCTTTACCGCAATCTCCACAGTTGTTTAAACAGTTGTTGATGGTCTCTGGCTTTGATCGTTATTATCAGATTGCGCGCTGTTTCAGGGATGAGGATTTGCGTGCGGATAGACAGCCAGAATTTACCCAATTGGATATGGAAATCAGTTTTGCCCATGAAGATTTAATTTTTAACTTGATAGAAAAAATGATGGCGCATGTGTGGACTAACGTTTTAAATAAAGCTTTACCAGAAGCACAATTTGAACGCATGAGCTATGTCCAAGCCATGGAAGAATATGGTTCCGATAAACCAGATTTACGTTGGCGCATGCCACTTAAAAATTTAAATGCGGTATTTGAAAACACGGAGTTCAATGTTTTTAAATCAGTTGTTGCAAACCAAGGTGAAATAAGAGGCTTAAGAATTCCCGGTGGCAATGCGATTGCTAGAAATCAAGTGGATCAGTTGGTTAAAATGGCACAAGATCATGGAGCCAAAGGCATGGTTTGGGTCAGACTAAAACCAGAAGGTTTAAGCTCTTCGGTAGAGAAGTTTTTAAGCCCAGAAGAAATGCAGAGTATGGGCAAAGCCTTAGGACTTAAAGAAGGTGACTTAGGTTTGTTGATTGCGGATAAAGCGGATGTATCGCGCAGAGTTTTAGGCGTCATAAAAAAAGAATGTATTGCTCGTTTAGAGATTGCACCAGAAAAAGAGCATGCGTTTGTTTGGATTACAGACTTCCCCATGTTTGAATACGATCAAGAAGCGGGACGTTATTTTTCTATGCACCACCCATTTACCCATCCCAAATTAGATGAAGGGCAAGAGTTATCGGAAAAGACTTTGGATACACTTAAAGCCAAAGCTTATGATTTGGTGCTCAATGGCTATGAAGTGGGCGGGGGTTCTATTCGTATCCATGATAGTAAAATGCAAGCCAAAGTATTTGATGTATTAAATATCAGTGAAGAAGAAGCAAAGTTAAAATTTGGGTTTTTCTTAGAAGCTTTAAAGTATGGTACGCCACCACATGGAGGCATTGCCTTTGGTTTAGATCGTTTGGCTATGATTCTATCTGAAACCAGTGCAATAAGAGATGTAATTGCGTTTCCAAAAACACAAAATGCAAGTGACTTGATGTGTGAAGCACCGGCCATGGTTCCGCAAGAAAGTTTAGATGAATTGCACATTGTCTCAAAAGGTACGGCCTTACTTTTGAGAAACAATCAAAATAAAAAATCTCAAAAGTAAGGCCGTACCTTTTGAGATTTGAACAACACAAAGATCGTCCTGAGAAGCATTTTGCTTTAGAAGAACACTTTTTGCGTATGAATTTCAGTCGTGTTGTGGGAGTGGATGAAGCTGGTAGAGGTGCCTTGGCGGGGCCTGTGGTTGCTGCGGCAGTTTGTTTTGAAAAAAAACCTGAAGCGCTTTTGTATGATATCAAAGACTCTAAGAAGATTGCGGAAAGAAAACGAGAAGCCTTATTTGATATGTTGATTGCGTTACCCTACATTGATTATGCAGTTGGCATTGTTGATGCAACTAGTATTGATACCATGAATATTTTACAAGCCAGCTTGCACGCCATGCAGATTGCAGTGAGCAATTTAAAACAACAAGCAGATTTATGTTTGGTGGATGGCCATATTCCCTTTAAATCAGATATTAAACAATACACGTTAACCAAAGGCGACGATCGTTGCATATCCATAGGAGCAGCTTCTATTATTGCTAAGGTTACAAGAGATAGAATGATGCGCCAATACCATCAAGATTACCCTATCTATGATTTTATCAAACACAAAGGTTATGCCACAGCTGTGCATAAACAAGCTATTGTTGAACATGGTATGAGTCCACTGCATAGAAAAAGCTTTCAATTTAGTCGGTAATTGGCACCTTAAATTTTGTTTAAAGTTAACAATAGAAAAACCTTAGGAGATTTGGGAGAAGAGCAAGCGCAAAAGTTTTTGCAAAAACAAGGGTACAAGCTGCTGTACAAAAACTACCGCTGCCCTTTAGGTGAGATTGACTTAATCATGTCTAAGGCAAAAACCGTTCTCATTGTAGAAGTTAAGTCTGGCAGTCATTCAAATATTTCTCCCAAAGTTCATTTTGACTGGCATAAGAAAAAAAAATTGATTCGTTTGGCGCAATTTTTTTTAATGCATTATCCAAAGTATTGTGACTACACATTGCAATTTGATTTGGTGGTTTACCAACCGCATTTGCCTTGCAGCATAGAGCATTATCCCTATGCCATTGACGATATGGATCAACTGTGATTGATGAAAAATATGCATGCAACAAATTATCAAATTCGTAAAGCCAAGCGTGGAGATGAACAAGCTATTCATGATGTTCATATGTATTCCATCATGAATGTATGCATTCATGAGCATGGCAAAGAAGAAGTTGCAGGCTGGGGACAAAGACCGTTTGATCAGCAAAAGTGGGCCAATGCCATTGATAAGCATTGTGTTTGGGTTGTGGAAGATCAAGTTATGGATGCTATCAAAGGTATGGCCTGTTTGATCTTAAACAAAGAAGAAAGCTATGCGAATCTAGCAGCATTGTATTTTCATCCAGACATTATTGGTATGGGATTTGGACGAGAAATGATGGAAATCATGACAAAAGTTTGCAAGGAGAGCTTAATTAATACGATTAAGATGGATTCATCCTTAACGGCTTTGGGCTTTTACAAAAAAATGGGTTTTAAGGAGATGGGACCTCTTGTAAAAGAAGAGATAGGTGGTTCCATGGTCAGCGGTATTCCTATGCAACGCGTAATTGAATAACAGCTCATATCGGGCAGTATTAACTTGTGGATAACTAGAGGTTTTTTCTGTTATTCGGGGCAAAAAAACGTTATGAGACGTTCATGAAGCCAAGAGTTGCTATTTTTGCTGGGATGTTTAAAGAAAAATCAGATGGTAGTGCCCGCTCCTTGATTCAACTGTCCAAAAGCCTGAGTAAGCAAGGCATTGAGCATATGGTTTTTTCGCCTTGCGTAGATGAATTTGATTCTTCACACCTTTGCGTATTTGAAGTGACATCAATCCCAATATTTTTCTATCCTGAATACAAAATTGGCTTTTTTTCCAAAAAAGTTAGGCAAGCCTTAGAGCAATTTAAGCCAGATATAATCCATGTTTCAACCCCAGATTTAACCGGGCATGGGGCGACTAAATATGCCAAAAAGCATAATATCCCCTTAGTGGGATCATTTCATACGCATTTTCCATCGTACTTGCCATATTACAGGCTTGGATTTTTGCAGCACTGGTTATGGGGGAAGTTAAAAAAACATTACAATCAATGCCAAGCTGTTTTTGCGCCTACCAAAATTATCCAAGATGAACTTTTAAGTCATGGTATTGTAGGCTTGGGTAAAAATAAACATAAGCATGCCATAAAAATATGGAGTCGCGGTATTCATGAAACGATGTTTTCTGCAGACAAAAGAGATGTTACATTGCGCCAAACTTGGGGTGGAGACGACAAGTTTTATGTGTTGTATGTGGGGCGTTTGGTCTGGTACAAAAATTTAGAATGTATAAGAAAAGTATATGATGATTTGTCTCAAGGTCAGCCTGAACTTTTTAGAAAGATTAAATTTTGTTTTGTTGGCGATGGACCCGCCAAAGAAGTGTTAAAAAATCAAATGCCCAAAGCGCACTTTTTTGGCAGCATAAAGCCAGAAAAAATTGGGCAATATTACGCAAGCGCAGATGTTTTATTTTTCCCTTCAACCACGGAGACCTTTGGTCAAGTTGTTCAAGAAGCTTTAGCCAGCGGCTGCCCAGCCTTGGTTTCAAATCAAGGGGGCTGTCAGGAAATTGTTAAAGAGTCGCAAGCGGGTTATATTTTTTCTCAAGATGATATCCCAGCCTATTCAGCTAGCATTAAGGAACTTGTAGTAAACTTAAACAAAAGGCAAAACTTACAAGAAAAAGCATTGGCTTATGCTAAAACCAAGCAATGGGATCAAGTCAACCAAGCTGTTATTGATGTCTATAAAGATTTGGTAAATCTATCAGTTCCTTTGCAAAACAATAGAAAGTTGGGATAATCATTGATGATGTTTAAGAAGAAATATATTTTGCACAGTCTTATTTTTATGTTTTTTGGAACAGGTGTTTTTGCCCAAGAAAAATTGGTTCTAGAAGATTTTGAAAAACAAGGTGTGGGCGCAGTGGATTTTAATGGTTGGCATGTGTCAGACATTAAAGGTGAAGCTAAAGATATTTATTCTATTGTTAAGGAAGACAATAATTTATTTTTACATGCAGATAGCAAAAAAACAGCAGCAGCAATATTTAAGATTAAAGGTTGGAGTTTAAAGTATAGACCTGTTTTGTCATGGCGTTGGCGAGTTCATAAGCATCCAAAAGGTGCTAAACCTTTATCAAAACCCAATAACAGTGCTGCATCGGTCTATGTTATTTTTAGAAAAAGTTTAATACCTCTACGTTTTGAGACTATAAAATATGTTTGGGCGGAAAATGAACCTGTAGATGGCCATGTTTATAAAGACGGTAAAAATCCGCAGGAGTTAATTGTAATCAGATCAGGAAAAGAAGGTATGGGAGAATGGATCACTGAAGAGAGAGATGTATTGGCAGATTACCAGAAATATTTTAAGACGGATAAAGTTAGAAGTCCCATGGCTTTTGGAATTTTAACTGATTCAGAACGAATCAAAAAGGGGCATGCTATTGCAGATTATGATGATTTTGTTTTGTTAAAAGAAAAAAGTCAACCAAAGAAGCCAACACCGAAAGCTGAAGAAAAAGTAGTGCCAACTCCAGATCCAGTTGTTACTGATTAAGATCTTTGTTAAGGGTTTAAAAAGTATAAACTATTAAATTTATACTGTGGATCGATTAAAAAAGGGAAATCAATTATATGCCAACTAAAATATATCCGGTTATTCTTTGTGGAGGTTCTGGAACTCGCTTATGGCCGGTTTCAAGAGAAGATTTACCAAAACAGTTTGTTAATTTTTTTTCAGATAAAAGCTTATTACAAGAAACGCTTGAACTTACCTCAGATAGAGAAAATTATGCCCCACCCATTATTATCTCTAATCAAAGATTTGAACATCTTCTTAAAAGTCAAATACAAGCCATAGGCTTAGATTATACAGCCATCATCCTAGAGCCTGAAGCTAAAAATACAGCTCCAGCCATTGCTTTAGCAGCCTTAAGTTTAATTGAAAACAATAGTGATGCATGCATGTTTGTGATGCCATCAGATCATAAAATTATGCAAGAAGAACTGTTTAATCAAACGGTTTTTGAAGCAGCAAAATACGCTCAAAAAGGTAAACTGGTCACCATGGGGATTGAGCCACATTCTCCGCATACGGGTTATGGTTATATAGAATGTGGTGAACAATGTTCTGAAACAGACCACGGCTTTGTTGTAAAAAGCTTTAAAGAGAAACCTAATCTAGAAACAGCTACACAATTTTTAAAAACCAATCAGTATGTTTGGAACAGCGGCATGTTTATGTTTACGCCCAACAGCTATATAAACAATCTAACTTTGTATCAGCCAGAAATTATTGAAAATTCAAGACTAGCAATGCAAAACGCTCAACAAAATGATTTGGTGATCCATCCTGAGCAAGATAGCTTTTCTCAATGTACTTCAATATCAATTGATTACGCAGTTATGGAAAAAACATCTGATGCAGTTGTTGTCAAAGCTACGTTTGACTGGAGTGATGTTGGTGAATGGACTGCAATTTCTGACTTATCAATTGCAAATGCAGATGAAGAAGGCAATGTTAAAAATGAAAATGTTTTTATAGAAAACACCAAGAACACATATGTACATAGCAATGGCCGGTTGATTGCTGTTATTGGTTTAGAAGAAAGCATTGTTGTAGACACTAAAGATGCCTTATTGGTTGCTGCTAAAAGCCAAGCGCAAAGAGTAAAAAATATTGCGGAACAATTAAAATCATTAGATAGAGTGGAGTTAAAAAAACCAGCCGTTGTGAATAGACCTTGGGGTTCATATGAGAGTGTTGATCAAGGTGAAAAACATCAAGTCAAGCATATAGTAGTGAATCCGGGACAAAAGCTTTCTCTTCAATACCATCATCACCGCTCAGAACACTGGACAGTTGTTAGTGGAATTGCACTGGTAACAATCAATGGTGAAGAAAAGATCTTAAAAGAAAATGAATCTGTATTCATACCACAAGGAGTATCACATCGCCTTGAAAATAAAGGAACTGAAGCTTTGCATTTGATAGAAGTTCAGTATGGAAGTTACCTTGGAGAAGATGACATTGTTCGTTTAGAGGATGTTTACGGTAGGGTAACCAAGTAGTTATTTTTCTAAATTTAATAGTAAAATATTCTAAGATTCAAAAACACATCATTTTGTTTATGCTCTTAGGCATAAGAAGAGCTGGGACAACAATTTTTTTTATGATAAACATTAACCATGGAAATCTTAGTGGTTGCACATCAATATCCACCTTCTACAGGAGGAATGCAAAAACAATGTTATGAGTTGGTCACGCATTTAGAAAAAAATTATACAGTTCATAAACATATATACCAAAGCGTAGGTAATAAAGTGTGGTTTTTTTTAACTGCAGCTAAAAGAGTATTAAATTTTTTAAAAAGTCATCCTGAAACAAGATTGATTTATATCAATGATTTAATTATGCTTTTGTTTTTAACACCAATTTTAAAAAAAATTAAAATTCCAGTCATTGTTACTGTACATGGTCTTGATGTTGTTTATCCAAATACATTTTATCAACGCTGGCTTAAAAAAAATTTAAAAAAATTAAGTGCAATTGTTCCAGTTAGTTTTCAAACTGGAGAAGAGTTGATGAAACGTGGAGTTCAAAAAGAAATTATTTTTCCAGTAAAAAATGGAGTCTCTCTTGATCCTATTCAACAGTTTACCACAAAAGAAATTGATGAAACCTTGAAAAAATTTGGATTGAAACAATACAAAAAAATTATTTTGTCTATTGGTAGGCCTGTTGTACGAAAAGGTTTTTCATGGTTTGGAGAAAATATTGTACCTCACTTAGATAGTTCAACGGCTTATGTTATTGTTGGGCCCAAACTAGAAAATCCTAAGCTATACAGAACTTTGCTGAATATTCCTGGACTAAAAAAAATTATTCAAAGAATTTTTCTTTTAGGTGTACCAACGGATGATTTGAAAATTGAAACATTACAAAAAAAATATTCTAATATAGTCCGTTTAAGTAACCTTTCTAACAAAGAACTTAAAATGCTATTGCAATATGCAGATTTATTTGTGATGCCAAATATAAAAGTGCATGGTGACTATGAAGGTTTTGGTTTAGTGACTCTGGAAGCAGCGTCATCCAAAACCATTTGTTTAGCAGCCAATGTTGATGGTATACCCTCAGCAATCACACATAAAAAAAATGGTGAATTATTAAAATCGGCAGATGTAGAGCTATGGAAAGCCAGAGTCATTGAACTGTTAAAAGATGATCAGCAAAGAGAATCTTTAGCACAAGAGTATAAGATTTATACAGATGCAAACTGTTCATCTTGGCAAGATATGGCTTCTGAATACGTAGATGTTTTTAAAAAAATCATAAGCTACTAATTTTTTTTATCAAGTTACCAACAAAGTGTAACTATTGCTTCTTTTTTGTCAGCAGAAAGTAATATGAGGGCAAAGCAACAAAAACAACAAATAAACTAGCAAATTCACCTATTAAAGCCAATTTACCAAAAGAGGCAAGTGCCTGGCTGTTGGCACTGATTAAAGATAAGTAACTGACAATGGTGGTCATAGAACAAACAATAATTGCTGATCCCGTGTTTTGAATAATTTGTGATAAGTTAGATTGACGTTGGGATAATTGATAAAAGAAATTGATAGCATAATCAATACCTATTCCAAAGCTAATGGGCAGAGCAACGAAATTAATAAAATTAAATTTTATATCAAACATAACTTGAGCAAAGAGCATAAGCAAAAATGATGAGACGACTGAAATTGCCATGTACATAATAAGCTGACGCCGTAAAAAAACGATTATAATGAATAAAATGACCAATAAAGAAAGCAAAGTTGTTTTTGGTGCATCTTTTTTGATTGCAGCGATAAGGTCAGCTAAAATAAAACTTTGTCCAGCAACAATAGCATCACCAATTTTGGCAGCCCTTTGTTTTATGTCTTGAGTATATAAAACAAGATTTTTTGAATCGTGTCCCAGTTTTGAACGAATAGGATAAAGGTAAGCAATGGTGTTATAAGTGTTTTCATCTTCTTTGAATTTACTTTTAATCAGTTCTGGTAAGTCTTTGGCAGCAATTTTTTTAATGTTAGATAAATTTTGTTTGATTTCAACAAGATCTTTTTTTTCTTTTTTATTTAAAAAATTAATGGATTTATCATTGAGTAAGGTTTTTATTTTTTTTAATTCAACGAGTTTTTCATCTTGTTGAGTGGGAAGAAAAGAATAAATAGATTCACAACGGTCTAATAAATTATCAGGATCATTGCTATCAATACTATTGCTAATATCGTCACAAAATGCCTGATTGTCTTTATCAAAAAGAGCAACCGTAGGATTAACCTCTTTAAAAATATTGTTGGCTTTTTTAAAGATAGGATTGCTGGTTTTGTTTCTGAGTTTAGAAAAATCATACTCCAAAGAGTTGGGTAAATAGTTAATAATGGGTTTAATGGTTGATAAAAGAAACAGGGTTAATATTACTGCTAGAATAACATGACGTTTTTGAATTAAATTAGCAAAAGCGTCACTTACAGTGTGAGCGATATTTGTAAAAAACAATCTGGTTTTACTTTGGATATTTGAAGTAGAGCTATTGAATATAAATAGAGGCAAGATCATGAAGTTTGCTGCCCAAGCCAGAAAAATACCAATTGAACCAACAATACCAAATTGTCTTAAGCTATTAATTTCTGAAAAATATAAGCATAGAAATGCCAAAGAAGTTGTGATTGCAGAGAAAAATGTAGAAAAAACCGTTTTATCTGTAGCTTTTAAAAATGCTTTAAACTTAGATGTATGATTTTTAGAAAAAGAAAAATAAGCTGATAATAAAAGTATGCCCGTGTTAACCCCATTACCCACAATTATACTCATTAAAAAAACTGTGATTGAAGTTAGGTAATCAAAGCAAAAGTAAGCAATGCCCATAAGGGTTAAGACAGAATATACCAGTGGGATGACTAAGAATAAAACAATCCGAACATTAAGAAAGTAAATAAACAAAATTAAAAAAACTAAAGATAAACACAAAGTCAAAGTAGATAACATATCTCGTATAAGTGTCTTGTACTCAAAAACAGTTTCATAGAGAGAACCAGACAGTTTAATGCTTAAGTTTTTATGTTTGGTTTTTGGAATGGTTTGTTCTATGACCTCATCTACTTTTTTAATTAATTTTTCATTGGATGCTATGCCACTGATGGATGAGCTAGGTTGAATGATGATAATTGCATAGTCTTGTTGCTTAGAAAAAAAGTAACCTTTGTAAAATTGGTCTGGGGAGTATTTATTTTGTTGAGAGTCTTTGTTTTTGTATTTTTCTTCAATATCAGAAATATCAAACTCAACTTCATTGTCTTCTAGGTCAAAAAATAAGGGGTTGTTTTTAAGTTTTTCGTATCTTATTTTTGCATTGAGGCGTTGACGAATGGTTTTTAGGTCTTCTAGATCTAGATATAAGTATTTGTTTTTATCATAAAAATCTTTAGCATCTGATATTGTATAATTGACTTTCTTAATGAGTGTTGAGTCAATACGCTTAAGTACTGGAACCAGGGTGTCAATGCTGTCCACAATAAGATCTTTATCATCACTTTCAAGTACTATAGATAAGAGCTGTGTGCTTTCTTGTCTGCGTTCTTGTAAAAGATCCATTGCTAGAACACTGGGTTTGTTTTGGGGGAGTAAAAATTTGAAATCACTATTGATTTTTAGTTTTTGAACTAAAATCAAACTTGGCACCAAACATAAAATTAGCCAAAGACTATATTTAATAGGGTGTCTTAAAATATATTTTAAGATCTTTTTTTTATAAAAGTGATGAACAATTATTTTATATATCATGACAGTTTAAAAATTCGCTTTCAATCTAAGCCCAAATGAGAACTTATTATCTGCATTGACTCTAAACCTATTCCAAGTTGTTGGTCCCAAAGTATTTCCTATAAAAACAGATGCGTTTAACTTTTGCAAAATTGCATTGTTAGAAAGTACAAAATTCCTTTTTACACCAAACTCCATTGGGAGTTTCTTTTTTAGCGAGCTACCCACAAAAGTATTCTCATTATTTGAGAAATTAATTGTATTTTGCAGGTATATAGCAGTATTTTTTATAAAAAAGTAGTCTAAAGCATTTTGTAAACCATAAAAAACCAGCCCGCGTCGTTGAACATAACCTACTGCAGGTGCAATTTGAACATGAGTTCGATTTAAAAGGCTTATATCTATAGGGAGAGCACTGGATATAATCCATAGAGTTTTTAAATCTCCTGGGCCTTCATGGTCGCCACTTAATATAAAAGGAATTCTTTTTTTGACGGGACTTTGAATAAAAAGGTCTCTATTTTCTTGTCTAAAGTTTTCAAGCAAATTGTTGCCTCTGGCCATTGTAGGCATAAGGCTTATTCGAAATGCTTTTTGTTGAGCATTAACCACTTCAAGCAACGTAAGTTTTCCTCCTATACCTTGCTCAGATTCATCGGTTTGTCCAAAAACATAATTGATGTAGATAAATGCGGTTAAGTCTGGAACAAATTCATACTCAAAGGATAGATGTTGAGAATTACTAGCGATGCTAGAGGAGACAGTAAAAGGGTGATGGATAGAGCTAGAGTAGCGGGATTGACTAGAATCAGCTTTTTTAAAATTAGGGTATACCGTCATAGCCAGGCCCAAGCCATTAACGCGGGACTCTGCTAAAGGACTAAGTGCACCAATGTTTCCTAAGCCATTACTCAAAAATAAATCTGTGCTGATATAGGGATTGACTCGGTATTGTAGCCCTATATCATAACGTAAAGTTTTTTTAGGTTCATGAGGTGAAAAATTAAGGCTGTTACTCCCATACACAGCTTGAAAAACACTGGACCAAAGCCCAAGCTTTTTGTGAAAGTTATAACTGACAGCGGAGCCAAAGCCTAATAAAGGCCCAAAAGCTTCAAAGTCATAAGGATTACTGGGTAAAAAGCTAGCGCTATTTTTTTTATATAAAACTGCTGTTGGAGCTATAGAAAAGCTCAATTTTTTTTTGACCCAGGAATACTGGGCACTGATTTTTGGGATGATGCCGCTACCATCAATTTCAGGTTGAGGCGGAGAGAAAAAAGTTGCGCCTCTTTGATAGCCAGAAAGCCAAAAACCAGCACTAATCATATGCCTCTGGCTTTGATCCGTAAAAAAATTATGTTTTAGTCCCAAGGTGAACTCATAATTTCCATTGTTTATACGTCCATTGAGATCAGTTAAATAAGAACTGTCAAAAACCTGAGCCCCCAGTTGGAGGTCTGTTTTATGACCTAAGCCATAAATAATTGAGGCACCCAAAAAAAATGGGGTGTCTTTGCCATCTACTTTTGAGATGTCGTTGTAAATTCTTTGTCTAGCATCCAAAGCAAGCATATTTTTTCCAAGAACTTGAGCTGAAGTCTCATAGATGGGGGCTAAAGAAAAGTTTATGCTGGGTATATTATTGCCATATACAGGCATATTTGAAAAGAGGATGAATATAAGATTTATAGCTATTTGAAGGCCAAAAATAGGCTTGTTTTTATACATTTGAACAAACATGTTCTGCTCACCTACCATAAAAATGGTTTATTTTAGTGAATAATCCACATAAGGTTTATTTTTATATTGTATAAGCGCAGAATATATATTAGATGGTTTCTCTTGCATGTAAAATTTTGGACTTGTTCTATTTTTACAGGTGTAGGGTTTATAAAAATTATGAAATTTTTGCTTAATACATTCAGCCGCTATCAAAAGCAGATACAGTTTAGTGCCTTAATCGCAGTCATTCATACACTTGTGTTTGTAATTTTTTGCCTTAAAAAGGTTATTTTAGCGGATCAATACGTTGCTTATGGTTTTCTGCTATTGTTATCAACCTTTTCTGGTACGTTCTGGTTTTTATTGATGGTATCCTTAATTCCGGCGCGTTGGCTGCGGTTTTTAGTAACATCCTTTGGCTTGCTTTTTTGGGCCATGTTAATTGTTTATAAAAAAGTGAGAGGCGCCTCATTGGACTTTTCTCTTTTGTATACCAATATCCAAGAGTTTTTATCCTATGATGGTATTCGTGAGATTGCAGTGTCTTTGGGACAATCCGAAATTGTAGCTCTTGCGCTTATTGTTATAAGTTTTATTTTATTGGAATTAAAATTTAAAGTTATATCGGGCCCTTTTACGAGTTTAAAAAAAGTAGCTTCAACCTTACTTATTGTCAGTCTGTTCAATGGGCTTGTATTTTTAGCCTTTCCAAAGAATCATCAAGAAATGTTTAGTTTTGCATGGTCGGCAAAGCGTTACTTTAATGATCCATTTATGTCGCTGGTCAAGCATGAAAGTGATCTTGAGGGTAAACAATACCCGTATGTATATGAGCACAAAGACGCTATAGAGAACACTCCTCCCAAACATATTATCTTGTTAATGTTAGAATCTTTTTCTGGTTTAGAGCTTTTTAAGTATGCGCCCAATGGAAAAGAAATAAGCCCTCATCTCAATGCTTTGGCAAAAAAAGGTTTATACATCAATCACTTTTACTCTGCCTCAGTACAGACAGCCAGAGGTCATGTGGCTTCATTGTGTTCCTTAATTCCAAGTTTCAGACAAAAAATCATGACTCGGTATCAAGATAGTGGCCTCAATTGCTTACCAAAAATTCTATCAAAACAAGGCTACCACACCATTGCCATTAAAGGCGATGACTCTTTAATTTATGACAATGAGGGCGAGTTTTTACGCAAAATTGGCTTTGATGAAGTGTATGGCAATGACCACAATTTTGTTGATGCAAGCCCGCCTAGTAAAATATGGGGTTGGGGTCCACAAGATAGTGAGCTGTACAGAAAAACAATTGCCCACGCAGACTCAATTTTTAAAAAAGATCCTGATAGCAAACTGTTTATTACCTTAGCCAGCATTTCACACCATCAGCCATTCAATGAAGTCCCTAAAGACCAGTTAAAGCTGTATACAGATCCTCAAAACTTTAGGGAGCGTTACTTGTCTTCTTTGCATTTGGCGGATGAATATTTAGGGACATTTATTGAAAAACTTCAAGCCCATCCAAAATTTTCAAAAGATACCTTATTGATTGTTACTGGGGACCATGGCTTTCCCACAGGGAGAAATAAAAACACCAGCAATGAAATGACTTACAGTGATGAATTGTTCAGAATTCCATTGGTGATGTATTGGCCAGGACAAATAAAAAGTAAGGCATTGCATGATGAAGCGTATACACAGCTTGATATAGCGCCAACCATTTTAGAATTAACCAATATAAATACCTTAAGCCATTTTAATGGAAGGGTGATTCCTATTTTTGAACAATCTAAAGTATTGCCCAACAATAGATCTATTATGTTTCAACCTTATGATGGGGGCTACTTTATCTCAATCAAGATGCCATACAAATATGTATACTCTGGAAGTACAGGAGAACAATATGTTTATAACCTACTAGAAGATCCAGATGAAAAACATAATATTATTGGTCAAATGCAAGATAGCATTATCTTACAAAGCTTTAGACAAGATGTTATTAAGATTTCAAAAAATCAGGTATTGATTGAAGAAGATAGAATTTTTCCTAAGAGTCATAATAGCAGTGGTTTAAGTTTAAATGTTCAGTAAATCAACTTTAGTCTTTAGTACGGACACAGCGAATTTGATTGCTAAAACACTTGCGACACGACAAATAGCATAAAAATAATAAAAGTCATCACTTGGGTGATAAAAACTGAGCCAGACAATATATCTTTGATGAGTCCTACAACCCGGTCAAATTGTGGGTGAAAGTGGTCAAGATAAGCCTCAAATGCAGTATTAATAAGCTCAGCTGACAGCATAATGCATGAGGAGATTATTCCTAACGCAAACCAAGTAATACTTGCATCAAAGTAGATAAAAAATACAATGAGAAGAATAGAGCAGAAAAGTTCTATTTTTAAACTATGCTCAAGTTTAAAAGCATGTTTGAGACCATTCAACGAGAAAAACAATTTTTTATGTAAGTGCTGATTTTTCATGCGCCAATTATTCTGAAAAACTATATAATAAGATAGATTCTATGTATATTTTTATACTATCTAGACTGAAGTTGAATAAAAATTATCTTATAAAGTTTAATACTATTTCATTTTACTTTTGAGATAGTTTGTTATTGATTCATAGTTAGAGTCAGTGTCTATTAACCCTTGCGCATATTGCATAGCTTTCTTTTTGTGACTGTTTTTTATGCCATGATTAAATAAGAAGTCAATCATGTATGTTGATTGTCTTTTTATTGCTATGATCAATAGGTTTTCATTAGCATTGTTAACGTTGTTAATATCCATGCCATGTTCTAAAAAAAGGTTTAACAGTTCACTGTTTTCTTTTTGTACAAGAGAGAATAAAATAGATTCGCCTTTCTTGTTGGTTTGCTCAATGTTTACTTCATGATCATTGATTAATAGCTCAATTAAGTTTTTCGTTTTTTCTTTTATGACCAAGTTGTCTTCATAATAAGGGCCAAAAAATAACTGGAAGAGAATATTTTCATTGTTATTATTGACGTGATTAATATCAATATTGTCTTGCAGCAGTAAAAAATGAATGCAATTAAATAGTTTTTCATTATCGTAACTGTATTTTGCAGCAAGCATAATCAATGAGTTGCCTTTAGTGTTAGTCAAGTTAATGTTTGCACCAGAATCAATTAAGTCTAAGGCAAATTTTTTGTCATTCCACTGACTAGCATAATATAAAGCAGACTTTCCTTCATAGTCCTGCATATTCAATAAACTTAAGGGGTTTTCAGAGTTATTAATTACATTCAATAAGTGTAAAGCCGCTTTAAGATTTTCCTCATTGTATGAAGCAAAAATTAATGGACTACTGTCAGAATATGGGTTTTTTATATTTAGTTTAGCGCCATGCTTAATCATTAGGTCTAATATTTCAATATTATTTAGTTCAATAGCAGCAAATATTGGGTAAGGAATAAACTCATAAGTTTCTCCTTCTTCATGTAGATCTGCCCCAGCTTCGATTAGTTTTTTTGCTAGATCAATATTACCATTCTTTAGACTATGTAAAACCAATTCTAGAGGATAAAAATCTGAAGATTTATTTTTATCCATAAGCAGCATGTTGTTAAAATCTTCATCGCTGTAAGGCTCATCCGGGGAAAATTGAAAGGAAGCAAACCATGTACACCAGTCATTTTTTTCAGGTAAAGCAATTGAACAAGCCATAAATTTTTCGCTGTCAAAAAAGTCATTTTGATCAGGGACTTGAGCAAATAAAGGTCCAAAAAATAACAGTAATGTAAGTATGATTTTTTTAACCATTGGAAAATTCCTTGTAACTAAATTTAATGACAACCAAATGTTGCTGAGAAAAATTGAGCTAAGTTTTCTAGATTGGTCTGAAAATAGGCTTCCTCTGTTTTATCCGGAATACCCGAAATAGAACGCATAAATTGATTGATATCAGTACTATGTTGTGATGCTTTTTCGGTAACAAGGTGTAGAGAAATAATACCCATGCCTTGAGATTTGATGTATTGAGCATACGATTGAGCCCTTTGGTGATTATCACCATCAACACCATCACTGATTAGAATCAGTATTTTTTGATAATTTTCTTGCTCTTCTCGATCTTTTGTCACTGTATTATTGTGATAGAAGAAAGCGTTGCTTAACGCTTTGGCAATATTTTCGTTACCATACCCCTTAGACCAAAAGCCATTAAAAGCTTCTTTATCTCTAGTTAGATCTACTCTTAAGACACTCTCATCTTCAGTTTGGCGATTGTTTGTGATTATTGGGAACTCCCATAAACCAACCCTTGTTTCAGGGTTCCATTGAATTAATTTACTTGCTATCGTTTGAACAGCACTGTACAGAGTTTCTTCACGGCCATTGAGGCTTCCTGAAGTATCTACAAGTAACCATATGTCACCGTTTAAGCAGTTGCCCCAATCCAAATTTTGGGCATGTGATTTGTTTTGAAAAGGTAATAATAAAATAAATGTAAGTAAAATATGTTTCCCCATAATATAGCGCATCGCATTATTTTTGGTTTTTGTCAAGGTGGATTTGAATAAGATATTAAAAAACATATTTTCCACTGAGGCCTACAAATACATCGTCTCTATTGTTGTTTTCAATATAGTTGTAGTTTTGTGTATGTTGATAAGTGATATTGCCATTAAGAGAAAATAGAGCTTTGTTGGCGGCGTTTTGCTGATTCCAAAAACATTGTAAACCGGTTTGATAAGCATGTTCTGAGCTTTCAACATTAGGGTCTGTGTTGCCATAAAATTTATTTTTAAAATCAGCAGTGCCGCTGGATTCAAAGCCTGCTTGCACAGAGCACAATAGTTTTTTTGACCAAAAATAATTAAGCTTGGCATAGCTGCCAAGTCCATCTGGTCCAATGGGATGGCCAAGGACTTTATTTTGGTTGATAAAGCCTGATTTAAAGTTTCCATGTCTGTAAGCAATATAGCTGGTTTTGGCAAATTCAAAACTAGCATCCATTTTTGGTGTTCCAAACAGTTGGTAAATATGTAAACCTAGCAAGCTTTGAAAATCACGAGCGTTGATGGGGATGTTATCACAACAATCTTCAACCAGGAACTCAGCATAGGCTTCTACTTTTTTTGGAAACAACTGATAACGAGCATCAAAAATAAAATTACGGTTGCTGACGCCAGAATAATCAGAAAAAACATCACCAAAATAGATTAGAGGATTTTGATCTTGGGTACTTTTACCAGCAAATTGAACAGTATAACTCATACCCAATTCCAAGCGTTTGTTGGGCGCAAAAGACAATTTATGCCCAACAAAAATTGGATTTTCACGATTACGGTTGGCATCAAGCACAGATATAAAAGTTTCGTACTTTACAGGGCCCAAAAACTTTAAGAAGTTAGAGAACTCAATTTCTTCATCATTGAAAATACGGATTGCCCATAAAGGAGGGGTGTTGTTGGATAAATTAAAGCTGTTAATTCGTCCTAAATTCCATTGGATAGAACTTTTTCCTAGCAAAATACGCAGTTTGGAGAACTTTAGCAGGATGTTAGCATTGTAGAGATCCATGCTAAAATCTTTGGATTGCTCATTTAAATTGAAATAAGCTCCAGCATTGATTTCTAATGTGTTAGCAAAACTTAAATGCAGATAGGGATCAAAAAATACATTACTTCCATCATGCAGTTTCTTGTCTTGATCAAAAAAAGGTGAGTTATCCAACAGGTGATTTTTTGTGGCATCAATGTCAATGATAGCTCTATCCGGTATTGAGCTATGAAATAGTCCGCTGTTCAAAGAAAATTGTGCATAAATGTTTGATAAGTGACCTTTAGGAAAAAAAACATAACCCTTGGCATCTGGTGATGAGCTGTTGATAAGATTATTGAGGGTCTGTTCGCTATAGCTGTGTTGACCTCTTAAGTTAAAACCAGGTAGGGGTTGCATGTCTGCGTATTTTTTAATGAGGATATATCTAAAATCGTCGTTGGCTAGGAAACTTTGTCCATAACTGCTGCTTACAAGGAAAAGGTAGCTTAAAAAAAGTAGTGGGTATAAACGTGTCGCTTTTTTCATGGGGTATTCTTTGTACTTTGTTCAGTGTTTGAGTTGAGTGGGATGGGTTTTTTTATAGAAGGTTTCTTATTTTTTTTACTGGATTGATGGATCACCATAATCAATAAAGACAAATTTATCATACCGGCTGAGACCATCGCGATATCTCTACCGCCTTTAAATGACTCAGCTTTTAGTGTGCTAGAGCTGATCATAAGTATAACAATCAAAAAACAAACAGATTTTTTTACAAAAGCCATGGCCTGCATGCTAGCGCAATATCATTTTTAGGGCAGAAAAACATGGTTTTTTGTGTTAATTTGGCTATAAGCCTTATGTGAAGATCTTGATTACAGGGAGTACCGGTTTTATTGGGCAAAACTTATTAAAGTATCTTGATTCAGCTCAATATCAAATTACTATTCTTAATCGTAAACAAAAAAAATTCAATAATACCTCTATCAAGCAAATTATTGGCGATTTACATGATCAGGATGCTTTAAGACAAGCTGTTGTTGGACAGGATATGATTGTGCATCTTGCTGGTTGTGTTAAAGCTAAAGACCAAATAGCTTTTGATCATGTGAATGTAGAGGGGACTAAAACGCTGTTGGATGCAGTGCTTGATAAGAATCCAAGTTTAAAGCGGTTTATTTTAATTTCGTCTTTGGCGGCGGCTGGGCCGGCAAGATCAGGGAATATTTTAGATTGTAAGCATGAAAATGAGATAAACCAGCCCATCAGCATGTATGGTGAGAGCAAGCATCGTTCTGAGAAAGTTTTTTTAGCCCATGCCTACTCTGGTGAAAAAGTGATCTTAAGGCCACCTATTGTTTATGGACCGCATGACTATCAATTGTTGGATTTATTTAAGCTGTTGAGCAAAGGTCTTGCATTAAAAATGCAGGGCAAAGAAAAGTATTATAGTATGGTTTTTGTTGAAGATTTCTGTAAGGCAATCCAATGCATGCTTGATGCCCAAAACGTAGAGAAAGAGAATATTTTTTATGTTGCTGACCCACAATTGTACAGCATGCAAGATATTATCCATCATTTTCAAAAGGCAGCAAACATTAAAAAAATCAGAGTCTTAAAACTGCCTAAAGTTTTCTTTAAAGTAATAGCCATAGCTGCAGACGGGGTTGCAAATATTTTTTCTAAGCCTCAGCCATATAATTCAGATAAATATAGAGAGATGTTAGCAGAAGCATGGACGTGTTCTCCCAACAAGATAAAGCATCAACATAATTTTGAGTGTCAGTATGATTTGCAAGCAGGGTTTGAAAAAACCATACAATGGTATCAGGAACAGAGGTTGTTAAAATGATGGATATTATTGAGTTTAGTCTAAATGATAAAGTTTTACTTAGAGATTTTGTAGAGTTTCCATTTAAGTTATACCAAGGTGAAAAGCACTGGGTACCTAAGCTTAAGATGGACTACTTGGGTGCAAGTTTGCTTGGAAAAGTTGGCATGTTCGAAGAACAGTTCCCATTCCATCAAGATGCAGAAACAGTTTTTTTGATGGTTAAGCAAGAAGATCAGATTTTGGCAACCATGACCGTTTCTATCAATCATACTTACAATGATTACCAACAACAGAATGTTGGATTTTTTGGTTTTTTTGAATGTGTTAATAAAGTTAAGGTTGCGCAATTCCTGTTTGAGCATGCAAAAGCATGGTTAAAAACAAAAGGGATTCATTCTTTTATAGGACCTTATAATTTTACGTACAACCATACCTGTGGCGTGTTGGTCAAAGGCTTTGATCTCAGTCCTTATGTTGAAATGACCTACAATTTTGATTATTACGATGCGTTATTACATTCAGTTGGCCTTAAAAAAGCCAAAGACTTGCTTTCATTTCATGTGCCAGTGGTTGAGCAATCTAGAGAAGCACGTTACTCGAAGTTGGCACAAAGAATTTTAAAAAGAAATCAAATCACCATTAGGCCGGTATCGTTAAAAAACTTTAAGCAAGATATCAGAACTTTTGTAGATATTTACAATGAAGCTTGGGAAGATTTATGGACTTTTGTTCCATTGAGTGAGCAAGAGGCAGACATTATAGCGGACAGCATTAAGCCCATTATCATACCTGAGATGTTTTTATTTGCTGAAAAAGACGGTGTACCTATAGGGGTCTCAGGCTTAATTCCAAATGCAAATGAAGTCTTAGCACTAACAGATAATAGTTTTGGACAAAGTGATGTATACCGAATATTGAATCTTCTCTTTAAAAAGAGCAGGATTAAAAGTGCACGGTTAATGGCATTTGGAGTTCGAAAAAAATTCCGTAAAAAGGGATTAGAAGCAGCCCTCTTGTCACATGCGCAACAAAAATTAAGTGGCTGTGGTTTTTCACAATGCGAAGTAGGTTGGGTGCATGAAGACAATCAACTTATTTTAGGAACCATTGAAAGTTCTAAGGGAGTACATTATAAAACTCACCGCATTTATTCGGGTAGTTGTTAACAAGATATCAATGAAACGTTTTCTCACAATAGTTCAGTATGTTTTTGCAGCCGTTAGTTTGCTTGCAATTACGGTTTATGTGTTTCGTAAATTTCCTGTTGATCAAAGTAAACTGTCTGAACTACGTTGGGGTTATCTTATTTTTTTGTTATTCTTAGCTGTCTTAGATTTATGGCTAAGAGCTTTCAGGCTAAGGCAAGTAGCGTCACTATTAAAAGAAAAAATCACAGTGTTTAAAACCTTTCAGGTAGCAAGTTTAGGGGATTTTTACTCCAGCATAACGCCGTCAAGAATGGCGGGTGAACCCAGTCGCTGGTATTATTTACAAAAATTTAATATTCCAAAAGTCAAAGCAGCTTCAATCATAGGTATAGAAAATACCATCGATCTTGTTTATTTAATTTGTTCAATCTCGCTGATACTGTACTTTTCTCAAACTCAATATGATCAACTACAAGATAGATTGTCAGGTTTAATTAAAGTCTTTTTTACAGTTTTTTGTATTATTTTGTTTTTGATGGTTTTTAGTAAAAAATTAACTTACTCTTTTTTGGTTGGTGTACAGAGAAAGTTTAAAAAAATTAATTTAGCTAAGAAATATATTCAAGCACGTGCTTATTTTTTAAATATTCTCAACTATGGGAAATTGCGTTTTTTTGCTTATGTAGGGATAACTTTTCTATGGTGGTTTAATCGCTTCAGTATATTATGGTTGATTGCGCTGATGCTTGGCTATTCGTTGTTGCCTGCAGATGTTTATATTCCTCAGTTTCTTATGTTTAACTCTTTACACTTAACACCATTGCCGATCAGTGGCGGTTCCTTTGAGGCAGCATTTGTGCTGATTTATAAAAGTAAGATACCCATAGAAGATATGGCAGTTAGTTTATTTTTATGGCGATTCTTCACCTACTATATTTATATGATTAATGGAGCGGGCGTACTTTTAATCAGATCGTTAAAAAGCAAACAATTAAAAGACACCTAGGTCTTTGGCTGCTTTTCTAAAACATTCTACTATGAACTCTATTTGCTCAAAGGTGTGGTTGTGCATATAGCTGGTTCTGATTAAAGTTGTTCCCATAGGTACGGCTGGGGGCAGGACTGGCGCACAAAAAATTCCATGATCAAACAAGGCTTGATTGAATTTAAAGGTAAAAGTCATATCGTTTTCACCTTCCAAAATAATAGGAATAATAGGTCCACCATGTTCAGGTACGTTAAAACCATATTCATTAAACAATTGACGAGCATACTCAGTATTTTTATGCAACCGACTGATACGCTCAGGCTCATCACGAATAATCTGTAAAGATTTTAATGCAGCAGCAGCACTGGCAGGAGGTATGCTGGCACTAAAAATCAGTGCTCTAGCATGGTGTCTAATATAGTTAATGACATCTTTATTGCTGGCAACATAACCACCAATAGAGGCTAAAGATTTACTGAATGTACCCATGTTAAGATCAACACTACCAGACATATTAAAATGTTGTTCTGTGCCTTTGCCTTCTTTCCCAGCAGCTCCAATTCCATGTGCATCATCAATGTATAAAAAAGCATTGTATTTTTTAGAGAGTTCTACAAGCTCGGGTAGTCTGGCGTATTCGCCAGTCATACTGAATACACCATCAGAAACAATAATTTTTTCTTGGGTATCTTCGTGTTTTTTTAATAGAGATTCTAATCGTTCAATATCGTTATGGTGGTAGCGACAAACTTTAGCCAATGAAAGGTTGTTGCCGTCAACTATGCTGGCGTGATTTTCTTTATCACTGAAAATAACAGTTTTTTTGGTGGACAAAGCTGTTAAACTGCCTAAGTTGGCAAAAAAACCGGTGCTAAAAACCACACAACTTTCATAACCAAGAAAGTTGGCTAAAGTTTCTTCTAGCTCATCATGTATAATGGTGTTGCCATTAAGAAAACGTGAGCCGCTACAAGAAGTGCCATACTTTTTTAGTGCTTGATCAGAAGCTTCAATCACGCGTGGATCGGTGGACAATGAGACATAATCATTAGAGCATGCCAGAAGCTTTTTTTCTCCATTGACTTCAACATGAACACCATCACTTTTGTTGACTGGTCTAAAATATGGGTATATGCCGGCTTCTTTCATCGCGTGCGAGTGCGTGAATTTTTTCAATCTTTCCAGAAGATGCATCAACCCCATATAGCGAAATAAGCCTATTAACGCAAGCGATTTTCAAAAAGTATGTGTTGATTACTAAATGAACTGCTAGGGATCTAAGAAAGTATAAAATGTTATTTTTCTAGTAGTTTACAATGAATTTCACATATAAATTAGGATGCAAGGTATGTTGAAAGAAAACTTACATTATTGGACAAAAAAATATGGATTTAAGATCATTCAATGGCTGGAAAAGCGCATGGAAAGAGCTTCAAAGTTTAAATTACTAGCATTCTATGATCCTTATATATTGCCTTGGGTAAAAGGACTAGAAGATCAATGGCAAATAATTAGAGCAGAATTAGACCGTTTACTTGAACATTGGCAACAATTGCCTAACTTTCAGGATATATCAAAGGATCAAACAGCCATTACTCAAGATGATCATTGGAAAACGGTTATATTTTATGGCTATGGTTTTAAGACAGATTTTAATTGTGCTGTTTGTCCCATAACAGCAGAAATTTTAAGTAAAATTCCTGGGATGACTACAGCCATGTTTTCTATATTATCTCCAGGTAAAATTATTCCACCGCATAGAGGCCCATACAAAGGGGTTTTACGCTATCACTTGGCTTTAAAAGTTCCTCAAGACTACAAAAATTGTAAAATTAGAGTGGGGGAGACTTGGCTAAGTTGGCAACAAGGAAAAAGCATACTTTTTGATGATACCTATGAACATGAAGTCATTAACAATACTAATGAAGACAGGGTCGTTTTATTTTTGGATATTGTTCGGCCTTTTTATTGGCCAATATCCTGGTTAAATAGATGTGTGATCTTTTTAATTGGTCGTTCTTCTTATGTACAGCAAGCCAAGCAAAACAATGCAGCATGGGAAAAAAAATTAAAAAAAATATTTCAGTAGTACTGAATTGGCTTTTTTTTTAGAGTGCTGTAAGCATAAAAGCAATGAAAACATTAATGACCAAAACCCTAAGGGCCAGATTATTTATTTATTATCTGGTTCCAATTGCAGTCTTGTTGACCGGTTCGTCATGGTATTTTTATAGTGTCGCTAAAAAAAGTTTAGATTATGAAATGAATTTACGACTTATCCATTTAGGGGAAACATTAAGCCAGCAAATTGATGCATTACAAATTAAGGCTCTACAAGATTTAGGTGAAAGCAGTAAAACACATTTACGCTTACATAAACGTTTAGCGCAGATTGTAGAGAGCAATGATTTGGCTTATATGTACCTTATAGATGCAGAAGGAAATAGTTTGGTTGATTCACGCCCAGGATATAAGCTAGGTGTAAAATATGTTGGCTTGGATATTTTTCAAAAAAGAATATCCAATGCTTTGGCAGGTGAAGCCAGTACTGAAAATCTATATGTTTCAGACTTAGGGTCTATCCAAAAATATGCCTTTGTGCCAATTATCAACCAAGGACAAGTTCAATCGGTTATTGTTTTAAAAGCAGATGTTTTATTTTTTGCAAGCTTAAATATTTTACGTAAGAGCTTGAGCTATTTTACATTTATATGCCTATTAATGATTGTTGTTGTGAGCAGTATTGTTTCATCTAGAATTGTTAAGCCTATAGAAAAGTTAGTAAGAAAAGCCAAAGAAATAGGTGAAGGTGTTTTAAGTAATCCAATTAAAATTAAAGCTGATGGTGAATTGCAGTATTTGGCTAACGCTTTGGAAGATATGCGCTGCAAGATAAAACAAAGAGATCAAGAAAGAGATATGATGCTTAAGGGGATTGCGCATGAAATTAAAAATCCAATTGGTGGCATAGATTTATATGTGGATATTTTATCCAGTGATTTAAAAAATGCAGACAATTTAAAGTCCGTAGAAAAAATAGGCAAAGAGACAGCTGCCATGAAGCGTGTTGTGGATGAGTTTTTAGATTTTGCCAGAGGGATTGTTTTAGATGTAGGGGAGCACGATGTTGATGGGTTTTTGTTGAGATGCAGTGAATCTTTTGAACGTGAACTTAAAGAGAAAAAAATTGTTATGCAAGTTAACCCCCATGGCTACAAGTGGACCTTTGACCAACATTATATCAAGCGTGTTGTACTCAATTTAATGAGAAATGCTCTGGATGCTGTAGAGCCTGAGAAAGGGAAGATTGTTGTTGATTCAAAGTTAGAAAAAAACACTTTGTATATTACAATTGAAGATAACGGTAAGGGGATCTTAAAACAAAACTTAAATGAGATATACAAACCTTTCTTTACCAGTAAAGCACAAGGTATGGGCTTGGGCCTGGCCTTTTGTAAAAAAATCATTGAAAAACATGGCGGTATTATTGATATACAGTCTGAGTATGAAGAAGGGACTGTGGTGAAAGTGAGTTTACCCAAACATGGCTAAGATATTAATTATTGAAGATAATAGTACCATGGGTGAAGGTATGTTAGAAATTCTACAAAAAGAAGGGCATCTTGTAGATTTAGCGTATCAAGGGGAACAAGGAGTTATTTTAATTAAACGCCATCAATATGATCTTATCTTTTGTGATATGCGCTTACCAGACATGAGTGGCCTTGAGGTGTTGGCTGAGCACCAAAGTAGTAAGAGCAAAGCTAAGTTTGTGTTTATTACGGCCTTTGGCAATATTGAGCTTGCTGTAGAATGCATTAAAAAAGGTGCCTATGATTTTATCCCTAAGCCATTTACACCCAATGTTTTGCGTGAAAAAGTAATTGAATACACACAAAAAAAAGAATAAACTACTGAAAATATTGGCTTTTCAATCTTTTCTAAATAAGAATGAATCTGTAGCTTTGGGCTTTTTTATGATAAAATAGATAAGTACAGGTTAAGTTTATGGTTTATTTTTATAAAATCACTCTATTGAACATTATTTTTGCCATTACGCTTGGTATGGCGCAAGGACCTACTATTGTCACTGAACAACTTCCCACGTCAGTCAGACATGAGTTAGCTGAACTAGAGTTAAGACAAAAAAAATATGAAAAACACTGTCAAGTATTGGATGAAGAAGAAGAGGTGTTTAAGCATTACCATAGAGCCATTAAAAAACTCAAAGACGCGTCTGACATTGTTTCCACTATTAAACTTAATCACCAATATCAAATTTTTCAAGCGCAAGCCAAGAGCTTAGAAGAGCTCAGAAACAAAAAGAAACTGGCCAAACAAGCTTTAGAAGAACAGCGAGATGCGTTATTAGAAAGTATTGACCTGCAACTTAATGATAGCAAACGCGCCCAGGTCAAAGCCAAAGATGTAACCCAGGGGCAAGTCAAAATCTTAACAGCATTGTATGAGCGTTACAGTAAAAAAGATATTGGTTTAAATCATGAAGAACCCATAGCCATTCCTGATGATTTAGACCCAGAAAGCGTTTTAGCCCTTGAAGATTTATTAGCCGGAATGAATAAGAAAATTGCTATGGTTGAAAGTAGTTTAAAAAATATTCGTCGCAAGCAATTTATCAATACATCCCTGATGGACACCTTAGAAGAAGAGTCTTTTTTTTCTGAAAGCCAATTTATCCATTCTGGTAATCAAGATCGTTCTGATGTCTTTGGAGTAAATGCATTAAATGGTTCAGGAAATAATCAGCAAAACCCAGGCAACAATCCAGAAACTCCAGACACCTTGCTGAATGATAGCAGTCAAAGAGATATCAGCAGCATTGAAGCAAAGCGATTGACACAAAAACAAAATTTTTCACAAAATGATGCTTTGTTAAACCAGAGCATTGAAGCCTTAGAGTCTAAGTTGATCTTTCTACAAGCGGAACGCCTAAAAATTCTTAATGAGCTTAATAAACAATAAAATCAAGCAAATATTTTGCTCTGTGTGTCTGTTGTTAAGCGTTTTTCTGTTGCAAAATACAAGTATGGCCAATGAACAGTTTGTTCAATTTGGCTTTGAATATGATTCCAATGTGTATAAAAATTTTGGGTCAAAAAAAGATGATTTTGTTTTAAGAGGACATTACATGTCTAGAAAGAAAATTTTCAATAAAGAAAATTTTCAAGGCCAGTTTCATTATCAGCAAGGGGTCAAAAAATTCATTCAGGAAGAAAATCAAGATCAATTGATTCAATCTTTTAGTTTATCAACGCAATATGAGAAAAATGATTTTACTTTTGAATGGCGACCATCATTAAAAGTTTTGATTGAACGTAAATCAGAGTTATCTAACGCGTACGATATTGAAGAAAACTATGTTCTGCCAGCATTGCACATGCGTGCCATGTATAAACATAATAATACCCGATATATTTTTGAACCAGGAGTAAGGCTGTTTCAGTTTTATGCCAATGATGATTTTAGCAATGTCAGTGAATGGTTAAGGTTGGCAGTAGAGCATCGTTTAAATCAATATCTTCATGTAGGTGCTAGCTATCTCTTTTCATTGGAGCAGTTTTTAGATGTTGACCGTCAAGATAGCAATCATGATATAGGTTTTTTTATTGAGTATCCGTTCAAACCCAACTTAAAATTAAGTTATACTTTTGCTGATTCAAACTCTTCAATTGATCGATTTTCTTTTGTAAAACATCAAATGATGTTTCGTTTATTTTATGATTTGGGTGAGCGGCCTAGTGGGATTCCGTATGTAAGTATTTATGTTTCTGGTATTGTTCAGTGGAACAAGTTTCCTAGCGTTTTTGACTTTGACGATGAAGGACAGCGTTTTTTATTGACTGAGTCAGAAGGGCAAACCTTCAACTCTTATGCAGGCAAAATCAGTTATCATATGTCTCCCAAACAGCATTTAGAGCTAAAATACACCAGTTTTTCCAATGACTTAAGCTCACAGCAGCTGAATTATGACCGTTCTATTTATTATATAGGCTTTAAACAATCTTTCTAAGGCTTAATTTCCTAAAAAATTTTACTTGATAAATTATTATTTATATATATAGAGTGTTATATAAAGATAATAATTTTTAATATATATGGAGGGAAAATGAAAAAAATAAAACTAATTTTTGGTTTGATGATTGTTTATTTTGGGGCAACCCAGGCCGGTGAATATGTAAATTGTTCGGATCATATCATTGGCAGACAAGAAAATGTGGAGTTTTTTTGTGGGGCTGAAGTGATATCGATCTTAGATATTGAATATAAAGATTTTGAAAGTCATAATATTCATGCCGATCTTTTAGCTTGTTTACGGCAAATCGGAGTTAACAATAAGCCAGTTTTGCTAGTAACAGATTCTGATAAAATTGATTTTTCCTTTAATCAAGGAGTATATCATATAGTTAATTTGTTTCCACTACAAAAAACTTTTATTTCTGGAGATGAGAGAGGTGCAGTGTTCAATACATTGCAATGCGTTAAGAAAAAGTCAGAAAAAGAGCAATACCCAAGGACATTAAGACTTGAAAAAAACTAAAATCAGTTAAACTTTTAGTGCTTGTATCGCTTTAGAATAGTTTTGAAGTTTATCATGAAAAACTGCTGAGCCGGCTACCAGACATTGGGCGCCGGCTTTTTTTATTTGAGCAACTGTTTCAATGTTTACACCACCATCCACTTGCAAAATAATGTTTTTGCCACTTTGTTTAATTAGCTCTGCTGCATTTGCAATTTTTTGGGTCATGGCAGGAATGTAACTCTGACCACCAAAACCTGGATTTACGGTCATCAATAATAATAAGTCTAAATCGTCCATCACATGTTCAATAAAGGACAGTGGTGTAGAAGGAGTTAAGGATACGCCAGCCTTTAGGCCCAAGTCTTTGATAGCGCGTAAACAGCGTTGAATATGTGGGGTGGCTTCAGCATGAATGGTCAAGCCATTTGCACCAGCTTTGGCAAAAGGTTCAAGCCATTGTTCTGGCTGGTTTACCATTAAATGCACATCTAAATACAAATCACTGCATTGTTTAATGGAGTCAAGAATCATGGGACCCATGGTTAAATTGGGAACAAAATGACCGTCCATGACATCAATGTGTAGCCAATCCGCACCAGCCTCTTCAACGGCTTTGATTTCTTGGCCTAAAATAGAAAAATCAGCGGATAGAATAGAAGGGGCAATAAGAACTTGTTTGGACATGGGCTTTACATACTACGAAGCTGAAAAAAATTAAAGCTTTCACTGACCGGATAAGCGGATCTTTAACAACTACTGCCAACGATCTATATTTTTGTTTTTGTATCCGGCAAGAAAGGCTTGAATGGGCACTTGTTTTTTACCCGGCATTTGCACTTCTAAGATTTCCAACCAAGCATCAGCCGTTTTAACCCAGAGTTGTTTTTTACCATAAATAAGCTGGCCACCGGTATAATTGTTTTGGGTTAATAAATGCTCAGGGGGATCAGATAACTGACTGTGTAAAATTTTAATTCTATTCTGGCCATCAGAGCAAAAAGCACCGGGCCAAAGATGAAAAGCGCGAATAAGATTGTGAATATCCAAACTGGGTTTTTTCCAATTAATTTGTGCTTCTTCAACTTTAATTGGCGGACAAAAACTGGCTTGAGCATGGTTTTGCTGTTCAAAATGAGCCTTGTCCTGATCAATCAAGTCTAGGGCTTTAACAATAGACTCTGCGCCTAGGCTAGACAGTTGCTGTGATAAGTCTTCAAAACGCATGTTGGGACCGATATCTATAGCAGCTTGATACATGACATCACCAGCATCCAATTCTTCTACCAATTGCATGATAGAGATGCCTGTTTGTTGGTCACCATATTGTAAAGATCTCTGAATAGGGGAAGCTCCACGCCATTTGGGCAGTAAAGAAGCGTGAACGTTGAGGGTATAAGGACAAATACTTAGGTGTCTTGATGTAAAGATTCTACCAAAGGCAACAACAACAAAGATATCAGCTTTAAATTGCTCCAACTGAGTATAAAAAGCTTCGGTTTTAATTTTTTTGGGTTGAAGGTAAGGAATGTTTTGCTGTTGGCAATACACTTTAATTGCTGGAGCTGCCAATTGCTTGCCTCTGCCTTTGGGTTTATCTGGCTGAGTGATGACCTGAACTATATCCCTGCCAGACTCTATAATAGCCTGTAAGCAAGGGACAGCGAAATCTGGAGTCCCAAAAAATACAATGCGTTGAGTTTTAGGATGCAAAGAATTATACCTTATTGGAGACTTGTTTTTTGTACAAGTCGCGTTTCATGGAACTGACATAGTTGACTAACAATTTACCGTCCAAGTGATCAATTTCATGCTGAATACAAATGGCAAACAAACCATCGGCTTCAAGGATGATTTTTTCTCCTTGTGGTGTATAGGCTTCTAGGGTGATTTCTTTGGCTCGATCAACTTCAACATAAAATTCAGGCAAGCTTAAACAGCCTTCTTCTATTTTGGCTTCTCCACGCTTTTCTTTGATGACGGGGTTGCAAAAAGCAAAAAACTCACCCTCATCTTCTTCACTTTCAGGGATTTGAATGACAATCAAGCGTTTTAAAATACCTATTTGTGGGGCGGCTAAACCAATGCCATTTTCATGCAACATGGTTTCGTGCATGTCTTCTACAAGGATCTGTAATTCCTCATCAAATACCTCAACATCTTGTGAGCGCTTCAATAAAGTTGGATTTGGAAATGTTAATACTTCTCGTAAAGCCATGCGGGCTATGTATCACAAAAAGTGAGCATTTACACGACCCTAATTTAATTTTAGGTGAATAACTGAGGCAGCAAAGGCGGCTACTTTCTTTTTTGATAGCTCAGAATGCTTTTGAAATAGAGTAATAAATCTTCTTTACGCTTATCAGAAAGTTTAATCAATTTTATACCAACACCCTTGAGATGTTCAGATTGTTTTAAATGAACCACTTCCCCATGAACCAAAAACTTTCTTTTGGTAGAAGGATGAATGATGTTGATTTTTACCTTATCAGCCAAATTAAAGTCATTGAGGTGCTCAGTTTTGATAAACAAGCCTCCCATACTAATATTATGGGTTAAAGCTTGATGAGAGTAGTCCTTGGAGGAGAGCTCAATGTCTAAGTCTATTTGTGCTCTAGGATATTTACGACAACCTAAGCCTTTGCCTTTAAACAGTTGTAAAAGCATGCTTTCAAAATTTTTAGAGTATCGGGGATCAATTTTATTGAATGCCACGGCAAGTCCAGCGGGTTTGTCCATCTGATTCATGGGGTTTACTCTAACCACAACACCTTTTAATTTGAAAAATTGATCGTCTTCGGCCAAAGCAATTTTTAAGCTCAGTTTTTCTCCGACTTTTGCAAAAGGAAATAAAGTTTTTAAGAAAATCCCTGTTTTACTTAAATCACCTGTTACAGTGTGAATTTGCTCTTCCCCTTGCAAGATGACTTGAACTTTGGCTTCAATGCGAGGTTTACTGCGTTTTTCTTTTACTTTTTTCATATCTTAAAAAATGGGGAAAAGTACATTGATTAAAGAATACAAAGCTACAATACATAGAGCAAATATTGAAATAGCAATGATTTTTGGGTCAATTTTTAAAAACATCGGAGTCATTATATACATTAAGTCAATTTAAGTCAGTTTTTTTACCATCATATGCCTTCATTGCGGATGCTTAGATGACTACCAGTGAGATATCTATAGTTCTGATGATTATCGATAACCCTTGTCATAAGGATAGTCTGGAGACACAAACTCTTTTTTTAAATACCATTCACCAGAAACATAAGAGTAAAATAGTATTTCTCCAAAATATGAAATGTGCATTGATTTGTAATCTTCTATTTCATCAGATAAATTGAGTTCAACGGTGGAATTATAGGATTCAAGAGCAGTATCTTTACTGCATTCTTCCAAACAAGAATGAATATGAGGGCAATAATAGTCATCAACCAGCAGAATTGTTTTTGCAGGGTTACCTGTATTTAATTCTTGAACATAAAAACAACGCTTAGGGGAGCTTTTTTCAGACATGCCAGAGGCTATTTGCACACGCAGCAAGTAGTCCTGATAAGCAGTGTTTTTTTGAGCAAAGCTTAACGTGTAGCTCATCAGAAGTATTGTGTAAAATAGGGTCAGTTTTTTATTGAATAGCATTATGAATGAACCTTAGCATTGTTTTGCATTGCATAATAATTAACATTTTTAAACTCACTATTAGTTGTAATTATGCACATAGGACAGTTGAGTATTGTTTAGCTTTTTTAAAGCAAACATTTAATATTTAGAGCCATCATAAAAATTTTTAGCAACCTCTTCTTGGAAAGTTGGGTCATAGTACATGCGTTCATCATCGTAAGGAGGTAGTATAATGTATTCCCAAAGCCCATTTTCATCCATGCGCAGTTCACCATCAAGATAAGAGACAGTTTTGCTGTAACCATTGTAATAGGCTAAGGATTCAATTCTAAACAGGGCTCCTGTAAAAGAACATTGATAACAAGGAAGTTCTTTGGGGCATGAAAAATCTAAAATACGGGCTTGTTGAGGAGATGAATTTTCAATTGGAATGATATCAAAACAACGTTTAACTGTTCCATGATTATAGATATCTTCAAGGTAACTTGGGTAATGGCTATAATCAGACTGAGCTTGCACAAAATTTGAAAAAAAACAGAATATCATTAAAAACAGAAAATTTCTCCCTAACATAAGTTTTGCATAGCATGAGATAGAGATTAATTTAAATTAATAATTTTTTTAAAATGATTAATCAATTTAATTATTCAAATGAGTACAGCAATGATTTCTTGGCAAATCCAATCTGAACGCATTTGCCCTTGTGAGTTTAAAACAAGCCTTGAAGAGTGTTGTTCAAGATAGTGTTGCGTTTGTAAGTCTTTAACCAGTGTTTGCCAAGCTGAGTAGGCGTGCGGTGTGCATAAATATTGATTGAGGTATTCCATGCTAAGACCATCCGTTCTTAAATGCGTATAAATATATTCTATCAAATTTTGTTTTGCATCAAGAGATTCCTGCTCATAAGGATAGTGGTTTTGATCAAGGGCATGATAATACTGGTTTAAATTTTTTGGGTTCCACCAGCGTTGAGCTGTAGACCTTGTATTTTTAGGTAAATATGAATGTGCAGATGCTCCTAAGCCCCAATAGGCTTGCTGTTGCCAATAACATTGATTGTGTTTAGATTCATAACCATTAAGGGCAAAATTAGAAATTTCATACTGCACAAATTCTTTTTGCAACAAATATTCTTTTGCCAGCAAAAACAACTGTTCACAAGGTTCTTCGGCTAAAGGTATCCAAGTTTTTGCTTTTACTTGTTTAGCAAAGGGTGTTTTAGGCTCAACGGTTAAGCCATATAAAGAAAGATGGGTAAAAGAACGCGTAAACAGTAGATCTAGGGTGTTTTTAAAAACCTCTAAGTTTTGTTGTGGCAGTTGATAGATTAAATCCACACCAATGTTGGTTAAATTGGCTTGATTAAGGAGATCAATTGCATTTAGTGCTTGTGTATGTTGATGTTGGCGTCCTAAAAATTGAAGTTCATCTGCAACTAAACTTTGAATTCCTAAAGTGACACGATTAATGCCCATTGTTTTCCACGCCTTGGCTTTGGTCAAGCTAATGTCTTCAGGGTTGGCTTCAAGAGAAATTTCAATATTGTTGTGATCAAATTGAAATTTTTTTTGTAGGGCATGCAAAATATTTTTGATCAGTTGAGTATCGATTAAGCTGGGGGTTCCGCCACCAAAATAAATACTTTGAAGGGTTGAGTCTTTTGCAAAAGATAAATGTTCAAACATTTCAATTTCTTTGAGAAGGTAATTGACATATTCTTTATGTTGGCTTTGAGTTTTATTGGCTAAAACAAAAAAATCACAGTAGGGACATTTATAACGACAAAAGGGAATGTGAATGTAAATACTAAAAGGCTTAGAGTTGGTAATGGTCATTGTTAATCCAACAGTCTAAAGCATTTGGATGGACATAAACAATGCTATCCATAGATCCTTCAGGATCTTTTGCTTGCCAAAAAAGAATATATTGTAAATATGCACTTAAACTGGACAGGGTTTGGTCAGGGACCATCCACTCTCTAAGTTTATAGCGATATGGGGTGTATTGATTTAATTGAGGATGTTCAATGCTGCTTTGTCGGTCCCAATCTTGAATGAAAATAAGGCTATCTAAACTTGGGTTTTTATTAATGGTATACCAACCATGATAGTGTCTGAGATACCAAGATAGGGGCCAAATTGCAGCAGCAGCATTTAAAGTTTCAATTTTCATGTTTGGGTATACTTTTTTGCATGTTAACAGTTTATGTGCCATCTGTTTTGTTTCCCAAGACGTATGTGTGAATGCCAATAAATTTTTTGGGCGAGCATTAAAAATAAAGTTTGTCCGATAGACGTTGATCAACTGCCAGCTGATCAAGATAACAAGTCCCAAACCTAAAATTCTTTTATGTAGAGTGTGGCTAAGGCTGGCTTGAACTGTTTTGCTCAGTTGTGGAGCGAGGTATAAGAAGGCAGGGAAAATAACATGAACCAACAGCCACGGTACTTTTTCTCCAGCATAGCTGTATAAGCTTAAAGATACCCAAAACCAAAAAATACTAAACGCATGAAAATATTCATTATGTTTTAAATGATACAGCGTCATACGAACACCGGCAAAGATATAAAAAATTAAAATTAAAAAATGATAAGGACGGCTAAAATGAAAAATGCTTAACAAAGAAGAAAAGGTGTTGATCCAAAAAGCTTTCACCACAATGAATGCAGCAAAACTTAGGACAGCAACATACAAGCTTTGCCGGAGATAGTTTTTTGAAGAGCGAAGAATTTTTATTAAATAAAATATTATGGCCAAAACAATAGGTAATTCGTATTGAACAAGAAGAGGAAGGTAATAATCAAAAGGCCCACGAATTCTTTGAATTTTGTGCTGGTTGATCCAATAAGGCAACATTTTACGATACAGACCATCAAGGACTCCTGGCCAATGTTGACCAAAACCAGAATACAACAGGGAAAAAATTAAAACTGGGGTTATAAATAATAAAGTTATTTTTAAATATTTATAACGCACAAAATAGTCTTTTACAGCCTGAGTAATATAGGTATAGCGACTTCGCTTGAAAAAAAACAACACCATAAGAAAAGTAACTAGAAAAAAGAAGTAAAATAAATAGTTCAGTTTAGTACACACCATGAATGATAAAAAGATAAGGCTATTAAACAAATAAAAAGACTTTTTGGAATATAAAAACTGGTAGAGACTTAATAGGCTAGCTGTAAAAAGTAAGCACAGCAACATATCCATACCTAAAAACCTTGAGAAGTAAGTTAAGGTTGGGGAAAGAGCAGTTAATGTAACAAAAGATAAAACCGGGTTTAAGTTTTTAAAAATCAAAAACAGTAAGAAGCTACATAGGTAAACCAAGAGTATCCCAGATATTGCACTGGTGAGCCGACCAGTAAAATCTGTGTCGCCAAAAATTTTAAAGCAAAGCGCTTGTATAGTAAAAAGCATAGGTCCATGAAGAATAGGATCAAAACGGTAAAAGTTTTGTGTAGCGTAGTCATAAGAGTATTTAGCATACAAAGACTCATCATGATGGTAAGGTTTATCTCCCAGTTGATAGAGTCTAGTGAAACATAAAAATAAAAAAATAGCGGCTATAAAAATACCAACCAATTTTCTTGTTTTTATTTGAGTGATAATTTCTTTAAGCATGTATTTGTTACGTTATAATCAAGCGTTACTGTTACACTAGCAATTTGCTTTTTAATCTGTCAATATGTTTTGGATCTGATCCCCAAGCAAGCTCGCCGCCTATTGAGTTTTTTTCTGCACCGGTAACAATTTTATAAATGTTAGGTCTTCCGCGCAAAAATTCAACAGCTAAAACCCCAAATCCAACTGCCTCAGTTAAGTTGGGTGCGCAGCCGTATTCTTGAGTAGATTGAATTATGACTTTTTTTCCCAGGTAGTGTTGTATTTTTTCAATCAAGGTTAAGTTGTAGCAACCCCCACCACTGAATACAATTTCATTGAGGGGGGAAAAGTTTGGAAACACGTCTTTTTGATAAGAGTAAGCAATACTGATAGCGGTTGCCTCTGTAACACTGGCTAACGCATCTTCTAGACTTAGATCTTTAAATTTTTTAAATATGTTTTCAAGGTAGTGTTTGCCAAAAGTTTCATAGCCCGTTGATTTTGGGGCTTTTTCTTTAAAATAAGGGTGTTTGAGTAAAGCTTTAATCATGCTTTGGTCTGAAGTTCCTTTTTTTGCCAGTTGGCCATGTGGGTCATAACTGTATTCATTTTTACTATAATGTCTGCAAGCAGCATCTATCCACATGTTGGCTGGGCCAGTGTCGTAGGCCATAACAATACCTTGATTGGATAGTAAGGTTAAGTTGCTAATTCCACCCAAATTATGAATACTTCTGTATCCTTCTTCAGGCTTGAATAAAAGAGCATGTCCAGTTGGAAGTAGCGGAGCTCCCTGACCACCAAGAGCTATGTCAGTTTGTCTGAAGTTACCTACACAGGTAATGCCAGTGTGCTGAGCAATAAAGCTTGGAGAGCCAATTTGCAAGGTATAGCCAAAGTTAAGATGAGGTAGTTTTGCTGGGTGGTGTAGTAAAGTTTGTCCATGGCTTGCAATTACATCTACGTCATGTGGGCGTCGTTTGGATTTCTTTAATAAATCATTCACAGTTTCAATGGCCAGTTGCGCCCAATATGAACTCAGTTCACAGCTTTTTTCTAGGTCACGCTGATCAATACAATCCAATAGCTTTTGTCTAAATGATTGACTGTAGGGAGCTTGATGAGAAGCGATAATCTCTATATTAGCGGGGTTATTGTCTTCAACGCCTTGATAAGAAAACAAAACAGCATCCATACCGTCCATTGAGGTTCCAGACATTAAACCAATTGTTATAAAAGGCTTCATATGCCCTAAGAACATGCTATACTATGCCGATAAATGCAAAAAACAATGTTAAATAAGAATAAAAAGTCGTCACAACGTAGTTCTGATTTTGATCAGCAACCTTGCCTCTATGTTCTCAATGGATTTGATACAGGGAAAATGATTCATATTTATCAACAATCTATGAGTATTGGGTCAACGAAGACTAATGATATCGTTTTAAGAGGTCAAGGTGTTGATGATATGCATGCTCGTTTAGATATTGTAGATAGAAAAAATATTACTTTGAGTAATTACTCTAATAACTATCCTACGCTTATTAATGGCCAAATCATTAACCAAACCAGTATTAAAGCGAGCGATCAAATTCAAATTGGTGAGTTAAAATTGGAGTTGGTTTTTAAAACGCATAATGAATTAAGTATGTATGAGTTTAGTATTAAAAAAAACATGTTAGATGCCTCTGGCCTATTGTTAAAAAAAGACTTTTTAAAGCAACAATTAACTAAAGAGATAGAGTACGCTAAAAAAATAGAGCAAACAGTTAGTTGCGCTATGCTAAGTATAAATGTTGATTCTTTTGATAAAGACATTAAACAATATATACAACTTATTCAAAAGAGTTCTAGAAGTTATGATTTGTTGAGTCACTATAAAGATAATATTTTTTGTTTAGTTTTGAAAAATACTGCTTTAGACAATGCATTGGTGTTTGCAAAACGTTTAAGCAATAATTTTTTAGATAATTATGGTTCTAAGGTACAAATTAATATGGGTATCAGTACTTCTCAAAATCATCAATTGACGGATGCAGATTTGATGATGGCCAATGCATTTGGCTATCTTCAAGAAGCTTGTAGGCGCTCAAAAGAGAGTATTGTTAGTCAAAGAAATATATAAATTATGTTTGAGGCACAAACTTTTAGATTGCATTTTGAAACACTAAATAAAGATAGTTCAGAGTTGGGGTTAGATAAAAATCAAGCACACTGGATAAAACGTGTATTAAGAAAAAATGATGGCGATACATTTGAGGCTCTTAATGGCAATGGAGGAGTTGCGCAAGTAAGATTAAACGGTAATGCATGTGAAGTTATTTCATTTAAGCAACACACAAGAAAACTATGCCAAATGGATTTTTACATTGCAATGGTTGCTTTAGATAAAGCAAAATTGATTGTAGAAAAACTAACAGAAATAGGTGCAGCGTCTATTCATTTTGTTAAAAGTAAAAGAAGTAATAAAATCTTGGATGAAAAAAAACATAAAGAAAAATTAGAAATTAAGGCAATAGAGTCAATTAAGCAGTGCGGTAATCCATACTTACCAAAAATTTACATGCATAAAAGCTTATCAATGTTGTTAAATGAGACAGCTGCACAAGCATATAAATTTTTTCTAAATGAAAACGAAATTGAATGTTATTTGTCCTTACCTAAGCTGAGTTCAAAAGAAAGCGTCATTGTATCAGTTGGGCCAGAAGCTTCATGGGATAGAGTTGAGAAACAACAATTTTTAGACCATGGTTTTGAGTCTGTATCATTGGGACCAAATGTTTTAAGAGTTGAAACTGCAGCAATAGTAGCAGCAGCACAAGTACTTGCCTTGAGTAACGTAAATAACAGTCCTGAAAATAAAAAGTAATAAATGCCATGTCAATTTTGTAAGGATGAATAAGTTTTGGATAAAATAAGTAAACTATACTACAATAGAAAATATTGGTGTTGAATAATAAATAATCAATAGAACAGTAGTCTGCTTTTTGTGTATGGCTTGGATTAAGGGAAATTATGTTGAAGAAAAAATATATATATCTAACTTTGCTGCTTAGCTTGGTTTTTGTTTTAACTGCATGTGCAGGAAAAAGACATGGAGATCTTTCATTAAAAAAAGGTACACCTAAAGCAGATCAAATGGAGATAATTCAGATTGAATTGGTCAATGAGATCAATGAAAAGTTTTCAGGAGATGTAAAGAAGGCATTGGAATATTATGCGCAAGAGCACAAAAATAATCAAAAAGACGATACAATAATGTTAAAGCAGGCAATTTTATATATCCAAGATCAGAAAATAGACAAAGCCCAAAAAAAACTAGAAACCATTGCTAAACTAAAACCAGAAAACAACAACGCAAAAAGATTGTTAGCCAGTTTATATTTATCAAAAGGGGATGTTTCTAAATCAAAAAAAATATATGAAGACCTTTTAGATAAAGAGCAAACGGCCACCATTGAAGATGCAATGACTTTAAGTCATGTATACATGTTAGAAAAAAACTATGATGAGGCCATGAAAGTTTTAAATAAAGCTGAGAAGCAATTTAAAGAAAAGCATATTGTGTATTTTTACAAAGCAAGAGTTTATTCTGAGCAACAAGATTTTTCTAAAGCCAGAGCTAATTTTATTAAAGCAAAAAAATATGATTCAAAGTATTTACCTAATATTAAAGCCTTAGGTTATCTTGAGGAGTATGAAGGTAATTATGACCAAGCATACAAGTATTATGAAAGAGCTTTAAAAATTGATTCAGAGGATGATTTGATGCGCTTACACTTGGCTGAGTTGTATTTAAGTCAGAAGAAATACAAGCAATCTAAAAAACATTTTTTTAAGTTGTATGAAAAAGATAACAAAAATGCAACATATCTGAGTAAGTTATCAATTAATCATTATTATTTAGATGAATATGCTCAAAGTAAACGATATTTAAATGAATTGCTTGAAAACCATCCCCAATATGATGTTGCTTATTATTATCTTGGACTGCTACAAGAAAAAACCCGGGATTATGATCAAGCCTTAACCAGCTTTTCAAAAGTAAAAGAAAAGAATGAATATTATGTAGATGCAAACTTGGTTTTGGCACAGATTTTATTTGATCAAGACAAAAAAGAGCAGGCTGAAAAGCACTTGCTTGACACAAATAAAAAAACTTACAGTGATCGATTTATAAGAGCCCTAGGAAGATTTTATGTCAGTGAAGGTAAACTAGATGATGCTGAGAAGATCTTAAAAAAGTATTTATCCAAAGAAGGTAAAAACATACAATATTTATTTAGTTATGCACAAATCTTAGAAGAGCAAAAGAAGTTTAATGAAATGGAAAAGATTTTATACTCAGTGATAGAAAAAAATCCTGATCATGCTAGGGCCTTAAACTATTTAGGCTATTCTATGCTAGAGAGAGATAAAAACATAGATGATGCCTTTGTTTATGTTCAAAGAGCACATGCTATTGCGCCAGACAATCCTTATATTATGGATAGTCTTGGTTGGGCTCATTACAAAAAGGGACAATACGCACAAGCCTTAGAGCTTTTGAAAAAGGCCCATAGCAATCGTTCTGATGAATCAATTATTCAAGAGCACATTGCTGATACCTATGCGCAGATGAAACAAAAATCAAAAGCTAAAGTATGGTATAAAAAGGTCCTTAAAATGAATTCCAATGAAGAAGATCAAAAAAGAATTAAAGAGAAATTGGCTGAGCTATAATTTTTTTTGGCTATGTTTTTTAAGTTTTTTTTTTAGCGCATGCGCTAAAAAAATTAATCCTTATAAAAACTATAGTCAACAACAGTGTATTGAGCATGCAAGGTACTCCCAAAAAGAAAAGGCTGACTTGCATGGTGGGCTAAAAGTTACTGCATTGACTGAAGATCATAAAAAAATCCAATTGTTAGCAGATTTTCAACTCAATTCACAAGGAAAAATGATGTTGAGTGTTGATAAGCTCGGCTTTAATATTGCCTTAGCCGTAATTGATCAAGAACATATGTACCTTTGGCAAGCAAAACAACAAAACATATGGCAGGGTTCAGTAGAAGAGGGTATGCAGCAAATGTTTGGGGTGCCGCTAAAAATGCAAAATATTATACAATTTTTTTACATCAATTGGAAAGAAGAGCAGGTCCTAAACCTTAAGAGCAGTAAAAAACATATTTCTTTTCAAGCTGATTCAGCTACTCATAAAATAACAAAGAAGACTTGTCTTCTGTATCAATCTGAGATGAATAAAGATGATTTAAAAATTCATGTTAAGAAATATATACAATTGCCGTCAAAAAAAATGTTGCCAAAATTAATTGAGTTGAATTATCAAAATAAAGCAGTTCAATTACAGCTTAATCAAATTTTTGAACAGGAGCTAAACGAGAAAAAATGGCAAAATTTTGAAAAAAAGTTTTTGAAACTGTTAGAAAAAAAATCTATGTCAATTGAGTGACAATTAAGGTAATAGCTGGAAAAGATAAGTGCTAGGGTAACGTGAACTGGAGAGAAAATGGAAAAGAATCACATTCTGGAGGTTAAAAATTTAAGCGTAGGCTTTAATGTCAACCGAGTATTTCATCTGGCGTGTGAAAATATTGATTTTCAGCTTCAACCCAATAAAACTTTATGTTTGGTTGGAGAGTCAGGCTCGGGTAAATCAGTGACAGCGCAAGGTATTTTTGCCCAACAAAAATTGGCACAATTTAAGTATGGTTCAGGGGAAGTTTTTTTTAAAAATAAAGATATATTAACCTTAAGTGATCAGCAAAAATCAAAAATTAGAGGAAAGCATGTTGGCTTTATTCCGCAAGATCCTTTTGAGGCGCTCAATCCAGTGGTGAAAGTAGGTAAACAAGTTGAAGAAGCTTACCTTTTACACTTTCCACAAAACAAAACCCAAGCTAAAGAACGGGTTATAAACTTTTTTAAAAAGGTAGGCTTATCTGCTCCTGAACGCCGTTATGATGCCTACCCACATGAGTTAAGTGGTGGGATGTTGCAAAGGGTGTTGATTGCGCATGCCTTGATATGTGAGCCAGATGTATTGATTGCTGATGAACCCACAACGGCATTGGATGTAACCATTCAAGCACAAATTTTAGATTTATTAAAAGCCATGCAAAAACAGCATGGCATGGCCATATTATTTATTACGCACGATTTTGGTGTTGTTTGTGAAATGGCAGATGACGTTGCAGTTATGTATGCCGGACAAATGGTTGAGTATGCGGATATACAAACTCTAATGAAAAACCCTAAACATCCCTATACTAAGGCACTGATCGCATCAGTTTTAAACTTAGAAAATGAACACAAAGGAAAAAAACTGCCTTTTATTTCAGGAACTGTGCCGTCATTAAAAGATTATCCAGAGCATTGTCGTTTTTATGAGCGTTGTCGTCAAAGTGAAGCAAGTTGTTTAAGTTATGATATGAAAAAAGTTGTACTGAATGAAAATCATTGGGCAAGATGTATCAAGGCCCAATGAAAACGATAAAAAATAATTCATCCTCTGCAATTCAAATTTATGCTTTAGGAGGACTAGGTGAAATAGGCATGAATATGTTGGTCATACAACATGAACAAGATGCTATTATCATTGATGCCGGTGTTATGTTCCCTGATGAATATTACCCTGGCATTGATTTAATTTTACCACCATTTTTACCTTTATTTAAAAGTGACATAAAAGTGCATGGTATTGTTGCAACACATGGTCATGAAGATCATATTGGTGCTGTTCCTTTTGTACAAAAAAATATAAATTTACCTGTTATTGGTTCTAGGTTTACCTTGGAATTGTTAAAGAAAAAATATTTAGAGCACGGCTTGGATTTAAAGCAACACAAGCTTCACCAAGTAAAAAATGGGGATTTTTATGATTTGGGTCCATTTAATATTGAGTTTATTGAAGTAAGCCATTCTATTGTAGATGCATTTGCTTTGGCCATTGATACGCCCATGGGTAAGTTGGTTCATACCGGAGACTTTAAGATTGATGAATCAGATCCACGGTCAAAAACCAATATAGAAAGATTTGGCCAGCTGGGTCAAGAAGGTGTTTTATTAATGCTTTCAGATAGCACCAATGTGGAAGTACCAGGAAAAAGTAAATCTGAAAGTAGTGTTAAAGATGGCTTAAGCAGTCTAATGAAAGAGTGTCAGGGTTGGTTTGTTGTGGCATCGTTTGCCTCACACATTCCTAGAATACAACAAGTGATTGATTTAAGTGAAGCTCATGGTCGTAAAGTAGCAGTGATTGGTCGATCGATGGTGCATAATGTACATTTGGCTAAAGACTTAGGTTATTTACAGTTTGAAGATAATACCTTAGTAGATGAAGATGAAGCTGTGCTTTTGCCACGGAAAAAATTAACATTATTATCTACGGGCACACAAGGTGAGCCCAGAGCAGCACTGGCAAAAATGGCTTATGATGAACATAGAAGCTACCTTTTACAAGAAAAAGATGACGTGGTGATGTCTTCTCGTTTTATACCAGGCAATGAAAAAGCAATTTACGAAATTATCAATGAGTTGCATAGAACCGGGGCCAATGTTCATACCAACCAAGGTTCAGACATTCATGTATCTGGGCATGCGTACAAAGAAGATTTAAGGTTGGCTTTAGATCTTATTAAGCCCAAACATTTTATTCCAATCCATGGCGAGTATAGACATTTACTCAAGCATGCAGACTTGGCTCGTGAACAAGGCGTTAAAAGTGCTTTGGTAGTAGAAAATGGTGAGTGTGCGCATATCACAGAAAATAATAGTCATGTTGAGCGCATTGAATCATTAGAACCTATCTTGGTTATGAATAAACAACTCAGTCAAATGGGTGAAAGTTTTTGTAAAACACGCCGTAAAATGGCCTATTGCGGGATGATTGTCTTGTCTTTGGTGGTGGATCAAAAAAACTGGATGTGGAAAAGCGATTTAGATATTCAGGCACCTGGCGTCTTTTTTAAAGAACAAGAAAAAGAGATGAAACATAAAATGGCAGCGTACATAGAGAATCGTTATTTTGATGATTTAAAAAAGCAAAAGCGTTTTAATGCTATGCAAAGTATTGAAAGAGCCGCAAAAAAGTTTGTAGATTTAAATCTTGGTAGAAAACCACAAGTTATTCCTATTATTTTACAGGTGTAATTTTAAAACAAAGAGCTAAGGGTTAGCTGCGGTTTTTTTTGATCTTTCAAGCATTTTAAAACTTTCATGTTGAGCATTGCGAATAAGCGACAGAATATTTTTACTCTCCGGTAAGTTTTTCCAAAAACGTATAGGCATTTCTGATTTCATCATTTTGATTTTTAACCTGTTAGGGTTAAAAATTGAGCAATAAAATATATCCCATAGCTCTTCAGTTTGATCAGTTAGCTGAGTATAGAGTTCTGCATTACCAGGCCCTCCCCAGGATAGATGGGTTCTATTCCAGGCAACACTTTTATAAGGAGTTAAAATCAACCAATGCATATTAGAAAAGCGGTTTTTAAAAAAAGATGCAGTACGTTCTAAAATATAATGATCAGGTTCATACCAACTGATGTAAAAATTAGACTTTTCTTTGATTTCTTTAAAGCGGACAAAGGCTTTCATTTTATGACAATCTCTAGCAATGGCCTTAAGCATAAGAAAAAGTTTTTTTACATCTGGATCATGATGCATTTTTAACAGATGTTTTTTTTCAAACTGTATGCGATAAAGTATTCTATACAGCAAGCCCCATTTTTCAGGATCTTTATGGCAAGCAAGGGTTTTTGCTAAATCAATAAAATGTTTGGGTACCGTAATTTTTTCTGCCGGTTCCAATAAATTAGAGTTGGACCACAGAGCTTGTTGACCAGTATGATTCCAGAGGATATCTCTTGGTTGAATCTTGTTAAAAATAAAACTACGAGCAAGCCTTTTCCATTGGTCATAATCATTGATATTGTTGACGTGGTACATTTTACCAAAGCTCCAACTGTTTAGAGTCTGTGCTTAGATGGTGTTTAAGGTGTTCATGATCAAGCAGGATAAATTTTGAATGGTCATAGGTTTTAACAAAGTGCTTTGCTCGATTATAAGCAAGTCCCAGCTTTTTCAAATCATCATGTCTAAGTTGGTGATGTTTACGGATAAGCATTATTTTTTGAACGCTTCTTAAACCAATACCCGGAATTCTAAGCAAAAGTTCTTTATCTGCTTTATTGATATCAATGGGAAAAATATCTCTGTGGTTTAATGCCCAGGCTGTTTTTGGATCTAGATCAAGATCAAGGTCAGGAATATTTTCGGGAACAATTTCATCAACATCAAAACCATAAAATCTTAATAACCAGTCTGCTTGATACAGTCGGTGTTCGCGAATCAACGGTGGTTTTTTCAATTTTAACAAACTGTGGGCATCAGGAATGGGGCTAAATGCAGAGTAATATACCCGGCGCATTTTATAATTTTTATACATGGAAGAAGATGTTTTTAGTATGGAACGATCATTGCTTTGTGTGGCGCCAACAATCATTTGAGTGCTTTGACCGCCGGGAGCAAACATGGGAAGCTTGTATTTTTTTTTGGTTTTATAATCATGTTTTGATTCAGTAATATGATCACGTATGCCAGATATTTGCTGTTTAAGTGTTGTTATGTTCTTCTCAGGAGCAAGTAGTTTGATGTCCTGTTTACTTGGAAGCTCAATATTGGCACTGAGTCGGTCAGCATACAAACCAGCTTGTTGGATCAGTGCTTGAGAAGCTTCTGGGATTACTTTAAGGTGGATATAACCATTGAAATGGTGTTTGGTCCGCAAAGATTTAACAATTTCTAACAAACATTCCATGGTATAATTTGAACTTCTAATAATTCCTGAACTTAAAAAAAGTCCTTCAATATAGTTGCGTTTGTAAAAAGATAGAGTGAGTTCTACAACTTCTTGTGGGGAAAAACGTGCGCGTTGAACATTGCTAGACACTCGATTAATGCAAAATTTACAGTCGTAAATGCAATAGTTGGTCATTAAAATTTTTAATAGTGAAATACAGCGCCCATCCGGTGTATAACTATGACAGATTCCCATGCCTTGCGTATTACCAATAGAAGCGCTATCTTGTTTTTTTGGTCTGTTTGAGCCGCTACTAGCACAAGAAGCATCATATTTGGCAGCATCAGCTAAAATTTTGAGCTTTTTTTTAATTTTATTATGATCCATAATAAAATAAGTTAAAAAATAATTTGAAAAATGTACAGAAATCAAATTTTTTAATAAAGATTAATGATGAAATTCATCAAGACTTTTTTTATTTATCAAAACATGGCTTGCTGCATTGCGAATCAAGCGTTATACTTGGCCAGCAATGCCTAAGAAAAAAACCAAAAATGCAAAAATTAAAACTGTAAAATCTGTGACCAAAGATGATCATGCTAGCCATTGGGCAGTAAGAGAGTTTTGGGCCTTTTCTTTGTTTACCTTTGCAGTATTTTCATTGATTGCTGTCGTTAGTTATAATCCTGTTGACCCTTCTTTAACAACCATTGTGGAAGGTCAGCACAGTATCTACAATTTTGGTGGTCTTGTGGGTAGCTATTTGGCGGATATGTATATTCAAGCCTTGGGTTATGCTTCATATCTTTTAATTGCCTTGTTTTTTTTAGCTTCAATTTTATTGGTCTTTACAGAAAATAAAATTTTACAAAAAAGAAAAGTATTTTCAGCTTGTGGACTTTTGCTAAGCACAGCCATATGTTTAAGTCTTTTTGATAAAGATACAACTTATCCATCCTCTTGGGGAGGGGCTTTAGGTTTTTGGGCTGCCCAATATGGGCAATCTTTTTTAGGTATTGCAGGAACAGCCTTGTTGGTAGGGGTTACATTTTTTGCATCAATCTTTTTTATAACCGGTTTAAGTGTAAAGCAGTTTTTTTTACAGTGTAAAAATGGCATTGTTTTTTCAGTTCAAACGGTTTTGTCTATGAGTCAAAAATTGATTTTAACATTAGGACAACTATTTAAACGTGGTCAAAGTAAATTAAAACAAAAACCAGAGTATAAAGATCGTTTTGATCAAAATAAATTGATGGGCAAAAAAATTACTTTACAGGATGTAGCCAAACAAGCTTCCGACCTAGCAGTAATGGAATTAGATGAAGACATTCCTATTGTAATTAAAAAATCAAATAAAGAAGACACACAAGAAAATGATCAAGTACCCATAGAAGATGACTTTTATGATGATAAGTCAGCGGTAGTTTTTAAAGCAACTGAAGATCCTATTAAGTATACCTTGCCTGATCTTAACTTATTAGAGGCACCCAAAGAGGATGATCAAGAACTTGTTATTGATAAAGAAGAGCTGTTAAGAAATGCTAGAATCTTAGAAGCAAAGCTGAATGATTTTGGGGTTAAAGGTAAAGTGATAGAAGTTCAACCGGGACCAGTGGTTACCATGTATGAGTTTGAACCAGCTCCAGGTGTTAAGGTGAATCAGATTATCCGCTTAAATGACGATTTAACCTTAGCTTTAAAAGCCCTTTCGGTAAGAATTAATATGCTTCCTGGAAAAGCAGCGGTGGGTATTGAAGTTGCCAACAGTAAAAGACAAACCGTTTATTTAAAAGACATTGTCAAAGAAGATGTTTTCCAGAAAAATCAAAGCCTGCTGACCATGACCTTAGGAAAAGATATTTCTGGTAATGCGTTTACAGCAGACTTGAGAAAAATGCCACATTTGTTGGTGGCAGGGGCTACGGGTTCAGGTAAATCTGTTGCAGTTAACTCCATGATTACTTCCATACTGTATAAAGCAACCCCAGATCAAGTCAGAATGATTTTGGTGGACCCTAAAATGTTAGAGTTGTCTTTGTATGATAAAATTCCTCATTTATTGCTACCGGTAGTGACAGATCCAAGAAAAGCTTCTGCCGCCTTACGCTGGGCAGTGGCTGAAATGGAAAGGCGCTATCGTTTGATGGCAGATATCGGGGTTAGAAACCTTGAAGGATATAATGCAAAAGTTTGGGATATTATTGAAGAGCAAAAAAGAATTGAAGAAGAAAAACAAGCGTATAGAGATGCTGATGAGAGCAATCATACGGTCTATGAAAAAAAGGAACAAGAGCATAAAGGAACTTTGCCGTTTATTGTAATTGTGATTGATGAACTGGCAGACTTAATGATGGTATCCAGTCGTGAAGTTGAGGAGTCTATTATCCGCTTAGCGCAAATGGCACGTGCAGCGGGTATTCATCTATTGTTAGCAACGCAACGACCATCGGTTGATGTTATTACCGGTGTAATTAAGGCCAATATGCCTTCACGTATATCCTTTCAGGTTTCTTCAAAAATTGATTCAAGAACCATTATTGATAGCAATGGTGCGGAAATGTTATTGGGTTCAGGAGATATGTTGTATTTGCCACCTGGAACATCAAAACTGCAGCGTATTCATGGGGCATTTGTTTCTGATAAAGAGGTGGAACGCGTCACTAATTTTTGGAAAGCGCAGGCAAAACCACAATACAAAGAAGAAATTTTGCAAGCAGCTGAGGAAAGCATACTACAGTCTGAGAATGAAGGTAGTGATCCAGATGATGAACTATATCCCAAAGCCTTGGAATTGGTGTTAAGGCACGGTTCAGGTTCGATCTCTATGATACAAAGGCGCTTAAGAATAGGCTATAACAGAGCGGCACGTTTAATTGAACGTATGGAAGAAGAAGGTTACTTGGTCCCTGGAGATACAGGAAAACCAAAAGAACTCAATATGAACCGTTTTGAAGGAATGGTTTGAGATAAGCAAAAAGAAAAGTTAGATAGTATGGTTTGGAAAGTACATAATGAAGAAAAGGAATGAAACAATGGTTTTAAGATGTATTTTTTGTGTGTTATTAAGCAGTATTGTTTTTGTAATGTTGTCTGGAGCGCAAGAGCTACCCAAATGTTCTATTGAGTCAAAGCAAGTGGAATGTAGTGATGAGGCACAAAAAAAGAAAACTGAACTTTTAATTAAAAGTTCAGGACTTAAAGCTACTCACGATCAAGGAAAAAAAGTTAAAGCAGAGCCTGTTGCTATAAAAACAAAACAAACTTCACAGATAAACCAAAAAAGTAAACTGTATGCCCAAAAATTAGAGCAAGCATATGAGCAAGTCAAAACCATGCAAGCAGATTTTGAACAAGAATATATTGCGGGCTTAAAAGAGCAGTCCGCTAAAGGAAAAGTTTATATCTCTCGCCCCGGTAAAATGAAATGGGAGTATGCAGATCCAAAAGGAAAATTTTTTTTAGCGGATGGTGAACACTTAAGCTTATATGACCCAAAGTTTAAGCAAGTGATGCAAAGCAAACAATCCAGTCCAGATCAAGCACCACTAGGTTTAGCACTGCTTTTTGGGCAGAAAAATGCCAGCAGTATGTTTAATATAGAAATGATTAAAGAAGATAAAAAAACTGTAACTTTAAAACTAACACCCAAAGAATCTGTTCCTAATATTGAGCAAATTCAAATGGTTTTAGAAAGAGGTTCGGTTTACACTATTAAAGAAAGCAAAGTGATAGATGTTTTTGGTGGCGAAAACACCATGCGCTTTAACAATATAAAAAACAATATTAAACTTGGTGCAAGTGTTTTTGAATTTAAAAAACCAAAAAATGCAAAAATTGTCAGTACAGATAATTTATCTTTATAAATAATGTCATTCAAAAAAATATTTTTTTAACAGTGGTATTGGATATATAACTATTCCATTAAACAAGCATTGCAAATGTCTTGTAAATCAAGTAGAAGCGAGCTGTGAGCAAAGAGACTAAAAAAGTAGGCATGATAAGTTTAGGCTGCCCAAAGAATCTTGTAGATTCAGAAGTCATGTTGGGGCATCTTAAAAATAAAGGCTGGGAAATTACAGATAATCAAGATGATGCAGATGTGATGGTGGTCAACACCTGTTCATTTATTGAAGATTCAAAACAAGAATCCATTGAAACCATTTTGGATGTGGCTCAGTTAAAAAGCAAAGGTAAACTCAAAAAGCTGATTGTGGCTGGTTGTTTATCTCAGCGTTATGCCAAAGATCTTGAACAAGAAATGCCTGAGGTAGATCACTTTTTAGGCACGGGTGAGTTTGAAAGCATTGCAAACTTTGTTGGTTCTGCTCAAGCTGTTGTGCCCAATGATGATGAGTTACCCATGGCTAGGTCACTGGTCACAAAACCTAAATTCACCTATGATTATGCAACACCCAGAGTTGCGGTTTTGCCCAAGCATACTGCTTACGTCAAAATTGCTGAAGGCTGTTCGCGTACCTGTAGCTTTTGTATCATTCCAAGACTGCGTGGACCTGGACAGAGCCGTTCTATTGATTCTGTGGTTAAAGAAGTCCAAGGTTTAGCAGAGCGAGGAACCAAAGAGATTCACTTGTTAGCACAAGATTTAACAGCTTACGGGATTGATAGAAACGATGGCACCAGTTTGTATGGCTTGCTAAAAGAATTAGACCAGATTGATGGTTTAGAATGGATACGTTTAATGTATGCCTACCCTCAGCATATATCTGATGATTTGATTGATTTAATTGCTCAGTCCAAACGCATTTGTAACTATTTGGATATGCCTTTACAGCATATAGATTCAGAATTGTTGGCAACCATGCGCCGTAAAGTAGATGAGCAAGCCACACGTGATTTGCTGAAAAAGCTTCAAGACCGTATTCCCAACTTAACACTAAGAACAACCCTGATTGTTGGTTTTCCAGGTGAGACTCAAGCTCAGTTTCAAAAACTGTATAACTTTGTAGAAGAGTTTGAATTTGATCGTTTGGGAGTTTTTACCTATTCTTTAGAAGAAAACACTGGCGCCTACTTAATGAAGAATCAAATTGATGAAGCCATTAAACAAGAGCGTAAGCATCAACTCATGACTTTACAACAAGGGATTTCGGCTAAAAAAAATGAAGCCATGTTGGGTAAAAAAATCAAAGTCTTAATTGATAAGCACTTACCGCAAGAAAGCATGCATTTGTCTGCGGGTAGGGCAGAGAGTCAGGCTTTGGATATTGATGGTGAAGTTTTTGTCAGCAAACGTCACCCCATTGGCAGTTTTGTAGAAGTAGAAGTAGAAGCAGTCAGTGAATACGATTTGTATGCATAAGTAAAAAAAAACCTCTCTTCGTAATACTTGAAAAGAGGTTTTTATGATTTGACTTATCAATCAATAATTAGCTTAAGCGCTATTTTTGATAAAGTGTTTTTTAGTAACCAAGCTCAGTTAATTCATTGATAGCAGAAGTCAGTTCAGAAATTCTAGCGTTCATGAAGTTTAGTAAACCAGATAAATCAATATCATTTTTTTCTAAATAGGATTGATATTCAGGTTTATTAATGTAGTCTACATGACTTTGAAGCTCATTTTTTTGAGCAGTTAAATCTGTTTTTGCTTGGTGGTAAAGTCTGTAAACAGAAGACATGTAATCAAATGAATGTTTGTGTAGAAAGTTGCTTTCTCTATTTCCACCCTTGATTTTTACACTAGTATATTTTTCTAGATTTTCACGTTTGATTGAATAAACACGGATCTTTTCTACATTTAGACGGTTAGCACAAAGGAGATTAAGTGCATGTTCGCCATGGGCACTTTCTGCATCATCGGTTACTTCTTCTCTTTTAAAACCAGTAATATCTGGTTTTCTGTAGTCTGTTCGGTCAAGAAGGGGGTAATATCTTGAATCAGTGTTTTGAAAGTTTGATATGTCATAATGCAGTCTGTGAGTTTTTGCCGTATATTCATGCAGTTTTTGAAGCACATCAGAGTATAGACTAGAAAAGTCGGTTTTTTTGTAGGTTTCAAGATAATGATTATAATAGCCACGTAAGCTTTCTAAGTCATTGTCTCTATACGTTCCAGAAACAAATAATTTATAAGCTTCACCATAAAAAGGTCTGATCAGTTTTACGCATTCATCGCGCATATCCAAGCTGATTTCTTGCTGAGCATAACCGATATTGCTTATTAAGGTGATGCTCAATATAGAGCTAAGTAGTATAAGTTTTAATTTTAAAAGATGAGTATTCATTTTTTCTTTTCCCCTACATTTAGATTTTGATTAGTGAAATAAGTATGCAGCGTTTATCGCAACAAACAAAGTGCATTATAACATGTTATTTTTTTTAAAGTCAACCTTCAATTTCAAGATAAGTTATTGAAATTTAAAGATTATTTTGTGGAGGAGGGGCACCTTTTTTCAGTTGATAGTATTTTACGGCATGTAAATGTTGCTGGTAGGTTTTTGAAAAATAATGCTGGTTTTGATTGCCCATGGCCACAAAATACAAGTAATCAGTTTTTGCGGGGTTCACCGCTGCCTTGATTGCAGTAAGGCCAGGATTAGCAATAGGACCAGGAGGTAAACCTTTGATCATATAAGTATTGTAAGGTGTTAGTGTTTTTAAATGCTTGCGAGTTAAGTTGCCATCAAAACCTTTAATTCCATAAATAACGGTTGGGTCAGTCTGTAAGGGCATATTTAGTTTAAGTCGATTGTGAAAAACAGAAGAAATAATAGGTTGTTCAGGTATATTGCTGGATTCTTTTTCAATGATTGAGGCTAAGGTAATCCATTCTAAAAGGGATAATCCTAGGCGCTTGGCTTTGACTTGGTCAGGTATAGGCAAGTTGAGTTTGAATTGGTCGTGCATGGTGTGCAGGACTTTGTTGACGGGAGTGTTTTTTTCAAACAGATAGGTGTCAGGGAATAAAAACCCTTCAAAGCTTTGACCTGGAATAGAAAAAATTTTGCATAAATCTGGATCAAAAACGGCATCTAAAAAGTCTTTTTTACTGACAATTTGATTTCTTTCTAAAATATCAGCGATTTCGTACGAGTTTAAACCTTCAGTAATGGTGACACTGTAAAGTTTGACTGAACCTTTAAGTAAAGCATCTTTGAGTTTTTGAAAGCTTTCACGTTCTTTAAACTCATATTCTCCCGGTTTAAGTTTTTTAGCAATATTGTTTAGGCGTAAGTAAGCATAAAATAATTTTGGATGGGATGTAATATTCTTTTCAGCCAATAAATAACTAATGCTTTTTGCAGAGGCATTTTTTGGAACAGTAACCGTTTGTTTTTTTTGATGTGCTGGAGATAAATAAATGAGTTGTAAAAACCATAAACCGCAAACAAAAACAACAGCCCCAACAGCCAACTGAAAAAATTTCATCATCAGTAGAATACTATTAGATTAAAAAGGAAAAATTAGCCAGTTTTGGGTTGATGATAACTTATAGAACTTT
>DAOLES010000002.1:171759-183797 GCA_035326705.1 Oligoflexia bacterium
AAACAAAAACGACGATTTTTGTTTTAGAAGGGGGCGTGAGCCCCCTTGAAGGAAAAAATAAATCTCAAAAGTAAGGCCGTACCTTTTGAGACTTTATTGTTGTGAATCTAGATAGCTTTGCAGCAAGATGGTGGCGGCCATACTGTCAATGCTGGTTTTGCGTTTTTTTCTTTTAACGTCAGCGCTAATCATAAATTTTTCGGCTTGGGCACTGGTCAAGCGTTCATCCCAGGTTTGCATGTTAAGGCCCGTTTTTTTTTGTAAATTATGCATAAAACGTTCAATTTCTTCTTGCATGTGACTTGCTTCACCACTCAAGCGTTTTGGAATGCCAAACAATAACAGTTGGATATTTTCTTGTTCTGCTAGCTTTAAAATATTTTCAAATGCTTTTGAGTTGTTATCAATAAAATCTCTAGGATGCGCACACATGCCCAATGCATCACTGATGGCAATGCCAATACGTTTGGTACCATAATCTAAAGCCATAATCTTTTTTTGCATCTTGATTTTTCTTATGTGTTAAGCTGACAAAAAAAGCAAGTTTATGAGATTACGTTGCTTTATAGGGTAGGGTTTTAAGGCTACCCATTTATTTATTTATTCATTGCCACTGTTGTTATTGTAGTTACGAAAATCACTGTCAATCATAGGCTTAATGGCTAATCTATGACCCGCACAACGGGTAAAAACTTCTGCTTCAATTGAAGGCTGGTTGGGTAAGCCATCGTACACCGGTAAAATCAGCACACTACCTCTTTGGGCTTGGTTAACTGCCATAAATTCACCATTTCTGATATAGGTACCATCTTTTTGTAAAGTTCCAGGGGCCATGGCCATATCTGAAGCGCGTGAATTTGCACTGAATTGCAATTCTTTTTTACCATTGTTGGTTGCAAAAATGTTATCCAAACTGTAGGCAGTAATGGTTCCATCATTTTGTAAAGCGATAATGGCTCTATCTTGTGCTGTGGCCACTTTTTTGAAACTCCAGTCAGCATTGGTCATATCAACAGCATTGCGTTTTTCACTTTGTAATGTAACGTGTACAAAACCATTTCTTCCGGTGCCAGTAATAGATGCGTCAACAATATTTTCAAGAGTAGAATCTTTACCCAACAAAGCAGGAACTTCTGGCATAATCATAACACCATAAGTGGGTGTAACAGAAAACCAGCCCAATTGTGAAAACCAGTTATCAATTGGCGCTTGTTCTTGAGCAACGGTGTTTCTTAACCAACAACCATCAGGGGTAACAATGTTTAAGTCATCAATACGATCTTCAACGGCAGGTTCAGGCATTTCGTTGGTCAAGTATAAAATTTTACAGAGTGCAGTGGCACCTCTGCCTTGACCTTGCTGAAAACCAACGGCCAACAAATCACCGTACATGTTTAATGAAGTAATTTTAGTACCCGCCATATGGTTAGAAAAATCTAAGGTTCTGGTAATAGGCGCTAAAGGTCTTCCAGTTGCAGCATCTTCTTTATTAATTCTATAGCCAATTTTTGGAATGCCCGTGAATGAAGCAAAAACATATTCTCTTCGTTCTAAACGGTTACCTTTTTGTACATGCAATACGTTGGTGGTCACCAAGTTCATGGGTTGTTCTGCTCCAACAAAACGAACTTCACGTTTGTTGTAAGAAAAATCTAAGGCACCACTGTTGCTATCAAAGGGAATGCCATACAAGCCTCTTTGTTGAGTAACCCATAATTTAAAAGGGCTGACCGCAATGTTTGATGCTACTTTTTCATCAGAGCTAAAATTTAAGCCGCTCAGGGTTTGACCAGCATTGCCTGAAATTCTTTGACCATTGATAATGGTATTACCATTGTTTAAAACGTGACCATAACTGTTACTTTGAAAGCTGTCATCCACAGCAATTAAAGAAATTCTGCCAACACTTGTCCCGGTGTTGACTTCCCATGGACGAGATCCACTCCCTGTAGACTCAGTCACTTCCCAAGGGTTGTTTTGTTGTTCTTGCACTGGAATATTGCATTGATTTTCTGGACTTAAAACATAAACAAAATGTTTGTTACCTCTCCACTCTACACCGTAAGCGCTGCCACCAGATAGAGAAGAAGACGTATTATTTTCAATGGCATTGGCCGCAGCATAGCGTTGTTGCGGAGGATTAATGTCTCCCCTTTGCGTAAGGTTACATGAGCTCATCAAAAGAGCTGTTGATAACGATAAACTGTAAGCTAAATTACGCATAACCAACTTTGCTTTTAACACGTTGCGTTTATTTTCACAAGGGTTAAAATTCAAGTTACTAGCTTTAAAAGAAGTATGTGTCTCTGTAATTTTCCTACGCTTTTTTTCCATATCAGACCTCAAAATATTTTTGTCTGTAGATAAGTAATACAAAGATTATGCCAAAACAAATTAAATAAAATCAGATACTTGTATTTAATTTATCATGCGAAAAAACACAACTTTGGGGCAAAGTTGTCTCATAAGGGGTGAGAAGTGTTTTGATATCGACAGTCTCTAAAAAATGCAGTAGGGATGGCTTTATGTTGAAACAAAGTTTTAACTTCCATTTTTACCAAAAAGGACTGCCAGTTAAACAGCGCGTTTTGGCAATGTTTTTGACTTTATTGGGTTCAGGTTTGTCAGCAAAAGCTCCAGGTACAATAGGTTCTTTATTTGCCTTAGGTTTATGGTATCTGTCTGGTCTACATACGGTTAGCCTTGTTTTACAGGTTTTTTCTGCTTTATTCATGTTGGCTATTGGTTATTTAGCCTGCTTGATTTATGAAAAACAATCACAAGAAAAAAATAAAGACAATCAATGTATTGTTATTGATGAAGCTGCCGGGATGTGGATTGCATTAATTGCGATGCCAGAAAAATGGTGGGTATACATACTTGTATTCGTGTTGTTTAGAGTGTTTGATATTGTTAAATTATTTCCCTGTGATTATTTTGATAGAAATATGAAAAATGCTGCTGGTATTATGTTAGATGATGTTGTTGCAGGAATCTATGCCAATACCAGCGCTTACATTTTGATTTCATTTCTCAAATGGATGTAAAGCAATGAATAGAAAGGAAAAAAAGATTTATTCTGAATTTCCCCTGGGTGGAGGCCGAGATGCGCTTTGCATAAATTATACTAGATTATTGCAAGACAAGAGCCTTGCTCTTCACGAGTATAGCTTTATGAATTTGATGATGAGAAAAGTGGAGAAAAAACTTTATACCTCTTCTATTGGCAAAGGAGTGAATTGATGAAGACCGTGTCTTGGTCAAAGAAGAGGGGAGAGATTCCCGCTTCTATAAAAACGGTAGAAATTATTGTTATTGGCAATGAACTTTTAGAAGGTAGGAATATAGACAGCAACAGTGCCTGGTTAGGCAGACAGCTCAATGCACTAGGCTATGAAGTTGTTCATAAGCAAACCGTGTCTGATAATATGGATGCAATTGTTTCAGCATTACACTTGGCGTTCCAAAGGGCAAACTATGTTTTAACTTCAGGCGGATTAGGTCCCACTTCAGACGACTTGACCTTTGCGGCTGTTGCTAAAAGTCTTGAGCTTGATTTGCTGTACAATAAAGCAGTAGAGGATGCTATTAAACAAAGATTTATACAGCTTGGTAGGCCATATGCCCCTGCCAATAAGCAACAAGCCATGCTGCCCCAAGGAGCCAAAGTATTAAGCAATGCACTTGGAACGGCCCCAGGTATTCAATTTGAATACAGACATCATGATATGCAGGGTCATGGCTTTTGTTTGCCGGGAGTACCCAAAGAGATGCAAGCTATATTCTTGCAACATATTGTCCCACAGTTAGAACAAGCAGGGCTGGGTCAAGGTAAACCAAGACAGGAAAAAATTTTTACGCTTAGTGGGGTATCTGAATCTGCATTTACCTATAAAGTTGATGCTTTATTTGAACAGGATAATCTGCACTCAAAAGTTATTAATATTGCATACACAGCATCCTACCCCAAACTGGATGTTACTTTAAGTGCATACCTTGGTAGAGAAAGTTTTAAGCAAGATATTGTACAACGGTTTTTGAATGAATTTGGCTCTTATATTGTTGCGGAAGATGGCAAAGGTATAGAAGATGAGTTAGTGGATATCTTTAAACACAATAACCTCAAACTTTCATTTGCTGAGTCATGTACTGGAGGCTTATTAACTGCAACCTTGCTTAATGCTGCTGGAGCATCGGCAGTTTTAGAAGAGTCTTTGATTTGTTATAGCAATGACTGCAAAAATAAAAAATTAAATGTTTCTAAATCAGTTTTAGAGGAGTATGGAGCGGTATCAAATCAATGCGCGATAGCCATGGCCAAAGGCCAAATTCAAAATAGCCAATCCGATATTGCTGTGGCTGTTACTGGTATTGCAGGTCCAGGAGGTGGAACAGAAGAAAAACCAGTGGGCCTGGTCTATATTGCTTTAATGGTGTCAGAAAATGTGAAGAAAAAATTTGGTATTGATTTTGAAGATACACATTGGGTGCGTGAATTTAAATTTAAAGGTGATAGGCAAAAAAATAGACAAGGAGCAGTAATGGAAGCCTTAAAATTGGCAAAAGAGCTTGCTAACTATCTAAAATTAAAGCCTTAAAAAAATAAACGTACAATGTGTTGCGTAAAATCTAAAAATTTGATTATAGTTACAGATATCAAAATATATTAGGTCATTAAGCCAAAAACTGTGTGAAAAAGCTTCGCCTAGAGCCTAAAATCAGTTATGGATTGTTGATAAAACTGTTGAGAAGGAGAGTCAGAGTATGTCATTAGAAGCCAATAAAACCAAAGCCATTGACTTGGCTTTAGCCACCATTGAAAAACAATTTGGAAAAGGGTCCATCATGCGTCTTGGTGAGCGAGATGCAGTGGTTAAGGCTCCGGCTATTTCTACTGGTTCTCCAAGCTTAGATATTGCTTTAGGCATTGGTGGTATTCCCAAAGGTAGAATTGTTGAAATTTATGGTCCAGAATCCAGTGGTAAAACAACCTTAACTTTGCACATGTTGGCCAATTGTCAAAAAGCTGGGGGTGTAGCAGCATTTATTGATGCTGAACATGCACTGGATGTGACCTATGCAGAAAAATTAGGGGTCAATACAGCAGACTTATTATTGTCTCAACCCGATGCGGGTGAACAAGCCTTAGAAATCACTGAAACCTTAGTACGTTCTGGTGCTGTTGATTTAATAATTGTGGACTCAGTTGCAGCCCTAACACCCAGAGCTGAATTAGAAGGCAATATGGGTGACTCGCATATGGGTTTACAAGCGCGTCTTATGTCACAAGCTTTAAGAAAACTGACTGCAGCTATTGCCAAATCAAATACAACAGTGGTGTTTATTAACCAAATTCGGATGAAAATAGGTGTTATGTTTGGTAGTCCAGAAACAACAACCGGAGGTAATGCGCTTAAGTTTTATTCTTCTGTGCGCTTGGATATTCGCCGCATTGGTGCCATTAAAAATGGTGATGAAGTTATTGGTAATAAAACTCAAGTGAAAGTGGTTAAAAATAAAATGGCATCACCGTTTAAAAAAGTTGAGTTTGATATCATGTATGGTGAAGGTATCTCGTATGTAGGAGATATTTTAGATCTTGCTTTGGCTCAAGACTTGGTTGAAAAAAGTGGAACATGGTTCTCTTTTAACGGAGATAGAATGGGTCAAGGTCGGGAAAATGCTAAGCAGTATTTAAGAGAGAATCCAGATGCATTGGAAAACTTAGAAAAGCAAGTGTATGAGGCGGCTGGTTTGGATGCGCCTAAACGAATTAAAACTGCAGAAAAAAAAGCTGCTACCAAAAAAAGCTCAGAAGACAATAAAGAAATAGTAGGAGAAACAACCAAAGATACTGAAGCAAAGTAGTTTTATACTGATTTTACCTATAGATAAATTAAAAGCTCCGCATAATTATGCGGAGCTTTTTGGTTTTTATTGTCTACATAAGTCTTGAAGGTTATGATGGGCTTATGTATCAGATTAGAGAACTCCTCAATATTGCAGTTAAAGGTAAAGCCTCAGATTTACATATCAAACCGGGAATGGTGCCCATGTTTAGGGTGAATGGAAAACTTTACCCTATTAAACATGGAAAAATTGTAACAGCTGAAGATACACAACGCATGGCTTACGGTATGATGACTCAAGAGCAAATCAAGCGTTTTAAAGAAAAGCCAGAGATGGATGTTGCCCACAGTGAAGACAAAATAGGACGTTTCCGGGTTAATATTTTTCAACAACGTGGTTCAGTGGGGATGGCCATTAGAAGTATACCTTTTGATGTTCCTGATTTAGATGATTTAGGTTTACCAGAAGTGATCAAAACTTTATGTGATAAGCACAGAGGCTTGATTTTGTTTACCGGTGCAACGGGATCAGGGAAATCAACCTCTTTGGCGGCAATGATAAAAAAAATTAATCAAACCCGTAGTGGACATATTTTAACCATTGAAGATCCTATTGAGTATTTAATAAAAGATGAAAAGTGCATTATTAATCAAAGAGAGGTTGGGCTTGATACAGATGGTTATTCTTCCGCACTCAGAGCAGCTTTAAGACAAGATCCAGACATTATTTTGGTTGGGGAGATGCGTGATGAGGAAACCATTCATACAGCCTTGGTCGCTGCCGAGACCGGCCACTTGGTTTTATCTACATTACATACTTTGGATGCCGGAGAAACCATCAATAGAATTTTAACCACCTTTCCTCCACATCAACAGAGACAAATTCGTTTGCAGTTAGGGGCTGTATTGCAAGCTATCATTTCACAAAGATTGGTCCCTACCAAAGATGGAAAAAGCAGAGCTCCGGCGTGTGAAGTGCTAATCAATAATAGTAGAATTCGTGAAATGATTGAAAATGAAGAAAAAACCAGAGAAATCAGCGATGCCATTGCTCAAGGTAAGACCAGTTTTGGTATGCAGACCTTTGATCAATCCTTGATGCAATTGTTAACTCAAGGATTGATAACATATGACGAAGCTTTAAGACAATCATCCAACCCTGACGACTTTGCCCTGAAAATGAAAGGAGTGGATTCCACGGGTGCATCTAAATGGGATGACTTTGATAGCAGAGCACATGATGATAAAAGAGATAAGATGAGTTATACCCAAGATGACGACGATGATGATGCAATGAATATTGAACGTTTTTAATTTTTTTAAAAAGCTTGCAAACAATACTATACTTTTATTTTTTATCTCATTTATAAAAATGTTAGGATCCGGTTTTAAAGATTGCGCAAGGGCGTAATATTTCGTAGGTATGTGAAATGTCAAAAAAAATTGTTCAATCCCATGAAATTAGAGAAACTTTTTTAAGCTTTTTTGAATCAAAACAGCATAAGCGCGTTCAAAGTGCATCTTTGGTGCCTGCAGAAGACCCTACTTTATTATTCACCAATGCTGGGATGAATCAATTTAAAGGCGTGTTTACTGGAGAAGAACAAAGGTCATACAATAAAGCTGCTTCTGTACAAAAATGTGTTCGTGCTGGTGGTAAACACAATGATTTAGAAAACGTGGGCTACACAGCCAGACATCACACATTTTTTGAAATGTTGGGTAATTTTTCATTTGGCGATTACTTTAAAAAAGAAGCCATTGCTTTTGCTTGGGAGTTCACAACACAATATCTGCAGTTTCCTTTAGAAAATTTGTATGTCACTGTTTATCAAGATGATGAGGATGCCTATAATATCTGGAAAAACGATATTGGCTTGGATGCAAGTAGAATCTTTCGCTTTGGAGAAAAGGATAATTTTTGGTCTATGGGTGATGTTGGTCCATGTGGTCCTTGTACAGAGTTGTTTTACGACCAAGGTGAATCAGTTCCTGGTGAAAAACTAGGAGATGATAGTGATCGCTTTTTAGAGTTCTGGAACTTGGTTTTTATGGAGTTTGAGCAAAAAAAAGACGGCTCAAGAATTAAACTACCCAATCCGTCCATTGATACTGGCATGGGTTTAGAGAGAGCCAGTGCATTGGCTCAAGGGGTGAGCAGCAACTATGAGTCAGATTTATTTATTCCATTGCTCAATCATTTAGGTCAGAGTTCTGCGGGCAAAAACTATAATGACATCAATTCTGAGCAACAAGCGTCCTATAGAGTTATTGCGGATCATCTGAGGTGCATGACATTTTTAATTGCCGATGGCGTTTTACCCAGTAATGAAGGCAGAGGCTATGTGTTAAGAAGAATTATGCGCAGAGCCATGCGCCATGGTAAAAAAATAGGTTTTGAAAAACCATTTTTACATCGTTTTTCATTGGATGTAATTGAATCCATGCAGCAAGCTTACCCTGAATTACAAAAGTACAATTTACAAATTCAAGATTGCATAGAAAGTGAAGAGAAAAGATTTTCTCAAACGATTGATAGAGGAATGAAACTTCTAGAGGAAGAGATTGTTAGTTTAAATAATAGTAAATCCAGTGAACTATCAGGTGAAGTTGCGTTCCATCTGTATGATACGTATGGGTTTCCTGTTGATATGACCGCAGATATCTTGCGTGAAAATAATTTAACCTTGGATGAGGTTGGCTTTGATCAAGCGTTTGCAGAACATAAAGAAAAAGCCAAAGGGTCCTGGAAAAAAAGTAACACAGATGATTTAACGGAGGTCCTAGACCAGTGGAAACAAGATAAACTGAGCAATCATTTCTTGGGTTATGACAGCTTAACAAGCATTGCTAAAATAACTGCTCTGGTTAAACAAGGAAAAAGTGTTGATGTGCTTAAGGAAGGTGAAACAGGACTTATGGTATGTGACCAAACACCTTTTTATGGAGAAAGTGGTGGTCAGGTGGGTGACCAAGGGTTAGCAGAAAGTACCGTTGGCCAAGCAAGCATTATTGATACACAAAAATACCTTAATGATTTGCATGTTCATTCCGTTCATGTTGAACGAGGCAAACTTGAGCTTGGAGATAATATTAATTTAAGTGTAGATGCTAAACTAAGACAAAAAACTGCACAGAATCATACAGCTACACATTTATTGCATGCAGCTTTGATTCAAACTTTAGGAGAGCATGTCAGACAAAAAGGATCTTTGGTAGGGCCAGACAAGCTACGCTTTGATTTTAGTCATAGTAAAGCATTGACAACAGGTGAGATTAAAAAAATTGAACAAGTGGTTAATGAACAAATTTGGTCTGGTAAAAAAGTAGAAAAAAAGAATATGAGTATGGAACAGGCAATAGCCAGCGGAGCCATGGCTTTATTTGGTGAAAAGTATGGTGAAGAAGTCAGGGTTGTGAGTATTGGTAACTTTTCCGTTGAGCTGTGCGGGGGGACCCACTTGGATGCCAGTCATGAAATTGGCTTGTTGAAAATAATTAAGGAGTCCAGTGTATCTGCTGGAGTCAGACGTATAGAAGCCTTAACATCAGACAGCGCTTTACGTTATTTGAATAAACAAGAAGAGCAGTTGCATAAGATAGTAAAGAAACTCAATGTTTCAGCGGATAAATTAGAAGAAAAAATTGAGCAATTGATCATTCAAGGCAAGCAAAAACAAAAACCTGCTTCTGCACAAGTTGTAGCCAAGTTTGAACATGCCACTCAAAATCAAATAAATAATGTGGATGTGGTCTATCAAATTTTTGATGGTATGGATGTCAAAACCTTGCGAGATGTATCTGATAGATATCTTGAAAAAATACAAGCAGGGGTGGTTATCTTAGCTTCAACTGTTGAAGGAAAAGTAAGTTTGTTATGTAAGGTCTCCAAAAACTTAACACCCAAAATTCATGCCGGTCAATTGGTTAAAGAAGCGGCCGTTCTTATAGGTGGATCTGGTGGCGGAAGACCGGATATGGCTCAAGCAGGTGGGCAAGATGCATCTAAAATTGATGCAGCCATAGAACACATGCTTGCGATAATGAAAAAAACGCGTACCTAGCTTTACTTTTGGGAACGATGAGCAAGTTTTTTCTTGAGCGCTGACATTTTATGCAGATATTTGGTTTTTGTTTGTGTATCAATCTCTAGATTAAGAACCCTTTGGCATTCATCGTAGTTTTTGAGTCTATAATAAGCCAAAGCTGTTTTGTATTGAGCTTTTTGGTGAAGCTCGGGGTAGGAATAGTTATCTAATAAAGGTTCTAAGCGGTTGATAGCAGATGTGTATTGTTTTTGCTTAATATAAAAATTACCAACATAGAGTTCTTTTTCATAGATTTTTTTCTTGGCCTGTTTGCTGTAGGTTAATGCTTCTTTTGCAGCTTCTGTACCTGGATACAAACGAATGACTTCATTAAAATAACTAATAGATGACTGAGTATAACTTTGATCTCTTGAAGCAACTTTGTTGGCTTGTTTTAGTTGTGAAAGACCAATGCGTAAGGTGACATAAGCTATTTTTTCATGTTTAGGGTAAAACTTTTTAAACTGGCTGTAAGCATATTCTGCTTCAAGGTAGTCACGGTTATTGTAGTATGCATCACACTTGAGTAGAGCAGCTTGTGAAGCATAGCTACTTTCTGGAAAACGGTTTTCTAGATTTTCAAAATGTAAAGCAGCTTCTGAGAAGTTTTTTTTATCAAAAAGAGCTTGGGCTTTATTAAACAGTTCTTTGGGGCTATCGTAATCATCTGGGGTTTTAACTGAACAAGCAGATAAAGTGATTAGGCTAATAGTAAGTGCAAAAAAGCAACTTAAGTTTAACTTTGGCGCGTTTAACATGCCTTTGGACTAACCTATCTTGGATAAATGAGCAAGTAATCTGAGTTTTTAAAAATGGAGTAGAAAATAATCATTCTTGTTTATTTAGAGTAAAAGGTAGTGTGGTTTTACATGCTAAAGTTTGCAGCTCATAGGGAATTTGATAGTTCAATTGTAGTTGACCCCTGGCAGTTGGTTCTTGAAGAAAGTCGAGAATTAAATTAAAATCTAGGACAACTGAATTGTATGATGTTTCTTCCGGGAGTTCTTGCAATAAAGCATTTTTAAAGTCTTTTTTTAATTCCGGTGCGCTGGCTAATTTGGCTTTGCCGTTTTTATTAATACTGCCATGCCAAATCAGATTATCTTGATCTTCACCACAAAAAAGTTCTAAATTTTGATTGCTTTTGCAATAGAGTTGCTCAGATTGCAGTTTTTCCTTATCAAATTGATGAACAAAATTTTCATCCACCTCTTCATAATTAAGAGTACATGTTTGCTCACCATCGGCAAAATTCATGGTGTAAGCGCCTTCTAAAGTATGAACATTTTTTTGTGAAATGCTAGCTTGGGTTTTGTCTACAGTATCAGCATCATTAACAGGCTTGTTTTTACAAGCAAACTGTAAACTGACCAATAGAATTATAGCCAAAAAACGCTTCATAAATGGCTTGTAACACAATTTAAGCCTGAAAGCCAAATAAATAATGCAACGTGTTAATTTTGAATAAGATGTTTTGTTCTTTTTATAATGTGATATAGGATAAACGATGCAAAAACACTTAATAGTATTGGTGTGGGCAGTACTGGGTTTATATGCTTGCGGTGGTGGTGAGAGTGATACTATAAATCCTCCAGACAATAAATTTGCCCAAAAGATTGATTATTTTCCAACAATTGATGAGTTGGAAGTCAATGGCCAATCTTTAATATCATTTACATTTTCTACGCAAATGGGAGAAGAAATTATCATTGATATTAATGGTATGGCCAGTTGCAGCAGTAATGACGTTAGTTGTACGATTTTGGTCAATAATGGTGAAAATGACCTTCATGCCAGTGGTGACTTTTCAAACTGGACTGGAGGTTTGGCATTTGTGCAGTGTGAAGCTATAGATAATCCAGAATGCACCATCAATCTAGAGAATTCTGGTAATTATGCCGTTGGCTTAAGCACGTAAGTCTTCCATCAATTTTTTATATTTTTCTCGCAGTTTTTTAAAAATGATGTATATATGCATCCTGTTGCCCAGATAGCTCAGTCGGTAGAGCAGAGGATTGAAAATCCTCGTGTCGGCGGTTCGATTCCGTCTCTGGGCACCACCATTTCTTTAGAATTTCAGCACAATTTGGATTTTTGTTTT
>DAOLES010000002.1:183897-375989 GCA_035326705.1 Oligoflexia bacterium
GGGCACCACCATTTCTTTAGAATTTCAGCACAATTTGGATTTTTGTTTTTACCGTGAATGTGGGTAGTCGGAATCGAACCTGCGGTTCGCTTCGTTACAAGCACAGGGTTCAAATGCTCCCTTTGGTCGTATTTTTACTTGTGCTTTGTACACTTGGGGGCTTTTTGCATCACATCTTTTAAAAACTTCTTCAATAAGGTTGTGTGTATGTTATATTTATTTTGTTCATGTACATTTACGAAGTTAATTTAACAATTCAAAAAAGTATTCACGCAGAATTTGAGCAATGGTTAGAGCAGCATATTAAAGATATGTTGGCATTACCGGTGTTTTCTTCTGCTCAATGGTATTTAGATAAAAGTAATGGTTCATCATCAGAAATATTATGGGTCATACACTATCAACTGGTTGATAAACAGGCCTATAATTTGTATCTATCAGAGTATGCCCAAAAAATGAGAGCTGAAGGAATAGAAAAATTTACTCAGGAATTTACAATCAACAGACGTTATTTGGTTTTAAAAAAGTAAGTTTACATATGGCGTTTGGTGCCATACCACTGGCTACCGCCATGATCTAAATGAAGTAGGGTAATTTCTTTAGCTATGGTGGGTTGCTCACAGTTCATGCTAATATCTTCAGCAAAAAAGGCATCCGCTCCTTCAAAGTTAGGTAAATCTTGATAAGGTACTTTATGAAGATAGTCTGTGTTGACCAATTGAAAAAAGCCAACAGGTCTACCTTTTGCTTCATCAATTCTTAGTTCTCCAGAATCTATTTCAATAATATCATTGTACTCTTGTTGCGGATTGAGTTCACCTAAGAGAATTTTAGCGGTTGTTGTTGGAGAAAGCATTTTTCTACCATAAGCTCCAACAAAACCTTTTTTGTTATATTTTTCATCCAAAATTTTAAAAAGATTGGGCGGCATAACAATATCGGCATCGGTTAACAAAACTTTTTTCCCAAGTACATTGAGAGCAGCTTGATTGATCATAAAGCCTTTGTGATGTTGTTTAGAAGCATGAAATGGTAAACGTTGTATAGATATTTTTGGATAGGTGAGTTCAAGTGAATCAAGTAAGTCATCTGTTCCGTCAAGACCAGGCACATAACAAACAATGATTTGAAGTTTTTCAGTGGTATAGTCTTGGGTACAAATACTTTTTAATAGTTGTTCTAGTCTGCGTGAAAAACGAGTACAAACAACTATTATTGAATAATTGATTTCATTGTTATTAAAAACCGCATTGTTTTGGTCCCAATACCTAATTTGCTGGGTAATTAAGGAACCTAAAACTGACTTTGCAGCCAAACCCACTGGACTTTGTGTGCTTATTCTAGCAGGGGTATGAAATTTTTTGGAAAATACTGGATGTGTAATTTTTCCATCTTTCATTAAGGTATAAGAACCATTTTTATCAATATACAAACTTAGATCATGGGTTTGTTTATCAGCTGTACAAACAACAAATTGATGATCATGGATATAAAAGCCAATAAGTCTAGCGGTGCCAGAAAATTGTGCTTTTATCAATGAAGGGGTGTTGAGTGTTGTTAGAACAGTACTTTTTTTAAAGTTGAAAAATATACTACGCCATTCAATAGATCCATTCATCTTGTCAAAAAAACAGTTTTTAATTGTATATTGAGATGAGGATATTTTTTTTAATTGAGATTGATTGTTGAGTAAGTTTGTAATGTGAGACTCATGTTGCAAATCCAGCGGGTATGAGTGTGTTAAAAACACTTTAGAATCAATCTTTCTTAAAAATTTTATACCATAAGCATTAAAAAGAAAGGTCCTGCATATTTTTTCAAACTTAAAATAAATCCAACGACCTAGATTTTTAATGAGTGTATTGCGAAATCTTTTTTTATGATGCTTAACGATACGCAATGATTGAAACTTTGCTTTTGTTATATGGTTTAAGAAGAGTGTACTTGTTTTTTGATCGACATTGTGTGGTTCATAAGGCCATCGAGATTGATAAGAAGTGTCGTGAGCTTTGTTGTTTTCTATGTGTACAAATGTAGAAGGATTACTTAATAGATTTTTATTTTCTTTAATTATTGTATTGCTAAGCAACACAATAATTTGATCTTTGTTTTGTGTATAAAGTGTATTGGCAAATAAATCAGTTAGTTCTTTTTGATTGTTGCATGCAATAGCAAAGCGGTGAAATTTAGAGATATTTTCAATAAAGTTTAACTCTGTAAGGGTATTAACGTTAAATGTGCACGTAATCCCCAAAAATTCTGCCGCAAATAAAAAACTTTCAAGTAGATCCAAGGTGCTGTTAGATAAGGCATCAATGCTAAAATCTATATAATTAACATGGTATTTTTTCTGAAAATCTTTTAGACATTGATCCCAACGTATAGATTTAAAATCATTAATGTTATTGAAGTCTTTTGGTTTAATATAAATACGTTTAGACATAAAATAACAATAAGCTTTAGTGTAAATAATTTATTGAGAACTTTGTCAGTTTTTTAGTGCCCAAGACAGGTCTTCTTGTTCTACCCACTTGTCTTGTTCAGAAATAAACCTTTTTGGATCATCCGTAGCATGATCAAGTACAATTGGATTGGCTTCTTCAGTTCCAAATAAATCAGCATAATCACCATGAAAACCATCACATATATTTTTTACTGAACAATCGTTACAGCGTTTGCTGTATTGATAGCCACAATGATCTTCTGCTCTTACTCTAGCGTTATCTCGGTACATTGAATCTTTGCTTTTGACAGATTTACTAAACAGAACCATCAAACGATAAAGCTTTTGTGCAACAAAACCAAATACTGGAATTGAAACGACTTTTTGCGCTAAATTTTCATTTTTTGGAGCTTTTCTTTCTTGAGTTAAACTGTAAGGCGGGGTGGTTTCCCCGCCTTTCATACGTTGTTCTTGTATGCCAGTCCAGTTCCAGGAAGCATAGTCCCATTCATGGTGGTCGTAAGGAAGTTGTTGAAAGTTGTACATGGATTTTAAATGTCTACGCTCCGTCATGCATAGTGGGTAGTAGCGTACATTGGCTTCCACTTTATTTTCATGCAAAATATCCAAAGCTTCATTAAGTTTGGGCATGATGTCTGAATATTTTGGTACATTGTAAGCTGATCGCTTGCCGTCTTTGGCTTGATCTTCAAAAGGGTTAAAAGCTAAGAAATTCACAACACTGGCACCCGTTTTAACCGCAAGTTCAGCAATTTGAGGTAACTGATTGATAACGGGTTTGGATAAGACACAATTGAAACGAAATGGAATACCAACTTCCTGCATATTTCTTAAGGCATGCATTTGTTTTTCATGTGCACCTGGCATTTGCACCACTCTATCGTGAACATCACCTATCCCATGAACACTGACCAAAAAGTCTCTTAAGCCAGCATCCTTAAAGGCTTGGCATTTTTCTTTTTTGGCCAGAACCAAAGCATTGGTAATAAGGGTGGGGTACAAACCAATTTCATTACAGTAACTGACCAAAGGTAAAATATCTTTCCAAATGGTGGGTTCTCCACCTTGAATATCAATGGCATTGTTGCCATAAAAATGCACCAAGGTGTGGCATATTTTTTTAGCTTTTTCTAAGCTCATAAAAGGGTGTTCTGGATGGGTACGGATTTCAATGCGATCCAAGAAATAACAGAAATGGCAACGTAAGTTGCAAGTTTGTCCCAGCCACATCACACCTCTTTTGGTCAATGTTCGGTATCGTGTGGTTTGCAATTTTGGGATTTCAGCTTTTTCCTCAGTCAAAGCAAGCTTTAAAGCTTTTTTTAGAGCACTTTGGGGATCTTTCTCATCAGGACTGACTTCCATTGAAATTGTATTGTTAGCTTTAAGGGGGCTTGCAGCGGAGCTGTTATTGATATGCATGGCTCTATTTTATAACAAATAGATGCGCATTAAAATATTTTATAGCATAAAAATTATTTAGTTGTAATTTTGATCTGACCTTTAAAAAATAAGGCTTTTTCTTGAGTATCGTTAAGTTTTAAAGCTTCTAAGTGCAAATACTGTAAAACTGAACTATTTAACTCTTTAGAGGTAATAAGAGGTAAAGCCATACTTGCTAAGCCTTTTGTTTGTGAAAAAGTCACAGTGATATTCTCAACAGGATTATGGGCTGAAATAGATTGTTTTTGCTTGGGTTGGGCAACAGCAAGTTGTTGCCATTGGTTAAGGTTTTTTTGAGATGAGATAAATTGACCTGTTTTATTTTGGATTTGCCAGTTTTGAAAGTTGGGTAACAATAAGATGCTGGTTTGGATTTCATCTGCGGATATATCTTGCTTAGAATCACTTTTTAAATAAATTGATAATTCAAAGCAATTGTCCTTTAATAAGTCAATGGTCCACATTTGATAAATAGGTAAGCGACGCATCTTGCCTATTAAACTTAAGCGGGAGTCATTTTTTTCTTCAAGTTGCCATATCATTTGATCTGAATCATGCCAGGTTTTATAAGCATAAATAGATGTATAAAGACCATAAGCTTTGCTTAGCATTTGATTTTTATAAGCAATGCCTATGTTTCCTGCGTTGAAATAAAGTTTTAAGTCACCTTTTTCAATTTTATAATGAGATTGATCGTCACCACAAAACTGCAAATATGAAGAAACTACCTGTGAGGCTTGCCCTAAAGCAGCCACTTTACAATCATTTAAAAATAGGGCTCTATCGCATAGACCGCTGACCATGGATAAATCATGTGAAACAAATAAGATGGTGCAACCAGATTGTTTTAGAGACAGTATTTTATCAATACATTTGCCCTGAAAATTGGTATCACCAACAGCTAAAGCTTCATCAACAATAAGAATGTCAGGGTTGGAATGAACAGCAATAGAAAAACCCAAACGCACAGCCATACCACTAGAATATTGATAAAGGGGTTTATGGATAGAATCAGCAATGCCAGAAAACTCAATGATAGCATTGAGTTTTGAGTCTATGGTGCCTTTTTCCAAGCCATTTAAAGAGGCATTAAGATAAATATTTTCTAATCCACTTAATAGTGGGCTAAAGCCTGCCCCTACTTCTAAAAGGCTGATGATGTTACCGTGAGTTTCTATGTTTCCTTTATCTGCACTGGTAACGCCAGCAATAATTTTTAATAAGGTGCTTTTACCACTGCCGTTTTTTCCTATGATGCCAAAACTTTCGCCTTTATAAACCTCAAAAGAGATGTCATCCAGCACATTAAAAAGTGTTTGTTTACGCATGAACAGTTTTTTAAGAGCATTAATTACAAAAGAGTAACTGCTGTTTTGGGAGCCAAAACTTTTTGATACTTGGTTGACAGCAATAGCAACTTTATTTGAAATAGATGTGTTCATGATTTTGAATAATCAGCAATGATAGGGTTTTTATGGGTGTAAACCAGTTTTGCAAGATATAAAAACAATACTGTCCAAAACAATACAATGCACAATTTAAGCGGAGAGATTGCATAAGCATTTAAGAAAACACTGTGGTGTAAATCAATAAATACAGCAACTGGATTTAAGTAAATGAATGGGTGAAGTTCTTTTGCAATCATATCAAGGTTGTAAAAAATAGGCGTTGCATAAAATAATATAAAAATAAAGAGTTCACTGATGGGTCCAAGATCACGATAAAACACATACAAATAACCTAAAATCATAGCCAAACTTGCGCAAAACAATGTTGTTAACAGAAATAAAACGGGGAGAAACACTATTTTTTTAAGCATAATGGGATAATTCAATGCGTAAGCAGCTATAATTAAAATTAACATGGAAATAAGATAAGTGATGGCATTGGAACAGGTGATGGATAAAGGGAGTAAAAACCTTGGGAAGGCAATTTTTTTTATAAGATTGCCATTGTTGGCCATCACATACACACCATGTTGAACAGAAAAAGAAATAAAAAACCAAGGTATAAGCCCACTGATGAGATACAAAGGATACTGCTCAATAGCAATAGGAAAGAAAAAGCTAAAAATTATATAAAAAGTGCTCATGGTCACAAAGGGTACAACAAGCATCCAAATCATACCCAAAGAAGATTGTTTGTATTTTTCTTTGAGTTCTTTTATTGAGAGGTAATAAAGCAGTTGAATATGTTGTTTGTTAAGCAAGGTCTGATGATTATATAAGATGTGAAGACATATTCAATCTATTGATGGCTTAGAGCCAAAAATTTTTTCATAAAAGCGGCCCATTTGATAAAAAAATAGACTGATCATATTCATGATTAAAAATAAGGTGGGGTGAAATTCTAATTTTCTATGTTTAATTGATGAGAGCGTATTCTTAACAAAAGTTTTAATAACATCAAGCAGGGTGTTTTTTAAACTTCTTAAAACTTTAACAATTTTAAAAGAAAATTCATCCGTGAAGCTTTGGTCAAAATCTGAGTTGTGAGCAACACATTTATAGGTGCCTCTACCAGTTAAGAAAAACATTTTATACAGTTGGAATAAACTTTGTCGGTGTTTGTGAAAAACAATAGCATCTTCATTGTGTTGAAAAATATAGCCTAACTTTCTAACCCTAAAAGATATATCCATATCTTCACCTGCCGGATATCTAAAGCTTTCATCAAAACCCTTGACTTGATCCAGTACAGATTTTTTAAAAGAACAGTTAACGGTGCACATATAGGCAACACTGCCATCTTCTTTATATTGATGTTGATTAAGGTGTTGAATATGGTCTAAAAATTTTTCAGTTATGGTTTGAGGGTTTAAGGTGATGTTTTTTCCGGAAATTCCTGCAATATTATCGTTCTTTTCATAGCCTTGAATGATTTCATAAAACCAATTTTTTTCAGGTATGGCATCATCATCTAAAAAAGCAATAAACTTACCCTTAGCATATTTTAAACCATGATTTCTGGCAGATGCTGGGCCCGCATTTTTTTGTTTTAAAAAAGTAAAAGGAAAAGGGAAATCGAGCTCATTAAGCATGGTTTCTTTTTCACTAAGATTAGGGGAGCCGTCGTCGACAACAATCACTTCAAATAGAGGCAAAGGTTTAGATGATTTTTCAGATGCATGTTCAATGATTTGTTTGAGCAAGTTTTTTAGCAAATGACAACGCTTATAGCTGGGTATAATAACTGAGAGTTCAATATTGGGTGTGGTTGCATTTTGATACATGTTCTAAAAAGTTATTAACATATGTATCAACTTAAGGTGAATAAAAATATTCAATTCAAGTCTTCTATTTTTAATTTAAGAAATATATTTTCAGGTTTTGCATAAAAACAAGAATAGAGTTAGTTTTGGTGTATGACAAAAAGATTATTCATCATTGCTATAGGAGCAGTCAGTGTTTTAGGGTTTTTGCTGCGATTTTTTATGTCAATTGATCCAAGTATTTGGGCGGATGAAGGTCAACATGTCTGGATAGTGGGGGTCAACCATTGGTATGAAATGAGAAAAGTTTATGAAACCACAGCCCACGATCAACCATTTGGTTTGTATTTGGCTTTGTATTTATGGAAAAACATATTTGGCTGGAGTCAAGTGGCCATGCGTTGTTTCTCTGTGTTTTTTTCATCCATCAGTATTCCAGTGATTGCTGGATATGCCTATAAATTGTTTGATAAAAAAAGTATCAGTATCGTAGCGGCACTCCTTTTGTGCTTTTCTCCTGTTTCGGTTCGCTACGGTTATGATATTACGCCATATGCTTTTGTACAATTTTTTGCCGTGATTTCTACGGGACAGTTTTTGTATGCCATAAAAACAGAAAAATATGGTTTTAGCATGCAACATGTACTGATTAATATGTGTTTGTTGAATATTCATTATTTTTCTTATTTTTTTGTGTTTGCACAAACAGTAGTTTTTTTATTCTTTTTGTATAAAAGCAACTGGGAGCTTATTGTCAATAAACTGATCTACCCTTGTTTGTTTTATGTTTTTGCTTCCTTACCCATGCTTCTTTTGTTTAATCCTGTCATTGCCAAAGGCAATCATTGGTGGATTGGGTTGGAAAATAAAAATAGTCTAGCGGTTTTTAGTAATCTTATTTTGTACAAAGATGTGTTTGCATGGTTGGTTTTATCTGGTGTTATAGGTCTTCTTATTAGAAAACAATACCTAGAAAAAAAGACTAAAAATCTAGTATTAAGTTATTCAACGATTGCATTGAATGGCATTATGTTATTAACGGTCTTTGTTGCCGGAATATTTACTTGGAAAGTTTCTGGTAATGAGCGTTATTACATAGCCTTGTTGCCAAGTATTGTATTGTTATTTTCATTTTTATTCATGAGTTTTGAAAAAAAACATCTTGCTTATATTTTTTGTACACTGGTTATTGGGCTATTTATTTACGATGCTTATAAAAACTTACCCAGACAAAACTACCAAGATTTTGATTCAGCCTTGAACTTTGTAAGAAAGGATAGTTTTGAAAACAATGCTACAAATGAAATTATATTTATTCCAGAATGTTGTCGTTGGGGTATTTACTATTATCAAGCACAAAAAAAGATTGCTATTAAAAGTTTGGCATTGAGCTTAGTGGATTTCATCAACAACCAAAGTCAATCAGAGAGCATGATCAATAAGTTAAAAGCAGAGGGCTATCAAAAAATTTATACGCTTCTTTATTATGAAAGTTTAAAACACAAACAAAGAGTCATAAATACAATGAATCAATATGCGCGTCTGACAGATGAAAAAAAATTTAAAGGAGTTTCAGTTTTAGTGCACTCAATAGAGTAGATTGTTATTCAGGGATAATGTTGGGCCTACCATATTGATCATAGCTTTGTTTGCTATTCTTTAGCGTATGGATGTTTTTTTCTTCCAAGAAGTTTTCAAGGTATTTTGCCGCCTCTAAACCACTTTCATGCGTACGTTCCAACATTCTGTATTGAAAGGTTCCCGTTCTGCCAGCAATAAAAAGATTGTTTACTGGGGTGACATGATCAATATAAGAAAAGATTTCTTTATTTTTTTGACTTAAAACAGGGTATGCTTGTGGGCTTCTATTTAAGGATAAGCCTATGATTTTTTCTCGGTCTAAACCATAGATTTTATTTAAATCATTAAAACACTGGTCCAAAAGTTGATCTGCATTCATGTTAAAAAGTTGATCTTCTTCCTGGCAAGCAAACTCAACGGCAATAAGAGTTTTATCTTTTGGTGCCATATGTGCCAAAGCATTTTTAAATTCGCTAACTCTGTAAAAAGCATACTTATCTTCTGGAAACCAAGACCAAAGACCTTGCAAAACCTGTTTTTGTCTAAGTTTAATGAATAAAATTACAATGCCTCGGTAATGAAGCTTGTCCCACGCGCTATCAATACCATTTTTTTTAAGCTGATGAGCCAAGTGATTGATGGGAATGGTGCTTAAATAGGCATCAGCAGTAATTTTTTTACCATTAACAGTAGCGGAAGTGATTTTTTTGTTATCAATTTCTAAATGTTCTAGTTTATGATTGAGATGAACATGAACGCCTGGCGTGTTGGCTAAAGTTTCAAAAATAAGGGCATTGGTTTGTTTAGGATAAACAATGTAACGATCTTCCCTAAAGTAGTCTTTGGTGATGCCCTTTCTTACTTTGCGCATGATTTGATGCAAGATATATTTAATATTGGTGGGCAAAAGCCTGGAAGCAAAATCTAGGGACATATTTTGAGCTGGCATACCAGCCCATTTTTCTATTAGGGGTTGTAAGACAGATTTTGAGAAATATTTACCATAGTATTGGTACAAGTATTGTTGTAGGTTTTTTGCACTGGGTTTAAAGTTTCTTAAAACCATGGCTGAACCAGCGGAGAGGCAATACAAAGGGTTTTTAACAAAACCAAATGGAAATTCGTAAAAACGTTCTTTTACATAAAGGTGTTCATAATATTTTACTTTAAAACATTGATCTAGAATGCCTATTTTTTTGGCCAGGCTGGAAAAAATAAAACGTGGGCCATTATCATACATAAAACCATCATCATCCTTAAAGGTTGCCGCTAAGCCTGCAATTTGTGGGTTTTGTTCATAGACATCCACATGGTAACCTTTTTTTGCCAGTTCGCTTGCAGCAGAAAGACCAGCCATGCCAGCTCCAAAAATAGCAATGGTCTTTTGTTGAGATGGTTTTGAAGCGGAAGATAGGTCAGTCATTGGGTTTGTTGTACTTGGTTTTTATGTATTCTGCTAATTTTGCAACATTTTGTTGTGTACTTGGCCATGTGAATTGTAAATGTTTTGTGCTTAAAGATGGATCACCAAGATAAAGTAAACTTCTTTGGGCCATATCCTCTTTGTTACACAGCATGATCCATTTACCCAACTGGATTTCTGATTCACCCAGGCATTGACCTAAAGTTGGGACGCCCAATGCTAGATATTCACATAGTTTTAAAGATACTCTAGCGTAGTTTGCTGGGCGGGGTGATAAGTAGATATGGGCCATGTCCAGTTGTTTTAGCCATTTGCTAACATCTTTTTTTTCAAGAAACCCGGTTACTATAACTTTTTCTGATAAACCACTGATATTAATTAAGTGTTTAGCAAGTTTTTCAAAAGGACCACCCGCCAACAAAATAAAATAAACATTTTTATTGTAACTGTGAATTTGTCGCCACACATCTAAAATGTTGGGTAAATCTAGCATTCCACCGTGAGTGAAGGTGCACATGTAGCCAATCAGTTTTGCACTAGGATTAATATGATAACCAAGTTTTATAAAGCAAGGGTTGTCTTTTGGTTTATGTTGCAACTGAAATAACTCATCATCAATGGTTTGAGGTAAAAAATAAGTTTTTTTATAGGGGGCATAGCCTAAGATTGAATTACTGTGTGATGTAATAAGATGAGCTAGTTTTGGACCAATTTTTTCTGAAGTTTTGACCATGTATTCAAAAAACTCAGACTTTTGCATATCATGATCTAAGTCATCCCAATCAACCCAAACATATTTAAATCTTAAACGAGCAATTAAGATACAAGCAAGTGTAATGGGGTTAAATTTTTGTATAAACAAGATGTCATAAGGTGCACTAAGACTTTGCCATAAAAAATATGCAAAGGTTTTGAGTATTTTATTTTGCGCTTGAGGAATGCGTATGTTTGAAAAGTGTGGCTTGAGGTATTGAACAATAAGATTAAATCTTATTGTGGAGCCATGTTGTGGGCTTAAACTATTAAGAGCTAAAATCCGTAGTTTAGACACAACAAGACTCCAGTGAAGCGTTATATTTTATATCCAAGACCTAATGAAATAGAATGGATGAAAGCTTTGTAGTTGCCATCAACTGGGTTATTTCCTGCTGCAGTGGTGTCTCTTTCACCAAAGCGACCGTTCCAAGTTAAGCCAATGTTTAGGTTTTTTAATTGATAAGCGGCACCTGCAGAAATTTCATGCGCAGCTATGTCAGCAATAATACGGTTAATAACTTCATCAGGGATTGCATCATTGAAGTCCTTAGCATAACCTGCTCTGACCGATAAAGCATCGGTTGCTTTGTAATCAGCACCCACATGAATGGTATGGGTGTTTTCCCAGTTTTGTGCAAATGTTTGGCTTAAAGCGCCGTCGTTGATATCCACGGTATATTCTTTTATGGCGTCATTTTTTTCAAATTGGTAGGCTAAACCCAGGGTTAACTTATCCGTTGGGTAAAAACCAAAACCTGCATTTAGAGTCATGGGTAAAGTTTGATTTATGCTGACATCGTTGTTGGTGCTGCCAGTTAAGCCATTGATTGGACCACCGCTGGTAGTTTTGATGGTACCGTCAATCCCTTTTTCTACAATAGAGCGTAAGTTTGCACCCACAGAAAATTGTTTGATGGGTTTATAAAATACACCAAAACTGGCCCCCATAGCCCAACCATTAACATCTAAACTTTCAATGGTGTCAATGACGGTGCCGGGGTTATTTGGATCAAGGTCAACAAATTGGCCTTTGAGTTCATTTTGTATTCTAACAATACGGAAGCCAGCGCCAATGCTTAAGCCAAAGTCAGATTTATACGCCACTGTGGGGATGATTTCCATAGAATAAATCTTGCCTTCATTGGGATGAGATATTACAGCTGAATCAGAAGGAAATTTGCCACCGTTACCATGTGGAAAAAACACACCCACACCCACATACAGGGGTTTGGCTATGCTACTAACAAAAGAAAAACTGGGCACAGGCAAAAGTTCTTTTTTAGCACTTTCAGTAGAATCACCTTCTGGAGTAAAGTCTGATTTAGCAAGAAGAGAGTCTGCGCCAATATAAAAATGATGCCCATCCAACTGGGTAATCCCGGCTGGGTTGTGATAAATGGCTGTTGCATCATCAGCAATACCAACAAAGGCACCACCCATACCAATGGCTTTGGGTCCAACATTAACAGATTTTGATAGGCCTGTTGCATATCCAGCGTCAGTAAACAGACATAGACATACGCAAGCCACAATAAAGTATTTCAATGATGTATAGGTAAAATGCATGAAAAAACCTCCAAAAAAGCAATGTTTGAAATCCAATAATAAAAGATAAAGTTATGATGGCGTTAAATGGCAATTCAAACAAGTATTTTTAACAATTATGAATTTTTATTCAATTTAATATTCGTTCACAAAACGCTTATAAAATATGTTAGAATGACAAAATTGTATTGTGATTAAGCTTGTTAAATCAGATTCTAGAAATCATCCCAGAATAAAATTGCCTGACAATGTGCAGGGTAAAATTATTGTTGGACCTGATTCAGATATGGCTAACATAATAGACAGGTCATTGGGTGGATTTTCATTATTGGCCAAGCCAGAATTGTTAAAAAAAGCCAGACTTTATCAAAATGAGTTATTGATTGAGTACCATGACCAGGCGTTTAAAGCGGCTATAAAAAATTATAGAAACGACAAGAGCGGTTATATTTATGGGCTTCAATTATTGGATTTTTCAGAAGAAAAAAGTTTATCTTTTAGAGATAATCAATCTGATTGGGATTTGGTAGAAAACCCTGAAACCATACAAAATATTTTTTCAGACTTAGCTTTTAAGAGCGTTAATGCTCTGGTTACCAGTAAGCAAGTTTCAGGACAAAGTGTTTTAGTGCCGCATCAGTACAACCAAGATGAGCATAGCATGCTATTTCAATGTTTAGAGAACAGTCATGGTCAAATTTCCTTTGGTAAGGGTAATTTTACCTTTCACTTATTTCAGACTTTCCATAGTTTTGAAGGGCAAGTTTTGCAAATGGATCAGTCTATGGTCAAGGTAAGGCTACCTAGAACCATTGCAAGAATGCTACGTAGAGAAACAGAAAGAATTTTGCCCAATCAGTTTAAAGTAGGTTTACAAGTAGAAATCAACAACGCATTTTTTCCTAAGGCTTACAAAGGAGAAATCTACGATATATCAGAACATGGTTTAAGTATTTTAGATAAAGATAACGGTGTATTGTCTTTGCCAATGGGTTACAAAATGCACGATATCCAATTAAAGCTAGATAATGATCAAATTATTGAGGGACATGCAGAGGTTAGAGGTTCAAAGTGGATTGAAGACAGGCAATGTTATGCTATTGGATTTCGTTTTAAACCTATCAACGATGCCAATACCACCAAGTGGCATAACTTTATTTTGGAGTCACGTTACCCCCAAATGACTTTCGACTACCAAGGCGAAAGTGATCACAAGAAAATTTGGGATTTGTTTTCAAATAGTGGTTACTTAAGTGTTGATAAAGAGGATCCTTTTTATACACATATTTTAGATTTAACTAAAAATGCTTGGGAAATGCTTTCTGAAATTGGTACCAAATGGTCTAAAAAAGCTATGATTAAGAGAGCTGGACAGATTGTGGGCCATATCCAAATGGATAGGATTTACCAAGATACTTGGTGTATTCACCATCTAGCGTTAGATCCAAAACTTTCAAAATTGGTAGCCAAAGATATTTACGCATTAACCACAGATGTCTTGTTGGCTGAAGGTGGAGAGTACTTGGTCAGTTTTACAGAAGCGGGTAAGTCATGGAATCAAAGAAGCTATTATGATTTTGTAGAGGATTATCGTTATAAAGATCATAATGAGTTAAAGCAATTTACAGTACTGCAAGTTAACACTGATTTAAAGCCACCACAACCTATCAATGAATTAGGAATTACTTGCCGTATGGCCAATGCTTATGATCATAAAAGAATATTACGTTATGTATCGTTGTATATTAGTGATTTAGAAAAAAAAGCATGCTCATTAAATAGAAAAGGCCTCCATTTAAAAACAATTGAAAGCGCTTGGCAACCTTATGGTTTAGAGCGTGGTAGAGAGTTTATAGTAGCTTATAAAAATAATAAATTAATAGGTTTGTGCGCTTTAGAACATGGTACATCTGGAGTTAATGTTGTAGGTATTTTAGATACACTTTATGTTTATAATTTAGGTTTTGCCGATGATTTTAGTAAGAATAAAGCTCTTGACTCTATGATATATGAAGCTGCTCAATTTTATAAGCGATTAGGAAAGTATAATTTTCTAGTTAATATAGAAAGAGGTCTAGATTTAAATGCTATTAAGTGTGAGCATATGTTTTTAACAGAGGCAATTAGATGGATTGCTAAAAAAGATATTCTTCCACGTTACCGCTCATTCAGCCATTTGCTTTATGGTCACATTATTCTTAATAAAGAAAAAATAAGAGAGAAATTAGCTGAGAAGAAAAAAAATTGCAAAAATCAAGTTTAAATTGTTGTGATAGGTTTATTGCTTATTCAAGTTGCATACATCCTATTAATAGGTTTAGTATACTAGGGTATAAAAACTTTGTATTTTATAATATTTGATAAGGAAAATTTTTTTTGACTAAAACTTTATATCAAGCTCTTTCTTGGCTTGTACTATTATTAAGCTTTTTTTTTATTTTAACTCTTTTTAGACCACTTCTTGAGTATAGTATAAGCGTTCCTGGGAAAAAACTGTTTTCGACATGGGAAATAACATTCTCAGATCCTATCGAATGTAAATATAAGTGTAAATGGCTTGTTTTAAATGAGTCTGTTAAAACAGAGCTTAAAAAATATAGAGGTTTTCTTGGCTTTAGGATTAAAGTAAAAAATTCAGAAATACCAAAAAAAGTAGATAGTTTAGCAGTTTTTCTTGGGCCAATTGGTGATATTGATGAAGCATATTGGAACGGTAATTTTTTAGGTAAAACAGGAGATTTTTTCCCTAAAGGACAATTTAATCACCATGAAAGTAGAGTTTACAATATTCCAAGTCATTTTGTTTTAGAACACGATAATCAAGAGCTTATTTTAAGGGTACAAAAAGTTGCAGGGCCAGGTGTTGGTCCCTACCGTGTTGATCCTTATTTAGGGGAGTCGAGTTTTTTATACAAACATAAAAAAATTAGAGACTTCATTAGTATTACAGGTGTTTGGGTGGGGGCAACGATACTTTTTGTTTTTGGTATATATTATTTTATTTTGTACCAAAAATTAGTTGCAAGGCGAGATTATCTTTATGCTGCTTTAACTTTAGTTTTTGCTGGAGTGTATGGTACATGTTCTAGCTTTATCCCTTATTTGTATACATCAGAACCAGGGTCATTATTTCGAATTCATGCAATAAGTGCCTATTTGACAATAGGATTTCTTGTTGCGTTTATTAGAGAATACTTTTTAATAGAGGATAAGCTTACGAAATGGCTTAATGTAATTGTTACTACCTGTTGCGTACTAATAAGCAGTTTAATTGTAGATTTTGATCAAGGGTTACTTGTAATGCAAGTGTGGTATTTATATTTAGTTTTATTCTGTCTCTGGACCCCATGGATTTTTTGGAAAAATAAAAAATCTTGGAAAACTATTTCGCATTCTGTGTTACGGATTGGTTTGTTAATATTATGTATTACAATTATCCATGATATTCTAGTTATGTTAAATTTGTTCAGGAGTAATCTTATTTCAATTTATGGCATGTTTGCTTTTTTAGGGGGAATTTGTGTAACCTTGTTACGCGAGTTTACTTTAAATTATATAAAGATTGAACGAGAAGTCGCAGGGTATTCTCAGAAGATATACGATACTGCACTTCAAGTTGCCCACGATATAAGGTCTCCATTGACAGCATTAAACGTGGTATCTAAGGATTTATCTGGATTACCAGAAGGATCGCGCGTTTTATTGAGATCTTCTGTACAAAGAATACAAGATATTGCCAATAATTTGGTAAGTGAAGGGGAGGGCTACGTTCAAGATAGTGATAAGCAAATTAAACAAAGAAATCTAGAGCCGGCATTGTTGCTACCAATTATTGAAGAGATCATATCAGAAAAAAGACATCAATTAAGTGGGAAAGAGAATTTAGAGATAATTTTAGAGAGTGAACAATCTTATGGGCTATTTGCCAATATAGACCAGCATATTTTAAAAAGAATTATTTCTAATTTGATCAACAATAGTGTTGAAGCGTTTGAAAGTTCTGGAAAAGTAGTTGTTAAAATATTAGAAAATTGTGTTACAGATAAAATTTTAATTAGTGTTAAAGATAATGGCAAAGGTATCCCAAAAAATTTATTACCTAAACTGGGTGCAAAAGGGACATCGTTTGGAAAAGATAAACATGAAGAGTCTGGTTCAGGTTTGGGTATTTATCATGCTAAAAGTAATATAGAATTATGGGAAGGGATTTTTTCTATAGAATCTAAAGAAGGTGAAGGTACTGAAGTAAAGATGTATTTACCAAAGGCAAAAGTACCAACTTGGTTTGTCCCAATAATCAACTTAAAAGGTATACGAAACATAGTTGTTTTAGATGATGACGAGTCAATTCATAAGGTATGGGAAAAGCGTTTAAATCCATATATAAAAAAACAGAATATTGATTTAAGACATGCAAATTGCCCACAAGCATTTGATAAGCTTGTAGGTAAAAGGAAAGGGTTGTTGTGTCTATGTGACTATGAACTATTGGGGTTTGAAGAAACTGGCTTAGATGTTATAAAAAGAAATAATTTAGAAACTATATCAATATTGGTCACCAGCCGCTATTCTGATCAAGCCGTGTTAAAAAAATGTAACCAATTAGGTATAAAGTTGATTCCCAAGACATTGGCAGATTTAGTGCCATTTACAGTTAAGGAATAAATGGCATATAAAGTAGCCCTTTAATGGGCTGCTAAAAATCTATTAAAATAGGTATGGAAACAATCTTTTTGTTTTTTTTATGTAATCTTTGTAGCCTTTAAGATTTTTACTTAGTTGACCTTCTTCAACATATATCCGCCAAGCGTAAGCTCCAATTAAAATAGGTATAGCCCATAAAAAACCGTATATAATGTTAAAAATTAGCGGCGTAGAAGCCCAAAATAAAATTGCCCCTGTATAACTTGGGTGTCGAATCAGTTTATATGGTCCTGTTTTAATGATTGTTTGGTTTTCTTGTATTACTACTTCAGAAGTGAACCACTGCCCAAGATATCGTATAGCATACCATCGGAATAATACCCCGAATAATGCAATTATTAGCCCTATATATTGAATAGGCATAATCTCTTGATGGTTTGAGTGAGATCGTCTTTGAATGTAAAGAATATATATTGGTAAAATAATAATATAAGCTGCAATATTGATTATTATTAATGACTTTTGATCGGCTTTTTTAGTGTTTGTATTTTGTAGTTTGGATTTAGGGTGAGTAAAAATGAGAATTTGTAAAACAATAAAAAATGTCCAGATGATTGCATCTGTGAGAATAAATTTATATATAATAGAAGGTCCGAATAATACCGCAATAGAGATTAGTAAATCACCCATAGCTAACTTATTTAACATACAAATAATATTGAGTATACAGAATGATAGATCAAGAAAACTTAAAAACACAATCTGACCTGACATCGGGAACTTTTTATAATGAAATTAATGGCTTATCAAAAAAAACTGTTAGTCAAATTGCCGATCCAGAACAAGTAGTGAACTTTTTTGAAGTTCTTTTATCGTCAGCAAAAAATTTGACCGTATTTCATATAGATCAAAAGGGTAAAAAAAATGAGATTGTTTTGACTGGTCTGAATGAAGATAAGTCGGCTTTTAAGCTAGATAAGCAGTATAGTGTCCAAAAGTCAGATACAGTATTTTTTTGTTTTTTAAATAGAACACATTGCTTTTTTGTAGAAGAAGCTTCATCAGAGAATTTAATTATTCCAAAAGTTATTTATAACATATCACGACGTTTTTGGTACCGTTATGAAGTTTCTAAAGAAGTAGGAGATTTGATTACGGTTAAAGATGGCGATGGTGATTTTTACAATATTATTAATATATGTAATCATGGTTTGCTATTGTCGACAGAAAAAAAAGATGTTGAACTTTATATTAATGTTCAGCTCAGTCTAAATTATGATGGAGAAAAATATCAGTTCGAAGGGGAGTATGTTCATATTGATGAAACTACAAAAAAAATAGGACTATCTATTATTCGTAATCAGGACTATATAAAATTTTATCAAAAGTTTTCAGATCTATATTTTAGTAAAGTAACCTTATTATCTGAAAAAAAAGATCAAGATAAACTTATAAAATTGTTTGAAAATTCTGTTTTTCCTTCTTTGCCAGAAAAAATTAAAACGCTAGCAGATAAGGCTATAGAAGAAAATTCTATCAGTAAAACATATTTATTAAGAGATAAACAAGATACCATCGCATCAATTTCTACACATTTAGTGAATGATAGAACTTGCTTTATTAATACCTTAGGCATATCAAAAGATTCGCCCAAAAAACTGCCTCTAGATCTTTTTGATAAGATTGCAGATGACGTTTTGAACCAGTTGGATCGAGGATATATTATTGGTATTTGGCCATCGCATGATAAGTTATTAGATAGAACGTACACAGCATTTGCTAAGTCATTGTCGTCTGCAAGAGACAGATTTTATAGTGTTACCAATGCCCATGTTTTTTCTTGTGACGAAGTTAGTGCGCCAGCAATTGATACCCAAGTCGAAGTTGTTGAATATAATTATCAATACCTTAACGAAGTACTAAAACTTATTAAAAAATCTTTTCAAGACTCTTTTATTAATGCTTTTGCACTAGAAGATTATTTGTTTCCAAATAGAAATAATAATTCTATTAAAATTCACTTGGCAATAGAAAAAAATAAAATTGTTGGTTTAATATTATCAGTTAATAATATGCTAACGCCTGATTTATATACCTTAGCGAATCAAAATTGGATTTGTTTAGAAAGTAAAGTTGCTAATAAGCAAGCAATACAAAGTTTGTTGATTTATAACGTGTCTAAATATTATCAGGTCATGAAGCAAAGTACTTTTACAGTTTTTGGAAAAGGTTCTTTGAATAGTAAGGGTGCACGGTTAGAAGCTTTTTTCCCAGATGTCAATTATCTCATTTTTAATAGTACTTTGGTAAAAAGATTTTTAAATTTTTTAAGAAATGTTGAGTTTGAAGTTGCATTTTTTGAAAAACACAAAGACTCTCTAAGCCCATCACTTGTTAAAAAATTAAGAGTACATGTTAAGGATCTTTTGAGAAGACAAAGTGCTCGTATTGAAGGAAAACCTCTAGATGGTATTTCTGGTGTTAGGGTTAATTTTTCTGATGTTAATGTGCCTGCTAAAATTATTTCTTTTGATACTTTCGGAGGTAGGCTAAGCTATGAAGGTTTTAAATCTCCAAAAAAGGGTGATCGTATAACAATTGATATGGTCCTAGGAGGTAAGCAAGTAATTCAGCTCTCTTGTGAAATAAAATATATTTTTAATCAAACTTTATCTGGATATCAAAAAAATGCTTGGATTATAGGTTTTGTTTTTGAGGTGCTTGATGAGCAAAATCATGAAATAATTAAAGAGTACTTGTTTGAAAATGCTAATCCAGAGTTACATTATTTTTCAAAAGATGAATTTGATGAGTTTATAAACTTATTAGATAGGTCAAACTATTTAGATTATTTTGACTCATCTAGAAAAAAAAAGTTAACAGATGAATCATACAGTACATACGAAAAAATTTCAGAAATTTTCCCAGATTTAGCAAGAGTAACAGTTTTAAAAAAAGATAGTAAAGTTATAGGTACTCATTCCTTTTATAGAAGGGCCTGGCATACATGGCAGTTACATCAGCTTGTGGTTGATGAGTCGATGCAGTTGTATAAAGAAAGTATTCCTACTAAAGTTATATTAAAAAGTTCATTCGAATATCTTTCTTTAGATAAAACAGCGGAATATTTTGTAACCTATTTTTCTGATACTGCAGCTATAGCAAAAGTATATTTTGATGTTAGAAATCATGTGCACTCAGTAAGTGACTGCTCATTTAATGCATTTTATTGTTACCTGTTTAATGATTTACAAGCGTTACAATTTAAAGATTATGATGAATATGTTGTGTCTGAAGCAAATGATAAAGATTATGAAATTTTGCAAGGATATTTGGAGTCTTTGGTTCCTAAGATCGAATATGATGCATATGATTTTGGAGATTTACAACAGAAAAAATTCAATTTAAAGTGGAAAGAAAGAAAATTTCAGCGAGAAAGAAAAGCTCTCCTTTTAAAAAATAAACAGGGAGCTATCTTGCATTTTGCTATATTAAATATTAGTCCACAGGGGATTAATTTAATTGGTGCAGTTGATAGTATTAGATTTTTTGATGTTCCGTGGTACGGGGTGCAACCTGAAAAGCTATCCTATCAATATTTAGCATATAAGTGTGCTGAGTATTATAATAATATTGGGAGGTCTCAAGTTTATTTAGAATTTGAACCTGAACTAAAAGATTTTTTTGAAGGTTTAAATGCCCATTCATGTGCAAAAAATTGGCGGTTAACAGCTAATAGGGATACGTTTTTAGTTACTATGAATTATTTTATTAATCGATTTGAACGTTTTGAAAAAAGACTACTGAGACGTAAGAATGCCTAAAGTTTTAACTAACTTATTTGTAGTTCTGTTTGTTTTTTTAAATACATGTATAGCATTTGGTGAGCCTATATACGTAAATTTTCAATATAGTTTTAATGAAAGTAAAAACTTTATATTAGAAGATTCTGATCAAAATGATTGGAAGAAATATGTGCCTAATCAACATTTTAAGCATCCTAATAAGGATGAATATAAATATTGGATCAAGTTTGATTTATATTTAGATAGTTTGAATTATAAAGATCCATCTATTTATTTAGGTTTAATTGGCGATGTGGATGAGGTATACATTAATGGAAAATTTGTAGGATCAACAGGTAAAATAGACGGCAGATCTCCGTCATATTTTCATGTGCCAAGGCTATATAGAGTTTCAAAAGAATATTTAAAAAAAAGAAACACCGTTTATATAAAAGCAAAAAAACAGTCTATTGTAAATGCAGGTATACATTTAGGTAAAGTGCAATTTGGTGAATACGGTGAGCTAATATCAAAAAAAAGAAATGCACAATTTTTTATTTTTGATTTAAATGTTATATTGGCCTTTTTTAGTTTTTTTATTGGTGTATACCATTTATACTTATATTATAGAATACCTACTAAGCATCAAAATTTAATTTATTTTGTTTTTTCAACGTTTTCATCTCTCTTCATTTTGTCTTTAGGTTTATTTTTTGGCAATTACATTGAAAGTTCATGGTGGGTTGTTATTATTCATTCATTGTTGGGTATCTTTACTGCTGTAACGTATTTTATTTTTACACAAAAATTTCTTAATTTAGACTATAAGTTATTTCATAAAATCTTTATTGCTCTAAATATATTATTTGCAGCTATTATTGTTTTAGAGCCAAGGTTTTCTAGAGCATTTGCGTATTATAATATTTGGTATTTAGTTGGTCTCCTTACAATTGCCTATGGGGGATTAAATATTTTCAAACGTTACTATTATGAAAAGAGGAATGATCTTTTTGTAATGTTACTATCGATCCTCGGGCTATTTTTAATAGTGATAGTGGATATTTTAAGCACTATAGGAATATTTTCATTTTATCAAATTACTGGTGTTGGGTTTTTTCTGCTTAATGTAGGTGTTTTAGTTGCTTTAGCTTATGATTTCACTGATGCTTATGTAAATATAGAAAATCTTGTTGAGGATCGTACAAAAGATTTATCTGTTGCAGTTGAACGCCTCAAAGATTTAGAAGAAATGAAAGATAAATTTTTTGCAAATATTTCGCATGATTTTAAAACGCCAATTGCAGTTGCTATGGGATCTTTAGAAGAAATAAAAAGAGAAACTTTGCCCACAGAGACTGTTCAACGGCGAGCCGTTATTGCTGCTGAGAGTAGCCTCAATAAATTGCTTGCTATGGTTGGGGATCTTCTGGATGTAATTAAAGCAGAGTCTGGAGCATTAAAAATGGAATGGACCAGCGTTAATCCTGTTGAAATTTTAAAAGAATGGATGCAGCCATTTTTAGTTCTAGCAAATAAGAAAAGTCTAAAATTAAATATAAAAAACGATGTTAAAGAAGATATTAAAATTCCATTAGATGTTAATAAATTTGAAAGAGTTATTCAAAATTTATTATCCAATGCACTGAAGTTTACCAACTATGCAAAAAATAAAGAAAATCTGATTGAAATTCAGCTAAGGTCAGATAAAGCTTGGTATTATATTGAGGTTCATGACAGTGGAATGGGGATACCCGATGATGAAAAACCGATGGTTTTTGAACGTTACTATCAAACAACAAAAACGTCCTTAAAACATCATGGGGGATCAGGAATAGGTTTGTCGTTTGTAAAAGAAATGATTGAAAATCATAATGGAACCATTACCGTTAAAGATTCTGATTATGGTGGCGTTAAATTTGTTATTGCCTTGCCGTTAAAGCAAAATGTTGAAGTTACGGGTAATTATTTTGTTGGAAGTGATAGTAATGAACACGAAGTCTACAGTGTTGAGTTTCCTAGACGAGCACCAGAAAAAATTAATGAGAGTTTATTTACTATCTTGATTGCTGAGGATAACCCTGAAGTAGCTAATATTACATTAGCGGCGGTTGAAAAAGAATTTAATGTTTATATGGTTGAGAATGGTCAGGAAGCATTTGATTTTATCCAAAATAACACTATTGATTGTTTGGTAACAGACATAGTAATGCCAGTCATGCGCGGTGAAGAGCTGGTTAAAAAAGTAAGGGCATATAATAAAACCAAAGATTTGCCTATATTGGTTCTTAGTTCTCAGAGTGATGAAAACACAGTGGTGGAACTTCTTAAAGAAGGAGCAAATGACTATGTTACTAAGCCATTTAAAAGAGAAGTGTTGTTGGCTAGAGTTTATGGTCAAATTGAAAAACATAAAAGTTCACAATGGATAGCTCAAAATGAAAAAGTTATTGAGCTGGGTATGCTAGCCAGTGGTATTGCACATCAAATAAGAAATGGTTTGCATGCCATGAAAAATCAAATCTCTTATTATGAAAAAACTGCGCAAAGAATTGAGCAAAATATACATGAACTTAGCGCGGAGCAAAGGCTTAAAATTAAAGAACGTTTAGATCAATGTAATGCTATGATGATGCGAGCTTTAAACAGAATAGATTCTCTTACATCATCAGTTAATTCTTACGCTTTAGGTTCAAAGCAAGTGATAGAAATTACATTAAAAGATTCGTTAACCTTAATGAAAGAATTGTTAGCCGACAAAATTAAAAGTTCAGCCGTAACCATAGAATTGGATATTCAAGATAACCTTAAGTTTTTTGGTTACTCTTCATTTCATGAAGTGATTATTAATCTTTTTGTTAATGCCATAGATGCATGCAAACACGATGGTACGGGTAAAATTATACTAAAAGCAAAAGAAAATCGTGAAAAAGTTAAAATTGAAATTGAAGATAACGGCAGTGGTATCAATAAAGACACTTTAGATAGAATTTGGCAACCCTTCTTTACAACTAAAGACCCAGATAAAGGCACAGGATTGGGTTTGTATATTGTAAGAGATATTATTCAAGGACAACACGGCGGTAAGCTTAATGTTTATTCAGAGGGTGAAGGCAAGGGAGCAAAGTTTGTTATTGAAATTCCTAAAGTTGCCAAAGAAGCCACTCAAGACGCCAGTTTTGTCATGCATGGACATGAGGTTTAATCAGCGTAGTTATTTTATTGAAATTTAATTTAGCTGTTCCAATGAATCACTGCCCATGCCCAAACGTTTCATTCTTGAATATAGACTGGATCTTGAAATGTTGAGTAGTTTTGCTGCTTCAGAATAATTGCGATTGCTTGTATCAATTGCACGTTCTATAAAATTGCGTTCAAAGTCATCTAAGGCATCTTTAAATTCATTAACAGGTCTAGGGTTTTGTGCCCGATTGCTTCCCATCATTAACTCGCTTCGTATTCGCTGAGGGATATTGTTTATGCCTAATTCTTCTTCATCAGCAAGTAAAAGCATTTGTTCAAGGGTGTGAAAGAGCTGCCGTGCATTCCCTGGCCAAGGATATGCCGCCAACATGCCTTTGGCTTCAGGGTTTATGCGTTTACCATCAGGGTTTTTATCATCTTGATCTAAAAAGTAATTGATGAGTAAGGGTATATCTTCCGGTCTTTGTCTTAAAGGTGGAATATCAATTTCTATAATATTGAGACGATAAAATAAATCTTCTCTGAATGCTTTTTTGGCAATCATCTCATGCAAATTTTCATTACTGGCTGCGATGACTCTAAAATCTGAATGAATGATACGATTGCCACCAACACGCTCAAACTCTTTTTCTTGAAGTACACGTAAGAGTTTAGCTTGCAAGTTTAATGGCATGCAGCTGATTTCATCTAAAAAAAGATCACCCTGGTCAGCCATTTCAAATTTACCTCGTTTTAAATCAGTTGCGCCAGTAAAAGAGCCTTTTTCATGTCCAAAAAAAGTTGACTCTATTAATTCAGAAGGGACTGCAGCACAATTAACAGCTACAAAAGCTTTTTTTTCCGACATACGATGGATCATTCTTGCCATTACTTCTTTACCAGTGCCACTTTCACCTTGAATGAGGATGTTGGCAGATGTTTTTGCTGCTTTTTCTGCTAGCCTTCTAATTCTTTGTATGCTTTGTGATCGACCAATAAACTCATAAGGTAAGGAATGTTCATTTTCACAATGATTCATGGCTTTACGTAAAGTAAATAAAAGATCTTCACTTTGAAAAGGTTTTGAAACATAATCAAAAGCTCCTGCTTTAAGTGCATGCGAGATTTGTTCAGGCTTGGTTGAGCCTGTGAGCATAAGTATAGGGCAGCCATGCGTAAGTTTGATCAAGTTGGGTAAAATCTCAAGACCATTGTCTTCTGCTAATTGAATATCTAAAAGGATGGCATGGGGCATATTTTTGTCTAAAAAATGGACGGATTCATTAAAGCTGGTTGCCCATTCAACGACATAATGAGCCTCTAAAACTATTTTTATAGCATGATAAATGAGTTTATCGTCATCAATAAGAAGGATAGTTTTCTTGTCCATTTTTTGGACATATATTATTTAAGAAGTGTTTGTCAACTCACTTTTTTGAAGGGGCGTGTGTTTTTTTGCAAGAGGCTCTATATCTTAGAGCGCTTGCTAGTTATGGTGGTAGGGTAAATTTTTTTGGATGGTGAATGCACGGTAAATTTGTTCTGTTAAGACAAGAAGAGCAATGCGATGGGGTAAGGTCATTTTGGATAGACTTAAGTGTTCTTGAGCAAACGCATCTGTATCTTTAGGTAAACCATAAGATCCACCAATAATAAAATACAGATCATGTTGGCAGTGATGGTTGAGTTTATCCGCAAGTTTTTTTGAGCTAAGCTGGGGTCCTTTTTCATCAAGGGCAATGATGTACGCTTGAGCAGATTTTTTTTTAAAAATAGCCTCTAAGTTTTTATTTTCTGAATAACGTAGAATCTCAAAATTGCAAAAATGTTTTAGCCGCTTTTCATAGGTGTTAATCCAGCTTTGTTCTGTTGAAGAAAGTTTTTTTGAAAATGTAATGATTGAAATACGCACTAGCAAGGTATACCTAGCCGTATACAAAAATCAAGTAGCTTGATGTACTATAAAAGCACACAGCACTTTATCATTGAAAGCTGCAGTTTGTTCTTTGGCTGCCTTAGTAAGTTGTTACACAACTACTGGTGAGTAGCAAGGCGCACCGAATCGCGGATATTTTCATAAGGTACATGACCCCACAATTTATCAAAATTGTAGTGCTCACGTGCTTCCTCAAGAAATATATGAACCACAACATCTCCAACATCTAGCAAAATCCATTGGCCGTTTTTATAGCCTTCTAAATGCTGATTTCCTTTTGGAAATTGTTTTAGAATAGCATCAGCCAAGCCTTGGGCATGGGTTGTAGATGTGGCACTCATCACCACAAAAAAATCAGCATAGGCACAATGACCTTGAACATTGAATATTTTAAGATCCAATGCTTTTTGGTTTGAGGCTATTTGCAAGACTTTTTTGGATGCGAGGTCGGGTGAAAGAACAGACTGTTTTTGTTTTGTTGTTGCTTTACTCAGAATATCTTTATTATAACAAAAATGACGCATATGAATCAAATAATATCCTTCTTTTTTTTGGGTTTTAAAAAGAGTGCTTGCATTTTCTCTTTTAGTTCTTGGAAGGTTTTTGCCGAATTTGCAGAAATAAAGCAGGCCTCACTAAACTTGCTTTTTAAAGCTTTTTTGAGAGTTTCTTGCTCTTGGGGTGTAAGTAAATCCATTTTGTTAAACACCAATAAACTGCGCTTATTAAGGAGTGAAGGGTCATATTCTTTTAATTCGTTTTCAATGATGTGATAGTTTTTTACAATTTGATCTACATCATTAGAGGATGCGTCAATTAAGTGAATCAGGTTATTGGCTCTTTCAATATGCCGTAAAAAATCATGACCCAGACCCACACCTTCACTGGCACCTTCAATCAAACCAGGTATATCTGCCAATGTTAGATTTTCGTTCTCAAAATGAACAACACCTAAAAAAGGATGAATCGTTGTAAAAGGGTAGTCAGCGCTTTTTGATTTTGCATTGGTGATATGACTGAGTAATGTAGATTTGCCAGCATTTGGAAGGCCAATAATACCAACATCAGCTAAAATTTTTAGTTCAAGGTAGATCCACATGCCCTCAATGGTTTTGCCGGGAGTGGCTTTTAGCGGAGCTTGATTAACTGATGATTTAAAGTGAATATTGCCTAAACCGCCTTTACCACCCTTTTGTAAAAGACAGATCTCACCATGCGTGAAAACTTCACCTAATTTTTCTTTGCTCTCTGAGTGATAAGCCAATGTCCCAGGGGGAACTTTAAGGTAAATTGGGCTGCCTTGAGCACCATTTTTTTGTCGGGTGCCTCCAGGTTGTCCATTTTTTGCTTTATGATGGCGCTTTTTCTTATAGTCCAAAAGGGTGCTTAAATGCTTAGATGCTACCATGTATACATCTCCACCTTTGCCGCCATCACCCCCATCAGGGCCACCTTTAGGAATATAGCGCTCACGTCTAAAACCAACATGGCCATTGCCGCCATCGCCGGCTTTAATAAAAATTTTAACGTGATCTAAAAATGTGCTGCTTTTTCCCATAACTTGTATTTTGTGTAAAAAAAAAGCCTGACTTGGTCTAGTCAGGCTTTTTAACTTTATTGGTTGCTTAACTTTAAGAGGCTAAAACAACACTGACTTTCTTTTTATCTTTTCCTAAGCGGTCAAATTTTACCACACCGTCAGTTTTTGCAAAAATTGTGTAGTCTTTACCAAGGCCAACATTGTCGCCAGGATGGATCTTAGTGCCCACTTGTCTTACAATGATATTGCCTGCTTTTACATTTTGACCAGCATAAATTTTAACGCCACGCCGCTGTCCATGACTGTCACGACCGTTCTTAGAACTACCACCAGCTTTTTTATGTGCCATCTGCTTCTCCTTGGGGAAAAACGCTTTTCCCCTTTTGACGGAAACGCGGTTTCCGTCAATTCACCCCTTTGCGGTCAACGTCGATATAAAATCTCGTTTCCTCGCTTCTGAAAAAATTCAGGGGGTATATATTAACACCGTATAACCTTACTTGTTACCCTTCAATTGTTTTAATTTCTACTTGTGTATAGTTTTGTCTATGCCCTTGTTTTTTCTTGTAGCCTTGTCTTCTTTTTCTTTTGAAGACAACAATCTTTTTGGCTTTGACTTGAGCACGAATTTCACCTGTTACAGTAGATTTTAAGCCTTCACCTGTCTTTAATGTTGCACCATCAGATACAGCCAAGACATGATTGAATTTTACTTCACTTCCTACTTCACCATCTAGCTTCTCAATAGTGACGATTTCACCAGGTGTTGCTTTAAATTGATGGTTACCCACTTGTACTATTGCATATTTAGACATAATCACGCGACACATATGAGGCTTTTTGTGACTTGTCAAGGGATTTAATATTTTTTTATGTTGGCAAAACGCTTTTGGTAACGGTTACTTATGAAAAGCCACCCCTCTTAACGGGCTTTTTATAAAATGCCCTGAGGGCTCTCATGATGAGTATTTAAAAACATGGACTCAGTCAAATTCATTAAGCTGTACTCATATAATCTTGTTTTGTGAATAAGCAATGAACATTATTGTGTAAGCAGTTGAAATTCCGTTTGCATCTTGGATTTGAGAAAATTCTCTTTGACAAAAAGTTGGCGAAGACATAGGAAGTGGGATATAGTGGGACAAAGTGGAGTATAGTCTCTGCTTTGTGGTAGTAAGTGTAACATTATTTTTGGAGAAACGTAACTGTGTTTAGAGGGCAATATGAACATACAATTGATACTAAAGGTCGTGTCAGTGTGCCGTCTAACTTTAGAGAACTGATTCAAGAAAACTACAGTGAGGCCTTGGTTTTAACGCGGTTTAATGACTGTCTTGTTTGTTATCCACAAGAAGAGTGGGATGCCTTGGAGAAGAAAATAGCTCAATTGCCACAGTTAAAGCCGGAAGTTCAAGTCTTTCAGCGGTTTTTTCTATCTGGAGCCAGCAATTGTCAATTTGATAAACAAGGGCGAATTCTAATTCCTGCATTTTTACGTCAGCATGCCGGTATAGAAAAAGAAGTTGTTTTTGTAGGAATGCTTAAAAAAATAGAGCTGTGGTCTAAAGATAGATGGGAAAAAGCTTTTGCTGAGTCACAAGAAAAGTTTAGTGCAATGAGCAGTGTTTTATCTGATTTGGGGATATAGAAATGGATAGGCACCTAGAACATACATATCAAAGCCAACATATTACAGTTTTACTCAAAGAAGCAGTTGAGTATTTAAATTGCCAATCTGGGCAGCACTATTTAGATTTTACCTTTGGTGGTGGGGGCCATAGTGAAGCAATTTTAAAACAAACAGCACCATTAGGAATTGTAGATGCTTTTGATAAAGATGCTCAAGCCATAGCCAGCTATAACAATGATGCTTTATTAGGAAAACGTCTATTTATTCATCATCAAACAATGAGTCAAGTTCCGCATTGGCTTGATCAACAGCAAAGTTGGTCAAAATATTCAGGAGCTTTGATTGATTGTGGGGTTTCATCTTTTCAGTTGGATCATCCTGGACGTGGGTTTTCATATATGCATGATGGCCCTTTGGATATGCGAATGGATAATCAGAGCGGAATGACGGCTAAGCAGTTGATTTTAAAAAGTTCTGAACAAGATTTAAAAAGAATTATCAAAGATTATGGTGAAGAAAACTTTGCTGGCAGGATTGCAAGAACCATTAAAGAAAGACAAGCGCAGTTAATTAGCACACAAGATTTAGTGGATTGTATCGTGCGCGCAATCCCAGATTTTGTTAAAGGGAAAAAAAAGCAAGCAGTCTTGTCTAGAGTGTTTCAGGCTATTCGTATAGCAGTAAATGAGGAGATGCGTGAAATTGAGCTTGTCTTGGGACACTTATGTGAAAACCTTAAAGCCATGGCAAGAATAGTTGTCATTACTTTTCATTCCATTGAAGATAGACTGGTTAAGCAGTTATTTAAAGAAAAAGAAAAGCATGGTTATGTTAAACGAATTAATAAAAAAGTCATTGTTCCAAGCGAAGAAGAGATAGCGTTTAACCCAAGGTCTAGAAGTGCAAAAATGCGTGTGGTTGAGTGTCTGGGAGGGGCTGTGTCATGAAGTTCCTAGGACACAAAAAGCTTTTGGCCTTAGCAGCACTATTGATGACCTTATCTTTTTCTCTATTATATGTGCGTTCTCGTTTTTTGCTACTGGAATTAAGTTATCAAGTTGGGCAGTTGGAGCAATCTTTATCTAAAAAAGAAAATGAAAGGGATATTCTTTTACTTGAGTTGGCGGTGCTTAAAAATCCAAAAAGGATAGCTAAAATTGCCAAAGAAAAGCTTAACCTTAACCCTTCCGTTCATCCTATATCTGTGACCATAAAAAACAGCGGTGGCGTGCATGACTTTTGAGAATAAAACTTTCAAAATCAAAGTTTTGTTTGTTTTGAGCATGTTTATGCTTTCATTCATGAGTTTGGTTGTAAGAAGTGTTCAATTGCACTTGTTTGCAGATGAAAGAATTGCCAATATGGGCAAGCAAAATAATAGAACCATTCACTTGGCAACCAAAAGAGGCACTATTTTGGATCGTAAAGGTAGAACAATGGCTTTAAGTTTAAAAGTCCCTTCTTACTTTGTAGATCCTCATGTTTTTAAACCAAAGCAAGCACAAATTGAACAGCTTGCCAGCCTATTTAATATAAGCTCAAGAAAACTTTTAAACCGAGTGAAGTCTGGCTCTAGGCGTTTTGCTTGGGTTAATCGTTTTGCCAACCCGCAGATAGAAGAAAAAGTTAAAGCACTTAATATTGAAGGCTTACATTACGTTAGTGAATGGAAACGCTTTTACCCAGATAAAGAGTTGGCAGGACAAGTTTTAGGCTTTGTAGGTTATGAAGGCAAAGGTTTAGAAGGAATTGAACGCTATTATAATGATCAATTGGTTCAAGAAGAAAGATCTATTCAAACCAAGAAAGATGGCAAGGGCCGTACAATTTATTCTGAGGTTGCTGCCGTAAGGACAAAAAAACGAAGTACCCATCTAAATTTAAGCTTGGATGCCAATTTACAATATATTCTTGAAGAAAAACTGGCCATTGGAGCAGAAGAGACAAAAAGTGAATCTGCAGTAGGGGTAATGATGGATCCTTACAGTGGCGAAATATTAGCAATGGCTTCTTATCCAGAAGTTAATCCTAATCAATATTCTCAATACCCTATGCAGCACTGGCGAAATCGTGCAGTTCAAGAAATTTTTGAACCTGGGTCTACCTTTAAAATTTTTACCATGGCAGCAGCTCTGGAAAAAAAAGCACTAAAACCAGATCAAATTTTTCATTGTGAAGAGGGGAGTTTGAATTTTGGCTCAAAAGCAATCCGTAACTCAATTCAAAAAACGTGGCTAGATCCTGAAGGTATTTTAAAATATTCAAATAATGTGGGTTCAGCCAGAATAGGTTTGGATTTAGGGGCACATAATTTATACAAGGCCATAGTTAATTATGGTTTTGGCCAAAAAACGGGATTGGATTTCCCTGGTGAACTTAAAGGATTGTTATCACAATACAAATCTTGGCAACCCATGGATGTTGCAAATATATCTTTTGGCCAAGGTCTTGGAGTGACAGCGGTTCAAATGACAGCAGCAGCAGCTAGTTTTGCTAATGGTGGTTATGCGGTGCAACCAAGCATGTTGCAAAGATCTAAAGAAGAAGTCACGCTATCTAAAACAAAAATAGTTTCTGATAAAACTTTGGAATTCATTCATAAGTGGATGTTTGCTGTTACTCAAAAAGGTGGAACAGGTTATCGCGCCAGAGTTGAAGGCTTTAATGTGGCTGGAAAAACTGGATCAGCACAAATCATAGATCGTACAACTGGTAGTTATTCAAATTCAGATTTGTTTAGTTCGTTCATAGGTTTTGCGCCGCTAGAGAAGCCAAAGTATGTTTTGTTTATTGGTTATAAAAAACCAAAGCAATATCGTCATGGGGGAGAGCTGGCAGCGCCTATATTTTCTGCAGTGATGGCAGAGTCTTTACAGTATGCTGGGATTAAACCTTCAATTCAAGAAAAAGAACAAACTTTTATGTTGGCGCAAGAAAAATCTGGAGCTGACCTGAAAAAAGAAGCAAGTCAAATAGATAAAGATAATTTACAGGATTTAAAAGGCCTATCATTAAGAGAAGTTTTATTTTGGGCATCGGATCAAAGTTTTGATGTTGAAATAATAGGCAATGGGAATGTTTATTCACAACGTCCTGATCCTGGATCAAGTATTATAGATTTACATAAAGTAAAAGTTTATTTGTCATCAAGCTTAGGGGAAACCAAAATATGATGAACCAAGCTTCATATTTACATGAACAAGATCAAGCTATAATGAATGATAAGCGTTTACGTTTGGATATTAACTTTACGGATAATTTTAAAAACAGTGAATCTGTTTATAACATTTTTCATGGTAACCTTCCTGATAAAATACAAGGGGTTTGTATTGATAGTCGAGTGATTGAACCGGGAGATTTGTTTTTTGCTATCAAGGGTGATTCAGGTGTCGATGGACATGATTTTGTACAAGATGCTTTAAATAAAGGCGCTTGTGCCGCAGTTGTTGCAAAAAAAAATCAAAACATAGATTCAAAACTACAGTTGCTGGTAGACGATACACTTATCAGTTTACAAAAATTTGCAAGTGCGTGGCGAAAAGCTTGGGGTAAAATGGTGATTGCAATTACCGGTTCCAACGGTAAGACCAGTACAAAATACTTATGCTTTCAAGTTTTAAAAACAAAATTTAAAATTACACCCCCTAGAAACTCTTGGAATAATGCTTTGGGCGTACCTTTATCTTTATTATCTATTCAGGAACAAGATGATGTTCATGTGTTAGAGTTAGGAATGAATCATCCTGGTGAGATTTATCCACTGTGTTCAATTGCCCAGCCTGATATTGTAGGTATTACCAATATTGGAAGAGCTCACATAGGTTTTTTTGAAAGCATTGAAGGGATTGCGCAAGAGAAGAAAGAAGTTTTACGTTGGTTAAATGAAAACAAGAGTCAGAGTGGTACAGCAATAATAAATCTTGATGATTCAAGGCTTTCTTCTGTTTTGCATAGCAAGGAGTATCAGTTTAAATGCAAAAGTTTTTCTATTGATCAGACTCTGGCCGATGTGCATACAGTTAAACAAGGTGAAAGACAAGTTATTCAATATGGGAAAAATGGTCAGCTAGACAATACAATTAATTTATTGGGTCAGCATAATTTGAGTAATGTTTTGTTTGCTCTTTGCGTTGGTGATGCTTTAAACCTTGATATCAATACTATCAAAAAAGTTTTACCAGATCTTTATCTGCCAGCTTTAAGGCAAGAAACCATTGCATTAGCAGATAATATTGTGCTTTTGGCAGATTGTTACAATGCTAATTTAGATTCTACATTGATTGCAATCAAAACATTAAGCAGCATGCCTCAAAAAAACAAACTGTTGGTTATTGGCGATATGGCTGAGAATGGTGATTTTAGTAAAGAAAATCATTTACTATTGGCTAAAGCAATTGAAAAAGAAAATAACATAGATACAGTGGTATGTTTTGGTAGTGAAACTAAAGTGATTGTTGATTTTTTACAAAACAATAGTTCTAAACAATGCTTTCATTTTAGTGAAAAAGATTTACTGCTCAAAAAAATAAAACAAGAAATTAAAGCGAATATGGCTGTTTTATTTAAAGGTTCAAGAAGTAATGCTTTGGAAACAGTTGTTGAAGCTTTACAAAAAAGTCCTGAGTACAGGAGGGTAGGGTAATGTTTTATCATTTGGTTGATTGGTTTGAGTTGCATGAAACTGCATTTAGAGTGTTTAAGTATATTTCATTTAGAGTATTTCTTTCAATTTTGACTGCCTTAAGCATTTCTCTTTTTTTAGGACCGCCCATTATTCGTTATTTAAAACGTAAACAGGGCCATGCTAGTAATGTTCGTGAAGATGTCCCACAAAGTCACCAGAAAAAAAGTGGTACACCTACCATGGGTGGAATGATGATTATTTTATCAATTGTATGTGCAAGCCTTTTGTGGGCAAGGCTAGATGTTTATTACATTTGGTTAATGTTAGCTTGTGTACTGTCTTTTGGATTGATTGGCTTTATTGATGATACATCTAAAGTAAATAAAACCAGAGGGATGACTGCAAAAGTAAAGTTTGTCTTTCAGGTGCTACTAGGATCTGTTTTTTCAATTATTTTATGGAAGCAAGGATTTGATTTAAATTTACAAGTTCCATTTATCAAAGACCCAAATATTATTTTACCAGTTGTTCTATTTATTTTGTTTTCTTGTTTAGTTGTGGTGGCAACATCTAATGCAGTAAATTTAACGGATGGTTTAGATGGTTTAGCTATTGGGCCTATTTTGGTTGCTGCCGGATGTTTTTTGATTTTTTCATATTTGGCTGGGCATGATGAGCTTTCAAGTTATTTGAATTTGCATCCGGTCCAGGGAGCAGGAGAACTATGTGTCTTCTTTGGAGCAATGCTAGGCGCTGGCTTGGGGTTTTTGTGGTACAACACCTACCCTGCACAAGTGTTTATGGGAGATGTAGGCTCATTGTCCTTAGGTGCAAGCTTAGGTTTAGCAGCGGTTATTGTAAAACAAGAGTTGCTTTTATTTTTGGTTGGAGGGATTTTTGTACTAGAAACGGTGAGTGTCATTATTCAAGTTGTTTCTTTTAAATTAACTGGAAAAAGAGTTTTTAAGATGGCACCTGTGCACCATCACTTTGAGCTTAAAGGTTGGGCGGAGCCAAAGGTGATAGTAAGGTTTTGGATTATTGCAATTGTTTTAGCATTATTATCATTAACAACATTGAAACTAAGGTAAGTAATGGCAAGTAGAGTAACAAAACATATATCAAATAGATTATCCAGTATGGACTATGTCTTGTTAATCAGTATTATGAGTTTGGTTTCTTTGGGAACAATTATGATTTATAGTGCTTCGTCTCTATTAGCAGCTGAAAAATATGGTTCAAGTGCATTTTTTTTAAGCAGGCATATTTTTGTTTTGTTGCTAACTCTAATACTGATGCCAGCAGTCTATTTTATAAAAATTCATTGGTTAAAAAAAACAGCAACATTAATGCTCTTGGTGGCAATCATAGGGCTTATTTTAACAGTATTTACTGATTTAGGTGTAACCATGAACTATGCCAAACGTTGGCTTAATCTAGGATTTATGCGTATACAGGTTTCTGAGTTTTTAAAGCCTATCTTGGTTATTTATCTCGCATCTTATCTTTCACGTAAAAAAGATAAACTACATTCTTTTTCAGATGGTTTACTACCATTGTTAATTATTTTAGGTTTAATTGTTGTTTTAATGATGAAACAACCAGATTTTGGTTCAACGGCAGTTATCGTAGCAAGCTGTGGGTTGATGATGTTTGTTGGTGGCGTTCGTTTATCGTATTTGTTTACGCTTTTGGTTTTAGGGCTTGGAGGTGCAGCGGTTTTAATTGCAAGTGCACAGTATAGATTAGATAGGTTTACTACTTTTTTAAATCCCTGGAATGACCCTAGTGGTAAAGGCTTTCAGATTTTACAATCCTTGGTAGCTTTTCAGCGAGGTGGAGTTTATGGCCAAGGTTTAGGAGATGGTTCGCAGAAACTTTTGTATTTGCCAGAAGCACATACAGATTTTATTTTTTCTGTTGTTGGTGAAGAGTTGGGGTTGATTGGATCATTGTTATTAATTTTCTTTTTTGTCTGTTTTGTTGTCCAGGGTTTAAAATTATCAATTAAACTTAAAGATGATTTTGCTCGTTATATGGCCTTTGGTTTGACGGCACTCATTGGTTTAGAAGCCGTATTGAATATGTCAGTTGTTATGGCATTGTTGCCTACAAAAGGCTTAACGCTTCCTTTTATAAGTTATGGACGATCATCTTTACTGGCCAGTCTCTTTTGTGCAACACTGCTACTTTCACTTTCTTCTTCGGTTGGTCTAATTCAACGTAATGCAAAAAAGGTGTCAGTATGAAGTGGGCTTTTGTTGCAGGAGGAACCGGCGGGCATATTTATCCGGCTATTGCAATTGCTGACTATTTAAGGAGCAATCAACTGGCTCAGGACATTGTATTTTTAACAACGGAAAAAAAACTGGATCAGGAAATTATAAAAAACGCTGGCTATACCTTTTATCCTATGAGTGGATCTGGATTTAACCAAGCAGGCATCTTACAAAAATTAAAGTCCTTACTTGGCTTTGCAAAAATTTTTTTCAAAAGCAGACATTTAATTAAAAAACATCAATTTGATTGTGTGATGGGCACAGGAGGCTATATGTCTGCGCCAGTTTTATGGGCAGCGCATTTAGCGAAAAAAATCACAGCCACTTTGGAGCCTAATGTTGTTGTTGGATTAAGTAACAAATGGGTTAGTTCATTTGTTAATAAAGTTTTTTTTGCATTTGAAGAAAGTAAAAAATATTTAGACAAAAAAAATTGTGTTTTTAGTGGTAATCCAATCCGACAAAGCATTCTTAATATTGCACCACCTCAAAATAAAACAAAAAAGATTTGTGTAATGGTTTTTGGTGGTTCACAGGGGGCCAAACAAATCAATGATTTGTTGATTGAAGCCATGCCTCATTTAGATGAAAATCAAGAACAAGTTTATTTTGTTCATCAAACAGGTAAGCATGGTTATGAAGATGTATTAAAAACATATCAAAAATATAATATTGAACATGAAGTGCATGAGTATATTTATGATATTGCTAAAGCTTATGCTCAAGCGGATATTATTATAGGGCGAGCAGGCTCTAGTGTTCTTGAAATTGCAGCCTGTGGGCGGCCTAGCATTTTAATACCCTATCCTTATGCAGCGGATAATCACCAACAAGAGAATGCGGCAGTGATGGAAAAAAATAATGCTGCTTATGTATTAACCGGGGAAAAAATTGATATTCATCAGTTTGTTTCTTGTTTAAAAGATTTAATCGTTAACCAAGAAAAAAGAGAAATGTTGAAAAAGGGTGCTTTACGCTTAAGGCATGATCAAGCTGCGCAAACCATTGTTAACCTTTTGATGCAGGAGGGTAAGCATGCATAAAAATTGGCAACAATGGGAAAAGTCTTTAAAGAAGATTGCTGGATTATCTGTACATAAAAATGCATCTTTAAAAAATAAAACTAGCTTTTCCAACATGTCTTCTGCCAAGTGGTATGTTGTTGTTGAACAAAAAAATGCTTTGAAGCAACTGATTGTTTTATTTAACGAATGCGGCCTTGATTGGAAAAAAGATTGGGATGTTTTGGGTAAAGGGTCCAACACGCTTTTTAAGGATGAAGGCTATGCTGGATGTATTGTTGACTTATCAAAAGCTTTTGCCAGTTATGAATGTATAAGTAACAGTGCTGAGGGTAAAACATATAAAGTTGGAGCGGGTCTTTCTAATGTAGTTTTGCTCAATCATTTACGAAAAGAAAAATTAAAGGGTTTTGGTTATGTTTTTGGTATTCCTGGAAGCATAGGAGGCGGCCTGATCATGAATGCAGGAACACCTTTGGGATGGTTTGGGCAAAATGTGATTAGTGTTGAGGGCTACCATGTTAATGGTGAATATTTGAAATGGGATGTAAGTGAGAAAGATTTTGAGTACCGTTCGTTTAAAAAGAAAAAAGACTTTATTGTGACTGAACTTAAAATGTTTTTTCAAGCCAGTGATGATTTAACTATTGAACAAGAGATCAAACAAGCAAAAGAGAAGCGAAAAAACCAGCCTTTAGACAAACCAAACTTTGGTTCGGTATTTAAAAACCCGTTACCTTTGTTCGCCGGACAGTTGATAGAAAAAGCCTTATTAAAGGGAACAGTGATAGGGGATGCAAAGATTTCAGAACAGCACGCTAACTTTATTATTAATCAAGGACATGCAAAGTGCTCGGATGCTTTAGCTTTGATAGCTTTAATGAAATCAACTGTAAAAACAAAATTTAATGTTGATTTACAACAAGAAGTGATTGTGATGGGGGATGCATCGTGAAATTAGATCAAAATCTAAAAATTGTAGTTCTTCAAGGTGGATTTTCAAAAGAAAGAGAAGTTTCTTTAAAGACTGCAAAAGCAATTGTAAGTGCCTTAGAAGAAGGTGGGTTTAAAAATGTTGCTACAGTAGATGTCAAACAAGGTTTTGTAAAACAGTTATTGACCCAAGATATTGATGTGGCAGTTAACGCCCTCCACGGAAATTATGGAGAAGATGGTACTATTCAAGGTTTGTTAGAAAGTTTAGATATTCCTTATACTGGAGCGGGAGTGGAGGCTTCTGCTTTATGTATGAATAAATTTGTTTCAAAACTACTCATGCAATACAACGGAGTAGCGACTGCGGATTATCAATATATAAGAATAGAAGAAGCATTTAAAGATATTGAGGCTAAGGCAGATGCCTTAGGTTATCCTTTAGTAATAAAGCCATGTCACGAAGGTTCTACATATGGTTTAAAAGTTGTTCAAAAAGCAGAAGATTTTTTAGACAGCTATGAATGGTGTAAACCTTATGGACAAACATTTATTTTAGAAAAATATATATCGGGCAGAGAAATAACAGTTGCTGTTCTTAATGGCAAGTGTTTGCCCATAGTAGAAATTAGCCCAAAAAGTGGTTTTTATGATTATGAGGCAAAATATACACCAGGTAAAACAGAGTTTGCATGTCCAGCTCAATTAAGTTCAAGCTTACAGCAGCAAGCAGAGACTCTTGCTTATAAATCTGCACAAATTTTAGGAGTGTTGGATTTTTGCCGGGTAGATATGATGCTTGATAATGATCAAGCGTTTGTTTTGGAAGTGAATACTTTACCTGGTATGACTCCAACCAGTTTATTTCCAAGAGCGGCCCTAGCAGCAGGGATGTCGTTTTTTGATCTTTTACAAGTCTTGATTTTTCAGGCTTTGCAAAGAAAGGAAAAGACATGAATCGTTATCATAGGCCGGTCTTAAATGTTGGTGCATCGGATAAGAAAATTTTTTTGAAAACTGCGTCAAAAAAGAGGAAACTATACGTTTTTTTTGCTATTCTCATCATTATTGGTGGCCTAAGTGTATATAGAATTCAAGCAAATAGACAGACTGATATGCAAGGAATAGCATTAGGTAGCAATACTTTGACGGTGATAAAAGAAAATGTGGTCACTATTTTAGAGCATGCAAAGGATTGGTTTGGACAAGTGTATACAAGTATTCAACAGCGTTATCAACAGCAGCAGGAACTTAAAAAACAAGAGTTAGATTTTATTTTGCAAGAGTATTCTGAGAATGAAAACTTATCTAAAGTTGTTTTTGGGAAAAGTTGGGTAGGACAAAAACTATTTGAAAAGCATCAGCTCACTGATTTTGCTACGGTTAAGTTAAATAGATTTTATCAGGTAAACAGAAATGCATATATTCTGGCGGAAACACCTAAAAAGCTTTTGGGTGTGTACCCCATATTATCTGGTCCTTGGAGTCAGAAAGAAAGCCATTCTTTAACTGAAGAGGATAGACGTATTTTAGAGCAAGGAATAGAGTTATTGGCTTTGTTTAACCAATACCCTAAAATAAGTACGATTTTATCTGAAGTTAATTATAATCCAGACTATGGTTGGGTTTTGTTTTCAACAGCACCAGGTATGACAGTGACTTTAGGTAGAAAAGATTTTCAGGAAAAAGCACAACGTTTACTGCGTGTTATGGATCAGTATCATGGCAATGTAGGTAGTGTAAAAAGTATAGATTTAGATTACAGTGAATTAGCAATTGTAAAATTAAGAAAAGGAGAGCAGCATGGCCAATCATAAAGACAATTTAATTGTTGGTCTGGATATTGGGACAACCAAAGTCTGTGCGATTGTCGGGGAAAAAAGTGACAAAGGTATAGATATTGTTGGTATTGGCACCGCTGAATCAAAAGGCTTACGTAAAGGAGTGGTCATTAACATTGATTTAACTGTTCAGGCTATTGCTAAAGCTATTGAAGAAGCTGAGTTAATGGCTGGCTGTGAGATTTCTTCTGTATATGCCGGTATTGCTGGAGGTCATATTAGAGGTTTTAATAGTCATGGTGTTGTTGCTGTTGGCGATAGGGAAGTAAGAACCCAAGATGTGGATCGGGTGATTGATGCAGCTAAAGCAGTTGCCATACCTATGGATAGAGAAGTTTTACATGTTTTGCCCAAAGAATTTATTGTTGATGATCAAGATGAAATTAAAGATCCAGTGGGCATGTCAGGGGTTAGATTAGAAGCTAAAGTTCATATTGTTACAGCAGCAGTCACATCAGCGCAAAACATTGTGAAATGTGCCAATAAATGCGGCTTAACGGTAGAGGACATTGTTTTAGAGCAGTTAGCATCAGCTGAAGCTATTTTGACCCCGGATGAAAAAGAACTGGGTGTAGCTTTAATTGATATTGGTGGTGGAACGACAGATATTGTCTTGTTTGCACAAGGAGCAATTCAACATACTTCAGTGATTGCATTAGGTGGGCAACATTTTACCAATGACATTGCAGTTGGTGTTAGAACACCTACAATAGAAGCAGAAAAAATTAAATGTGAGTATGGTTGCGCGGCAAGAGAATTAGCTACGGATACAGTGATTGATGTGCCTAGTGTTGGTGGACGTAGTGCAAGAAAAATATCAAAACATTTATTAAGTGAAATTATTGAGCCAAGAGCAGAAGAGTTATTTTCTTTAGCAAAAAGAGAAATTGACCGCAGTGGTTTTTCTCATCTACTTGGTTCAGGTATAGTTATCACCGGTGGTAGTTCAATGTTAGAAGGCATGAGTGATGTTGCTGAAAAAGTTTTTGATTTACCAGTTAGGTTAGGTGTTCCTCAACATATTGGTGGTTTGGTTGATGTTGTAGCAAGTCCACGGTTTGCTACTTCTGTTGGTCTTGTCTTATATGGGGCAAAGCAATCACAGAGTGGTCATCAAAAACATTATCGGGAAAAAAGTTCTGGTCCGTATTTAAAAGTTTCTGATCGAGTTAAGCAGTGGTTTGGAGAGTTTTTTTAAGTTTAAGTATGAAACAGTATGACAAAAGCAACAAAAAATACAGATAGCAGTAATAAAGAAAAAAGCAGAGGAGATCAGTGTATGTTTGAGTTTGAAGAAGTAAGCAATGTAGCAAAAATTAAAGTCATTGGTGTTGGTGGTGGCGGTGGAAATGCCGTAAACACAATGATTGAAGAAGGTTTATCTAATGTTGACTTTATCGCTGTTAATACTGATGCGCAAGCACTCAATGCTTCAAGGGCTGATCATAAAATGCAAATTGGCGAAACCTTAACCCGGGGTTTGGGTGCTGGAGCCAATCCTGAAATTGGACGAGAAGCAGCTTTAGAAGATAGGGATAGAATTGCAGAACATATTAAGGGCGCAGATATGGTATTTATCACCGCCGGAATGGGTGGAGGAACAGGAACCGGTGCAGCACCTATCGTTGCTGAAATTGCCAGAGAAAGTGGAGCTTTAACCATCGGGGTCGTAACCAAACCTTTTATTTTTGAAGGTAAGCGTAGGAAACGTCATGCTGAAGAAGGTATTGATATTTTACAAAGTACTGTAGATACCTTGATCACGATTCCTAACCAACGCTTGATTAATCTTGCTGGAGAATCGACATCTATGGTGGATGCTTTTAAAAAAGCAGATGAAGTTTTATTGCAAGCTGTGCGCGGTATCAGTGATTTGATTACCATTCCAGGATTGATTAACTTGGACTTTGCTGATGTAAGAACCATCATGGATGGTCAAGGTTTGGCCATGATGGGTACTGGACAAGCAACAGGTGAGAAACGTTCTCTTGAATCTGCTCAAAGAGCTATTTCTTCACCGTTATTGGAAGATATTGATATTCATGGAGCAACCGGTGTTCTATTAAATATTACAGGCAGCTCGAATATGACCTTACATGAAGTGAATGAAGCTGCAGTGATGATTCAAGAGGCGACGCATGAAGATGCCAATATTATTTTTGGTGCTGTTATAGATGAACGTATGGGTGATGATTTAAGAATCACAGTGATTGCAACTGGTTTTGAAAATCAAGACAGTAAACGTGATCATGCGTTTAGTCCGCAAAAAACCAGAGTCTATTCAAACCAGAGAGTGGGTGTAGGCTTACCTTCATCTGCTCCACAAGCAAGAAAAGATAAAGATATACCGGTTGAAAATTCATTGCTAAAGTTGCGAGATATCGATTCTTTAGAGTTTAGAAAACGTATTAAAGAATTAGGTGCAGATGCTTTTGAAGAAAGTGAATACGACATTCCAACTTTTTTACGTAAGCAAGTGGATTGATTTTAAAGGGCTAGGTTGAGTCTATGTCTTTATGCGTTGTATTGCCCTGAAGCTTAAGCTGTTGCAGAAAAATTGATAAAAAAGCAACATGTTTGAAGTGAAAGGAAAATAATAACTGTTCACAAATTGTATATAATAGACAAGACATATTCAGCCCCGAGTTTAATGCTTGGAAAATGTTAATGCTGAGTTTGCATCAGTTTTATATTTGGAAAAACTAAAAGTTTTTTGCAATTCAAGTTGGTATTTTAAAGTCCTACTGACTAAAGCGTTTTATAGGCAAAGAAGGCAATGACAATACTGACAGCCAAAGCCAATAAAGTTATAATGACTTTGACCAAGAGTGAAGCATCGCCAACATTGGTCAACGCAGAAAGGTTGGATAAGCCTGTTTTTGATTTGTCTAAATCTTGAAGATCACCGGTAAAAACTTCTGTCTTTGAATGTTTTAAAGATTCTAGGAGCTCTTTTTGTGAAGTATCCATGAATAACATCTTTGTTTTAGAATGCTTGGCTAAAATTGCGCGTTCATTTTTATAGTCTAAGGTATCATTGGCCTGGACTTGCTTTTGTCTAATGGCAAGTTCGAGTGCTTTAAATGAATCAAAATCTCTCTGTTGACCATTTTTATAGGTCACACGTGGGTGAGTGAACATGTTATCCAAAAGATTGGATAAGACACTGCTTTTTCTATTGTAGGTTTTTTCTGGCTGTGGGAGATCTTTGTCTGGGGTTTTTGATAATGTGTCATTAATCCATAAGCGTAAATTCTCTTCTGATATATTACCATCGATAGCGGACAGTTCTGCTTCAGCTAAAGATTTTTCTGGTTTTTGTAAACTGAAATCACTGCCTAAAATTTCAAAATATTTTTCTTGTTCATTGCCAATAGATTTATGCAGGAAACTTTTTTTTTTGCAATGTGGGCATGTAATAAAATCATTGGGTTTTTCAAAGTTGATGTTTTTATGCGTATAATTGTGTTGGCAAGCATTGCAACATAGCATTAAGGATAAAGACCCATTTTCACCGCGGTTCATGCTTTATTTATGCCATGTTTTGAGTGTTAAGACAAAAAATTGAAGCTTACCTTTCTAGTTTATTTATATGCATAACATTTTAATAGGATTGCTCGTTAGCACTATTAGGTTGGTTTAAGCATGATTTTGGGTCTAGGAAATTTTAACTCAAAAAAGAAAATGAATTTGATCTTCATGCAGGCTTGAGTTAGTTAGCTTGCATGATTATAGGTGTACCTAAAGAAGTTAAAGATCACGAATATAGAGTTGGCTTGACAGATGATGGCGTCATGCAGTTATCGCAGCTGGGGGCAAAAGTTATTGTTCAAAAAAATGCTGGAGCGGGTTGTGGTATTACCGACGAAATGTATCAAACTGCAGGTGCACAGATTATAGAAACAGGCAAAGATGTTTGGCAGCAAGCAGACATGATTATTAAGGTTAAAGAACCTTTGCCACAAGAGTATGCCTTGATTCAGAACAATCAAATTATTTACACTTATTTGCATTTGGCCGTCTTTCCAGAGTTGACTAAAGTACTGTGTGATAAAAATGTTTTTTCAATAGCTTATGAGACCATTGAAGGTAAAAAAGGAGGTCTACCACTTTTAAAACCTATGAGCGAAGTTGCTGGAAGAATGGCTGTGCAGATTGGCGCAACCTATTTGCAAAAAGAGCATGGTGGCAGGGGTGTTTTATTGAGTGGAGTCCCAGGAGTATCCAGAGCCAATGTTACCATTATTGGTGGTGGTATTGTAGGAACCAATGCCTGTAAAATTGCTGTAGGTATGGGAGCCAATGTGACTATTTTAGATGTGAATGTTGATCGTTTAGAGTATTTGGATGATATTTTTTCTAATAAAATTACAACATTAAAGTCAACACCAGCCAACATTCAAAAAGTAATTTCTTATACTGATTTATTGGTGGGAGCAGTACTTATTCCTGGTGCCAAAGCACCGCGTTTGGTGACCAAAGAGATGTTAAAAGACATGCATGCAGGTAGTGTGATTGTTGACGTGGCTGTTGATCAAGGGGGCTGTGTTGAAACTTGCAAGCCAACCACGCATGACAACCCTACCTATGTTGTAGAAGATGTGATTCACTATTGTGTGGCCAACATGCCTGGTGCAGTCCCAAGATCTTCAACTTTTGCGCTAACCAATTCAACTTTAGACTATGCTAAAAAAATTGTATCTATGGGCGCATTAGAAGCAGTGAAGACTGATCCTTGCTTAGCACCGGGAGTGAATACCTATAAAGGTAAAATAACATGTAAAGCAGTTGCAGAAGCTTTGGATCAAGATTATACTCCACTTGCAGATTTAATATAAGTACTAAAGGTAGCCGGTACCTTTTGGTACATTAAGTAGAGGTATTCTATGAGTGAGGCGTATATTCGAGATTTAGATTTTGTTAATGCAGATCTTTTGTTGTCTGATGAAGATAAAATGGTAAGGCAAACGGTCAGGGATTTTGTTGATCAAGAAGTTCTACCTATCATCCAAAAACATTATCGTGCAGGTAGTTTCCCAAAAGAGCTGGTTAAGCCTATGGCCAACTTGGGTTTGTTAGGTGCTAACTTACATGGCTATGATTGTGCCGGCATGGGATCTAAAGCCTATGGTTTAGTTATGCAAGAGCTTGAACGAGGTGATTCGGGTATTCGTAGTTTTGCCTCAGTGCAAGGGGCATTGTGCATGTATCCTATTTATGCTTTTGGTTCAGAAGAGCAAAAGCAACAATGGTTACCTAAAATGGCTGCAGGTGAAGTCATTGGTTGTTTTGGATTAACGGAACCAGACTTTGGTTCTAACCCGGCCGGGATGATTACCCGGGCAGAAAAAAAAGGCAATAAATGGATTATTCATGGCACCAAGATGTGGATTACCAATGGATGCAATGCTCATATTGCCATTATTTGGGCCAAGACTGAAGATGGAATTCGTGGCTTTATTGTTGAAACTGATAGAGAAGGCTTTGAAGCTACACAAGTCACCGGTAAACTTTCTTTGCGTGCCTCAGATACGGCTGAGTTAAGTTTAGACCAAGTTGAAATACCTGAAGAAAATATGTTGCCAGAAGTAAAAGGTCTAAAAGGCCCCTTAAGCTGTTTAAGTCAAGCCAGATACGGTATTGCTTGGGGAGCAATAGGTGCTGCTAAAGCCTGTTTCTCTGAAGTGTTGTCTTATTCAAAAAATAGAATTCAGTTTGATAAACCCATTGCCTCATTTCAATTGGTCCAACGTAAACTGACCAATATGGCTACAGAAATTACCAAAGCCCAGTTATTGGCCAATCAATTGGCAGAGCTTAAAGATAAAGGTCAAATCAAGCCTGCGCATATTTCTATGGGAAAAATGAATAACGTTAAAATGGCTTTGGAAGTGGCCAGAGAAGCGCGTTCTATACTGGGCGGTAATGGTGTGTTGGATGAGTACTGTTCCATGCGCCATATGATGAATTTAGAATCAGTGTTTACTTATGAAGGCACAGATGACATCCATACCTTGATTGTTGCACATGAGTTAACAGGTATACCTGCCTACAACTAAACTAAGCAAGCATCTTGTTCATGTCTTAAAAGTTTTTGTTTTAAAGCTAAGCCACCAGCAAAACCAACCAACTTTTTATTGTGACCAATGACCCTGTGACAAGGAATAATGATGGGGATATTGTTTTTGTTGTTGGCCATGCCAACAGCTCTATAGGCTTTTGGGTGTTTTATTTTTTCTGCAATATCTTTATAGCTGGCAGTGCTAGCATGTGGGATCTTAGTTAGTGCCCTCCAGACTTTTTGCTGAAAAGCTGTGCCGGCTTGTTGGGTAACCAAGTCAAAACTTTGTCTTTTACCTGAAAAATATTCATCAAGCTGAAAAAAACACTTTTGACTTAAGTTTGAGGGAGTTGTTTCTTGTGTAATGATTTCTTTTTTATAACGAGCTAAAAAATCTTGTTTATCCGTTCCAGGGAGAGATAAAGCAAAAATAGAGTTTTGATCATGCAATAGAAAAACAGGCCCCCAGGCACTTTGATGCTGTGCCAGGTAATAGGGCATACCTTAATAACTCCAACGTAATAAAGAAGCACCCCAAGTATAGCCAGCGCCAAAAGACGCTAAAACAATCAGGTCACCTTTTTTAAAGATTTTTTCTTCACTGGCTTTAGCAATACATGTAGGAATTGTGGCAGCTGTAGTATTGGCAAATTTGTCAATATTGGTAATAACTTGTTCGTCTTTGAGCTTTAATTTTTTTTGGCACATATCTATGATGCGCATATTGGCTTGGTGCGGGACAAAATAATCAATATCACTGGGTTTTAGATTATTTTTTTCTAAAAGTTCTAAAGAAACATCAGGCATTGCTGTTACAGCTTGTTTAAAAACAACTTTGCCGTCTTGTTGAGCGTAATGTTCTTTATTTTCAACTGTTTCTATGCTGGCGGGTTTAACGCTCCCACCGGCGGGCATCTGTAGAAACTGTTCACCGTGACCATCAACATGGTGGATGTAATCTAAAATTCCAAGTTCAGAGGCTTTATCTTCTCTTTCTAATAGAACTACACCACAACCATCACCAAAAATAACACAGGTATTGCGGTCTTGAGGGTTGATGATTGCACTCATGACATCTACGCCAATAACCAAAGCCTTTTTAACACTGCCAGCTCTGATGAATTGGTCAGCAGTTGTTAAGGCGTACAAGAATCCAGAACAGGCTGCATTAAGATCAAAACCCCAGGCATTTTTAGCTCCAATTTTAGCTTGAACAATACAAGCAGTTGCTGGGATTGGTTTATCAGGCGTAATGGTGGCACAAATGATTAAATCAATTTCTTCGGCACTCATTTTTTTTTGTTTGAGAAGTTTTTCTATGGCTTTGGTTGCCAGATCACTTGAACCAGTTCCTGGAGAAACTTTTCTGCGTTCATGAATACCTGTTCTGGTTCTAATCCATTCATCAGAAGTATCAACAATTTTTGCAAGGTCGTCATTGGTAACAACTTTAGTTGGGTAATGTTGAGCAGTAGCAGTAATGGTTGATCGATATTGACTCATAAGAAATTTGCACTAACGTATATTGGCATAAAGTTCAAGGTGTATGAAGAATAGATGTATTTTGTTTGGACCATTGTTTTGCCTCCCAATGGTATAAAGTTCTGGTACTGAAGCGATGTTCTTGTTGTGAAACTTGAAAAATATCCCAGTAATGTGGTGTGAAAAGGATGACATCATGGTTGGGAGCGGGCTGATCTAAAGGATAATTTTTAATAGTATTGCTATGAAGGTCAATATTTTCAGCATCAAGATAATAAGCTAGACGAACTTCATTGCGCATACATTGCCAGGCACTTTTTTGTAAATCAAAGGGTTTGCTGTCGGTTGCGCTTAAAACTTGTGGTCTAGCATGCCATATATATTGTGTAGAAGCAGCCAGGTCCCAATAGCAGCCAGAAAAAAGTTCTCCTTTTAAAGCTGAGTCATATTTTCTTGAGCTTTTATGTGCGTTGATAAAAAAAACCTTTAACTCAGGATGATAGTTGATGTGAACAGTCCTTTGAAAAATTTTTTGGTCATGCAGGGTTGCAATTTGACCGTAAGCTTTAGCTGAAACAAAAGATTGTTCAATGCTAGCAATAATATCTTTGGGTAATGGAATGGAGGGCAATTTATTGTTCACGTAAAGTTGATTTATCAAGCAATGTCATTATTGTAAACAATATGTCGGCCAGATTTTATAGAGACCCGGATGTAGTGATTGTAGCAGCTAAAAGAACTCCTTTTGCTAAAATTCAGAGTTTGTACAAAACAACTTCAGCATTAGATTTAGCTAAAATGGTTTCAGAAAAAACCATCCAAACAGCAAATCTTGAGCCGAGTATGATTGATCATTGTGTTGTGGGCAGCGTTTTAGTTTCAGGGCAAAATCATGCTTATTTGCCAAGACATCTTAGTTTAGCACTTGGGTTTAATCTGGGTTGTCCTTCTTATTTGGTGAATCGTTTATGCGGTTCTGGTATGCAAGCCTTGGTTGAAGCTTTTATGATGATAAAAGTCAATAAAGCGAAATGTGTTTTAGCGGTTGGAGTTGAAAGCATGAGTCAAGCCGCCAGTTACAGTTTTGACAATAGGGTAGGTTTAAAGCTTGGGCATACAAACTTGATTGATAGTGTTGCGGGTATTTTGCATGATCAATGGATTGATTTGCCCATGGGTCAAACTGCGGAACTGATTGCAAAACAATATAATTTTTCTAGAGAACAGTGTGATGAATACGCGCATGAAAGTCATAAAAAATATAAAGCAGCATGGGATGAAGGGTTTTATCAGCATGAAATGATTGCTGTTGAAGGGCAACCTGTACAAGACGAATTTTTTAGATTGCCTAATAAAAATGACTTAAAAAAACTTACACCTGTGTTCTCAAAAACAGGAGTGCATACTGCGGCGTCTAGCAGTGGTTTGGCTGATGGGGCAAGTGCCATTGTGTTAATGGACAAATATGAAGCAGATTTAAAGGGTATTACTTATCATACAATTGTTAAAGATTATGCAGTAACGGGATGTGACCCAAAAACCATGGGCTTAGGACCTGTTGAAGCTATACGACATGTATTGAACCAACAGCAATTGTCCATGCGTGATATTTCTTTGTTTGACATAAATGAAGCTTTTGCAGGACAAGTGATGGCGGTCAAGCAAGACTTGGGTATTCCTAAGCACCGTTTAAACATTCATGGTGGATCGTTAGCGATGGGGCACCCCTTGGGAGCCAGTGCCAATAGAAACGTGGTGACCTTATCTCATGCTCTTAGAGAAAAAAATAAAAATTATGGCATTGCCTCAGCATGCATTGGTGGTGGACAAGGGATTGCAACCTTATTGCAAAACATTTCTTAGTTTTTTTATGCGCTTAAACTGTAGGTTTCAGAGAGTGTTTGAATTTTTTCTGCTACAGCTACATGCTCAAGTAGACTTTCTTCTTGAGTAATATTCAGCAGAACTATTTCCTGTAAAGCTTTTTCAGTGTTGGGTAGATGTGGGGGTCTAAGCATGACATTGATTAATGCATTGTTGTGGGCAGCTTCAAAATCTTTATAGATAAAGTGACAGTGTTTTTTTAAACTATTGTAAAAAAAGTTTCTTTCTTCGGCGTGAACTCTCAGTGGTATGACGTGTTTGCTAGCAATGGATTGTGAGTCATCTTGATATATAGTGATATTAGGTGTGCCAGATAAATAATTGCTATATACAGTATGGATTTGTTGCAAATGAGAAAGTTTATTATCTAGTTCATTAAGATTAGATAAGCCTAAAGCACCAAGAAATTCACTCAGCTCATGCAAAACCGAATAAGGTTGTTCAATGTTTGGGCGAACCATTTTTGCAATGTGAGTATGGTCGGTGACACATAATCCTGCTTGACTGGGACAAAGTTGATTTTTGGGATGAGAGTCAAAAAAAGCAACATCAGCAAAAGTTCCCAGCTTTTGATCACGCCAAAAAGAACCAAAAGAGGATTGAATATCTTCTATAAGCAAGATCTTGTGTTGACGGGCTAAATCTTTAAAAAGATGGGCTTGATTAGGAATTCCAAAAGGATATGAAAGAATAATAGCTTTTGTTTTTGGGTTAATTAAACGTTTGCAGTGTTCAAACGACATGCTGTATTGGCTGGGGTTGAGGTCTGCCAGTACAGGGACAATTTTTTTTTGTAGCAAGGCATTAACAGTTTTTGACATGCCAAATGATGTACAGATGATTTCATCACCAACACCAATCTCATGTCCCTTTAGAACATTGATTATAGACGTTACTTTAGAATCAATATTGATGGCATACAATGAACCAAAGTATTGAGCGAGTTCGTATTCATATTGTTTGGCATAATTACCTAAGAAGTAAGCATCACTGCTATGAATATTTTTTAACAAGTCTAAAAAATAAGTATTTTTTGCAGCAGACGAATTTAATGAACTCAAAGTTGGCATTGGCTTGATATTACACCAAAATCTATTGGTTACAAAGACTTAGAGCCTGTTTTTAAAAAAAACTTAAGGTTTTTTTTATAAGTTAAAAATTTAATTCGTTATTTTTTAGAGAACAAATGTTATAGGAGTGTGTTGATGGATCAGTATATTTTTGAAAGTAAAGATTTTGTTAGTGAAGTGCATACCCTAAAGACAGGTTCATATGCTCTGGCCAGTATGCAGTCTCCTGCCAAAAAAACAGTTAATGAAGATGCATGTTGTTTTTTTTCTGTGTCATCAAAGTTAAATATTTCGGTGGTTTGCGATGGAGTGGGGGGCAGTCCAAATGGCAATAAGGCAAGTAGATTGATTGTAGAAAAAATAAAAGCCGCCTGTTTAAGTAAAAAAAAGCAGAAAATTAGAAATGCAATTTTGGATGCTATAGAAGATGCCAATGACGCTATTTTAAAAAATGATGATGGTAGTTTAAGTACCTGTGTGGTGGCGGAAATTCATCCAACTTGGGTAAGGTTTTATCACTGTGGTGATTCTATGGGATTGATTTTAAATGAGCAGGGAGAGTTGATATATTATACTGTTTCTCATGCTCCCCTAGCATATGGTCTTGAATTGGGTGTTGAGCGGTCACAGTTGCAACATATAAAAAATTTGGTTAATAACGTTGTAGGAAGCACAGATTTAAGAATAGAGATGAGCGCAGAAATTCCTCTTGAAAAAAATGACCGTATTTTTCTAATGAGTGATGGATTAAGTGACAATTATAAATTTACAAAACTTTGTAAAAAGCTATCAAAAGCAACAGATCTAAGGTCTTTATTAGATGACTTGAAAAACGAGACTTTAGAAAGAATGCTGTCAGTTGAAAAGCGGGAATTTGGCGGCCCAGATGATTTGACAGTAGTTGCTTATCAAACCAAATAGTTCTTAGGGGATTATTTCTAATAAGGGTATGTACAGTAGTTATGAACTTTGATGGACCTGAAAAAAAATGTGAGCTACGCCTTTTACCCAACAAAAAAAGTTTAAGGGCTTTAGGCTATGACTTTTGGGAAAACATTGTTCATCAGGCCAGAGCTCAAATTTTATCACATATTACAAATGCTAGCTGCGACGCTTACTTGTTGTCTGAGTCAAGTTTGTTTATCTATGATCACAAATGCTTAATGATTACCTGTGGCCAAACAGATTTAGCCAAAGCAATGAATGAACTTGTTCTTTTTTTGGGTCAAGAGGATATTAGTCAGTTTATCTATGAAAGAAAAATAGGGCATTTTCCTGAGCAGCATCCTTATCAAATTGAAGATGATTATAAGTTATTGAGCAATCATTTTAAATTAGAAAGAAAAGTTTTTAATCAAGAAGAAATTTCACCGATTCACTTTTTTTCTTATGAAAAACCAAATTTTGAAACTGAAGAAGATGGAACAATAGAAATTTTGATGCATGATTTAAATCCGGAAGTTTTTTCTTTATTTTCTAATGACCAAAAAAATAACTTTCATGATTCCAATGCCTATCAAAAGATAAAAAAACTGCTTGAAGGTTTTATCATTGACGAATACTTTTTTGATCCATGTGGTTATTCGCTTAATGCAATTCATGGTAAAGAGTATGCAACCGTTCATGTTACACCACAAAAAGTAGGATCTTATGTAAGTTTTGAAACCAATATGTTGCACAGAGGGGAGCGTTTAAATCAAATTGTATTAGATTGTGTAGAGATTTTCCAATCCAATACATTTGATGTGGTGGTTTTTGATACTAAAGAAATCAATTGGAAAAATGAATTGTCTGAGTCATATATTGTTGAAAAGCAGCAAGAACATTTGATTCAATCTCAATATCACTTAATGTGTAGACGTTATGTTAAAAATAAATAAAGGTATTTGTAATGGAGCACAATAAACAAAATAATTATCCAAGTATTTGGGTTCAAGATATTCTAAATAAAGACTTTCAATTATCGTTGAGAGTAAAAGAAATTTTGTATTCTAAGCAATCATCTTTTCAAAGAGTTGATGTTGTGGACACTTATGAAGTGGGAAAGGTATTACTCAACGATGGTATTTTTATGCTCAGTGAAAAAGATGAGTTTATTTATCATGAAATGATTAGTCATGTAGCTTTGTTTTCTCACCCTAAACCTAAAAGAGTGTTAATTATCGGTGGTGGTGATGGAGGCACTGCTCGTGAAGTTTTAAGACATGACTGTTTAGAAAAAATAATTATGGTTGAAATTGATGAAGCAGTTGTAGAGGCATGTAGACTGCATATTCCTCAAACAGGAGATTGTTTGAACCAGCATGATCCGAGATTTGAACTGCTGATTGATGACGGGGTTGCTTATATTAAAAATCATATAGCCCAACAAGAACAAAAATTTGATGTGATTATTGTTGATTCAACAGATCCTATTGGTCCAGCAGCGCCTTTATTTAATCATTCTTTTTATGAGAATGTAAAACAATGTCTTAATGAGGGTGGCGTGGTTGTGTCGCAAGCAGAATCACCTTTTTTATTGCAAGAAGAACAAAAGCATCTATTAACAATCTTAAAAGATACATTTGAATCCGTTCATATCTACAACTACTGTAATATGATTTACCCTGGAGGGCCATATTCGTTTTCTATAGCCGGTGATGGTAAACTAAATCCAAAGACAATCGTTAGAGAAGAAGAGGCAAAAGAATTGTTTACCCAGTATTACAGTTTAGAGATGCATAAAAGCAGCTTTATTTTACCAAGATTTCAAAGAGACTATTTAAAGCAAATTTTGCTCTAAAATTTTGTTGTTTGGGTTTATTTTAGCGATTTTTTGTGTTGATTATTAATTGCTTAGCGATTGGAAAAAAATTGCAAAAAATTCAGCTTCAGTTAATGTCTACCCTATATTAAGTTTTCTCGTTTGCAGGATAAAATAGTAAACGAATTGTAGATGAACCTATCTGAGGAGATACAAATGTTAAAAAAAGGAATGATCAGTTTTGTTTTAGTGGCAGCGTTGGCACTATTTCAAACATCATGTGCAACAAAAACAGGTAAAGGTGCCGCTATTGGAGGTGCCAGTGGTGCAGCAGCGGGCGCTGGTATTGGAGCATTGATTGGTGGTAAAAACGGAGCGCTTGCAGGTGCTGCTATTGGTGCAGTTGCTGGTACAGCTACTGGAGCAGCAATTGGCCGTCACATGGATAAAAAAGAAGCTAAACTAAGACAACAAGTTAAAAGTGCAAATATTGAACGTGTTGGCAATGAGTTGATTGTACGTTTTCCTTCTGGCATTTTGTTTGACTCTGGTAAGGCATCCTTAAAACCGGATTCTCAAGGTGATTTGAGTAACTTTGCAGCTGTGTTGACAGAAGATAATACAACCAACCTTATTGTTGAAGGTCATACAGACAGTGATGGTTCAGCAAGCTACAACCAATCTTTGTCACAAAATAGAGCGCAAAGTGTTAGCAGTTATTTGTCTGGTCAAGGTGTTCCAATGAACAGAATGACTGTAGTAGGCGCCGGTGAATCTAAGCCAGTAGCTGACAACAGTACACCAGAAGGAAAAGCCGCCAACAGACGCGTTGTGGTTAAGATTATTCCTGATGCAGCAGCCATTGAAAAAATGAACAAAGGCTAATACAATTTTGCGAAGCCACTTTATGTGGTTGAGTATATAAGAATAAAAGGGGACATGTATTTGTTACGTGCCCCCTTTTTTTATTGCATAGCAATGTTCAAGAGATAAAATTATTGATGAACGCATGGCTGATCGGGCTAGCGCGCTCAAGGCCAGCGCGTTTCATAAAGAATAATTTTAAGATGAAGAGTTGCGAGGCAATTTTATATGGCCGAGCGCACGGGAGTGATAAAACGCAAACCGCGTTTGCGTTTTAGAGAGGGTCGTGAGACCTTCTTAAAAAAAGAGCGAAGCGGGAAAAAATCTTGCTTTGCGGCATGTTTCTTCGTAAAGCAAGGGTATGATTTTAAGCGATACCCAAATAGAAAAAGAAATTGAACAAGGAACGATAAAAATAGAACCGTTTAGACCAAAATGTCTTGGGTCAAACAGTTATGATGTTCATCTAGGTAAAACTTTGGGTGTTTATGATGATGCTGTTTTAGATAGTAAAAAAGACAACAGTGTGCATTACTTTGAAATTCCAGAAGAAGGTTATGTTTTAAAACCCAACGTTTTATATTTGGGGATTACGGAAGAATATACAGAGACCCATAAACATGTGCCTTTTTTAGAAGGCAAGTCTAGTGCTGGACGCTTAGGCATAGATATTCATGCTACTGCTGGTAAAGGCGACGTTGGCTTTTGTAATTATTGGACCTTAGAAATATCTGCACAAATGCCGGTAAGGGTCTATGCAGGTATGCCTATTGGACAGCTGATTTATTTTGAAGTGAGTGGAGAAGTCAGAACCAGTTATGCTACAAAAGCATCAGCCAAATACAATCAAAAAGATGTTAAGCCTATGGGCTCCATGATGTGGAAAAATTTTAAAGTTTCTTAAATAAAGGCAGTTAGCCGCAGGTTGATTTTTTGCGCTTGAAAATTTTGCTCAAATTGAGTAGTTTCCCAACATGGGGAAGTGGATCAACAAAAATTTATTATTATTAATAGGTGTTTTTACTTTAGGCATTGAACAAGTTGTTTATGCGCAAAGTGAACAAGGTATCAGTGAAAACTTGTTTTCTGGTGAAGTAAGGCAGAATTATAGCAGTGGTTCAGCGCGATCATTAAAGGACTTATTGTTTTTTTGGAACGCGGATCTTACCGATGATCTATCAAGGCCATGGAATGATGAATTTGATGTCAGTGCCTATCGTGAGAATCTTAAAAACTCTTGGTATGGAAAGTGCCGTAATAAAGATTTTTACTACTATCCAATACAAGAAGTCACCCTTGCAGGAACTGCAAAGTTAGACGATAAATGCCGACCAGAATTTTTATACTCTTGGGGGAATGAAAAGAAGTTAGAAGAGCTAAAATCTGTTGCTGGAAAAGGTAAGTGGGCGCATGGGTTTGCTCCTTCAATTTCAGATGCTTTATCTGAACAAGATATTAGAGTTTTGTATATGGGTTTGACTCCTGCCAGCACCTTTCCCTACGGTGATGTGATGCTTCGTTTAAAAGTTAGACCAGATGTGAATTTTATAAACATTGAGAGTACTTGGTACAGGGATAATTGGGGGGCTGACTGTTCTAAGGTTCCTCAAAATATTAAAGATAATGTTATTGTGTATAAATATAGGGTGTTTGATGGGCCGGCAATGCCAGCATATCAAGTTTATTTAGAGTATCAAGCATGTTCACCTAGGGTTTTTGAGTCTTGGAGCCATGATACAAAATACAACTATGATGAAATTGTAAAAGATTATTTATGGATGATGTTTGGTGAATCTTGGACATCAGAACATATTGCCTATCAATATTTAGTGGATGGATTATCTATTCAGCAAACAGAAATCTATAGCAAGGGTCGCTTTCACCAGCAAAGTATTGATGGGGCATATTGGACAAAAGAAAACTTTACCCAAATGCTAAAAGTGCAAGTCGATCGAATCAATAATAAGATGGGTGAAGTTTTTTACCATTGGGCTGGTTCTAATCACTATGATTACACACAGCCCATGTGGTTTTTAAATGATGTGCCCTGATATTTTAGTCAGAACACTATTTTTGTTAGCTTTGTTTCTATGACTTAATGGTTACAATCCCAAGCCTTGAATAAATGCATTATTGTTGGAGGGCCTTTGTAAAAAGCCTTCAATCAATATTTCAGCATCTTCACTGCCGCCTTTTTCTAAGATCCATTTTTTATAGTCAAGGCCAGTATTTTGATCTAGAAGACCATTTTTTTCAAAACGGGTAAATAAGTCGGCAGCAAAAACTTCTGCCCATAGGTAGCCATAATAGGCAGAGTCATAGCCGCCCATAAGGTGGCCAAAGCCGGCAACTTTCAGTGAATCTTCTGGCATGGCAATCTTAAAAATGTTTTCTTGCACTGAGCTCCACAGTTGAATTGGGTCGATCTTACCATTGCTTGTGTGGTAGTTTAAATCAACAGTGGCAAACATCAGTTGTCTGCAATAATGTAAGCCCGTGTCACACAGTTTAGAGGCTAAAATTTTGTCTAAAAGATCTTTAGGTAAGGTTTCAGAAGCATTTTTATAATGGCCTGAGAACTTGTTGAGCATGCCCTCATCCCATACCCAATTTTCTAAGACTTGTGATGGGGTTTCGACAAAGTCTCTGGCTACTCTTGTCCCTGAAAATGTAAGGTATGGAGCACGCGTAAGGGTCTGGTGCATGATGTGGCCAAATTCATGAAACAATGTTTCTACTTGATTGATGGGCAGCAAAGAGGGAGTGTCTTGGCTGGGTTTGGGGAAGTTGGCCACAATAGCAGAAACAGGTTTGTTGTAGCTGCCATCTGGTAAAAGTCTCCCAGACTTTAAGGTGAAAGCGGCCGCATGCGGATATTTGTTTTCACGAGGGTACAGGTCCATGTAAAAGTAAGCTAGAATGTTAGAGTTGTTTTTTTCACGAATGCTAAACAATTGCGCATCGTTGTGCCAAGTAGAATGGTCTTCAATTTCATTGAATTCTACATTGAATAAGTTTTGATAGATTTCAAACATACCTTTGATGACAGTTTTTGTCGGAAAATATTCTTTGATAATTTCTTGGTCAACTTGGTATTTTTCTTTTTTGAGTTGATTCATGTAGTAACGCCAGTCCCAGTCGTCTAAGTGTTCTGCTTGTGCCAAATCTTTTTGTTTTAACTCAAGCAAGACTGCTAGCTCTTGTTTGAGTTTTGGTTGTAATTTTTGTCCAAGGTCAGTGAGAAATTGATTAACATTGTCAGGCGTTTTAGCCATGCGTTCTTCTAAGATAAAAGCTGCGTGGTTTTCATAGCCCATGATTTTGGCTAAAATATGGCGTAAACGTAAAGCCTTTTTAAATAAAGTTACGTTTTGCTCACCGCCACGTTTGAAGAATTTTTCTTGTAAATATTTACGCGTAGCTGCATTTTTGGCGTTTTCCATCACTGAGAAATAGTGAGGATAAGCCAATGTTACGATGTATTTGTCATCCTCGTTTTTTTCTAATTGATTTAAGAAAGACTCAGGTAAGCCATCAAGTTCACTTTTTGTAAACTCAGCTTGATCGGAATGCTCGGCTATATTTTTGCTGAACTGTGATTGTAATTCGTTTAAAACTTTGCTTAAGGTGTTGTAACGAGAGCGTTTATGTTGATTCAGTTTCATACCAGAGCGTTCAAAAGCCAGAAGGGTTTTATCAACCAGACGTTTATCAACTGCACTGAGATTCAAATAAGATATTTTATCTTTAAAGCTTGCTAAGACGGTATAAAGCTTTTCCCTAGTATATAGGTCTACATAAAATTGATCAATGCGTTGCTGGCAAGCAAAGGCAGCATCTCTCAATGTTTTATCTGCTGAGACGCTATTGAAAAAAATTAATGGAAGGTAGCTGTCAGCAAAGTCTCCTAGACTTTGATCTAAGGCAACAAAAGTATTTTCAAAATTGACTGTTTCAGGACGCAAGTTCTCTATAGCAAATAAAGCCTCTTCAAGTTTTTTTAGACTCTTTTCACATTGTTGAGTTATTTGTTCAGCGTTTAAATTGAAATTGATGGGTGAATTTTCCATGTTTTTCTTTATGGGACATATCCAAAAAAAAGCAAATAAAAAACACTTCTACCAAGCATTAGAAAGGATAAATGATGGTGCTGAAATTTTTTTTTACAAGCTAAATTATTAAATTAATAAATGTTTCTAATAAAAATATTAGGGAAAAAGAATTTTTTTGTTGTAATTTTTGTTGATGTTGTCTAACAAGACACCACTATGCAGAAAAATATTTTGCGTTTCGCGCTAAGTTTAGGGGTTAGTTTAATTGTAAGCTCTTGTATTTCTACAGAAAAAGAGAAGTTTTTTGGTACAACAAAGCCAAAACACGCTCCCAATGTTTTGTGGATTAACAATGGTTCAGAACCACAGTATATGGATCCACAAAAAGCTTCCGGTGCACCTGATGGTGAGATCGTTAGAAATATGTTTGGGAGGCTAACGGAAATCAATCCAAAAACCGGTAAACCTATTGCAGATATGGCTGAGCGGTGGGAAATCTCAGAAGATGGAACTGAGTTTACCTTTTATATGCGTAAAGGTTTGCAATGGTCAGATGGTAAGCCCTTAACTGCGCATGATGTTGAATATTCATGGTTGCGTCTTTTGGACCCAGAAACAGCCTCTGTTTATGCCAGTTTGGGTTTTGATATTGTTAATGGTGATGCCTACAACTTGGGGGCAATTTATATTAAAGGTGCTCAGGCCAGTGTTGAAAAAATTAAAGAGGGTCTTAAAGGTATAGAACTTGGTGATATTAAACGTTCTAAATACCCAGAAGGCTTCATGGTCTATCCTGAGGGTGATGATAAAGATGCAGTCAGAAAAGCGATCTTGAAGGCCGTCAACGAAGATGAAAAATTAGGTGCAGCAATTTCTGCTGAGCCAGCTGCAAAAAAACATGTTCAAGTCAAAGCATTAGATGATGAGCGATTTTGGGTAAAACTTAACGGTCCTTTACCGTACTTCTTAGCAATGATTGAGTTTTATATTTTTGCCATTGTTCCTGAACATGTCATTGAAAAAGTTAAAGCGCGTGATGGTGATGATAGTTTGTGGGTTAGACCAGAAAATATTGTCTGTAATTATGCTTATTGTTTAGAGGAGGAAGCTTTTAGACAATATAAAATCTTTAAAAAGAATCCTTTATTCTGGGACGCTGCAAACGTAACAATTGACACGGTTAAGGCCTATTCAATTGAAAGTGCAAATACCAATATCTTTATGTACAGAACCGGTGAGGTTGATTGGACTGGAGCCAATACCGATGTGCCTTTGGAATATATTAAGAAACTTAAACACCAAGAAGATTTTCATATTGATCCTTATTTAGGAGTTTATTTCTATGGTTTTAATGTTGATTCAAAACCTTTAGATGATGCTCGGGTGAGAAGAGCTTTAAGTAAAGCAGTTGATAGAAAAGCCTTGTCTGAGATTTTAGGGGGCGGAGAGATTCCTTATGCAGATATGGTCATGGATGGCTTGGCTGGGTATGAAGCATTGGGGACACCATTGTTTGAGCCAGAAGAAGCCAGAAAGCTATTGGCAGAAGCAGGATTTCCAGATGGTAAAGGCTTTCCAAATTTAAACCTTGTTTACAATACTCAAGAAAAACACAAGCAGATTGGACAAGCTGTTCAGCAAATGTGGAAAGAAAATCTTAACATAGAGATTGAGTTGGTGAACAAAGAATGGAAAGTTTACTTAGATGATATGACTGCAAGAAATTACGATATCATCCGCAGAGGTTGGATTGGTGATTTTATTGATCCTTATACTTTTTTAGAGTTGGCTTTATCTACTTCAGGAAATAATAGAACAGGCTGGAAAAATGCAGAATATGACAGGCTTATTCGTGAAGCAAATATCATGAGTGATTATGATAAGCGTTTGGAAATGATGCGGGAAGCAGAAAAAATTCATGCCCAAGAAATGCCGTTTATGCCCTTGTTTTTGTACACAAGAAATCATATTAAAAAGCCATACTTAAAAGGCTTTTACTTTGATTATCAGGGTCACCATCACTGGAGATACATGTACATTGATGAGCGCTACTATGATGGTAAGTACCATAAAGAATTACCAGAGGAAGATGATCCTTTAAGAAGAAGCCCAGTGTGGCCGCCATCCAAAGAGACTCAAACCATAACTTTAGATGAAATTAAAGGTATTAAAAAAACAGAAGATGACAACTCAAATGAAACAAGTAAGGTGGACGCATGATTAGATTTATTGCAAGACGTTTGGTCGGCATTGTTATTACATTTTTTGTGGCAATCAGCTTATCGTTCTTTATAGTGCGTTATGCTAAAGGTTCGCCTTTTACTTCTGAAAGAGCCTTAACCGCAGAAGTTAAGCAGGCTTTAGAAGAACGCTATGGTTTTGATAAGCCTTTAAGTGTTCAATATGTAAACTACATGAAAAAAGTGTTTTTTGAATTTGATCTTGGTTTATCTACAAAATATCCAGACAGAACCGTCAATGAAATTATTGGCATGAGTTTACCAAAAACCATGCTTTTAGGTATGTTTGCCTTGTTTTGGGCTATTTTAGTGGGGATGACGGCCGGAATTATTGGGGCAGTGAAGCAAAATACCAAATGGGATTTTGCTGCCATGTCTTTGGCTGTGGTTGGTATTAGTTTGCCAAGCTTTGTTTTGGGTCCGATTCTGGCATTGATTTTTGCGTTAAGTCTATTGTGGTTTCCTGCTGGTGGTTGGGGAACATTCAGCCATTTAGTTTTACCAGCGATTACATTGGGAACGCTCAGAGCGGCGTACATTGCTCGCTTATCTAGAAGCGGAATGTTAGAGGTTGTTCGTTCTGATTTTATCAGAACAGCGCGGGCAAAAGGTTTAAAAGAGTCCTATATCATTTGGAAGCATGCGCTAAAGGGAGGTGTTATTCCAGTTGTTAGTTATTTAGGGCCTGCCATTGCTAACATTATGGTGGGTAGTGTTGTGGTAGAAAAGATTTTTAATCTACCTGGCATGGGCCCATACTTTGTTGATGCTGCTTTTAACCGGGATTACTTTTTAGTTTTGGGAGTTGTGATTGTTTACTCAGCATTTCTTTTATTTTTAAACTTGGCGGTGGATGTTGCTTACCGTTTATTAGATCCGAGGGTAGAGTTCAATGGCTAATACAGTAGAAAAAAAACAAGAAGAAAGAGTGATTGTTGAAGGTACATCTTTATGGAAAGATGCCTATAGACGCTTGAAAAAAAATAAACCAGCCATGGTATGTCTTTATGTGGTTTTGTTTTTAGTGCTGCTTTGCTTTTTAGGTCCATGGGTGATTGATACATTTTTCCCAAGCTACAGTTATAGGCAAACAGATCTAGTCCTTAAAGCACAGCCACCATCATTAAAGCATTGGTTTGGAACTGACTTTTTAGGAAGAGATTTGTTTTCTAGGGTTTTGATGGGCGGTAAGATCAGTATCAAAATTGGTTTGATTGCAGCAATTGTGGCAGCCATTTTTGGTACAGTTTATGGAGCTATATCTGGTTATGCTTCACGTAGAGTGGATAACCTTATGATGCGCTTTGTAGATGTGATGTACTCTTTGCCTTACATGTTTTTGGTTATTATTTTTATCACCATGACAGATAGTAAAAGTGAAGTTTTGCTCTTTGCTGCCTTGGGTCTAGTGGGGTGGTTGACTACGGCTAGGATTGTTAGAGGGCAGGTTTTAGGGTTAAAGAACAGAGAGTTTGTATTGGCGGCAAAAAGTGTTGGTGTTAGTTCTGCCGGAATTATTTTTAAACACTTGATTCCTAATACCTTAGGTCCTGTTATTATTTACTTTACCTTGACCGTACCAACCATGATTTTGCAAGAAGCTTTTTTATCTTTTCTAGGTTTGGGGGTCCAACCACCAAAACCAAGTTTGGGTTCATTGATTAATGATGGTGCCAATCACATGATAGCCTTTTGGTGGGAGTTGGTTTTTCCAGGAATGTTTATGGCAATCTTGTTGTTTTGTTTAAACTTTTTAGGTGATGGGGTCAGAGACGCTTTAGATCCTCAAATGAGGAAGGATTAATCATGTCAAATGTACTAAGTATCAATAATTTAAAAACATATTTTAAAACCGAAGGTGGCGTGGTTAAAGCCTGTGACGGGGTTTCCTATGAGCTTAAAAAAGGTGAAGTTTTAGGTGTAGTAGGGGAAAGTGGCAGTGGCAAGTCGGTCACCGCTATGTCGGTTATGCAGTTGATTCCACAACCTCCGGGATATTATGCTGGCGGAGAAATTATGTTTGAAGGCAAAGATTTGCTTAAGCTTTCTCAGCGACAAATGCGTGATATCAGGGGGCAGAGTATATCAATGATCTTCCAAGATCCAATGACAGCCTTGAACCCATATTTAAAAATTGGTACGCAGTTGATTGAAGTTTTGGTAAGGCATAGAACCAAAAAAATGAGCTCAGATGCTGCGTTTAAACGTTGCGTAGAGATGATGGCAAGAACGGGTATCCCTATGCCAGATAAAAGAATGAATATGTATCCACATGAGTTGTCAGGCGGTTTAAGGCAAAGGGTGATGATTGCCATGGCATTATTGAATGAACCCAGTGTTTTGATTGCAGATGAGCCTACGACTGCTTTGGATGTGACCATCCAAGCTCAGATACTTGATTTAATTAAAGAGCTAAATCACAACTTTGGCACCAGTGTTATTTTTATCAGTCACAACTTAGGCGTTGTTGCAGGTATGACTGATAGAGTAGCGGTCATGTACGCAGGCAGAGTGGTTGAAACTGCGTCAACTTTTGAATTATTTAAAAATCCTCAACATCCTTATACCAAAGCCTTGTTGGCCAGTTTGCCAAGATTGGATGAAGAGAAAGGCAGCTCTCTTAAACCCATTGTTGGGCTTCCTCCAAGTTTAGAAGATTTACCCAGTGGATGTTATTTCCATCCCAGATGTCCAAAAAAAGTGGAAAAATGTGAGCATAATTATCCTGATAGAAAAGTTATCAGTGATGGTCACTGGGCAACATGTTGGGAAATTAAGTAAGATAAGTTTTTAGATTGGTGGAGATTGAGTGATGAGTGAAAATATTTTAAAAGTTGAAGATCTTAAAGTACATTTTAAACTAAGACAAAAAGGTATATTTGGGTCTGAAGTACAAACTGTGAAAGCTGTGGATGGGGTAAGTTTTGAAGTAAAAAAAGGAGAGACTTTAGGCTTAGTAGGCGAAAGTGGTTGCGGTAAATCAACATTGGGACGTGCTATTTTGCAGTTGATTCAACCAACATCCGGCAAAGTATTTTTTGAAAATCAAGAAATTACCGCTATGAAAAATTTGCAAAAAATGCGTAGGAAGATGCAAATTATTTTCCAAGATCCATATGCTTCTTTAAATCCTAGAATGACGGTTGAAAGTATTATCTCAGAACCACTAAAGACATTCAATGTAGCACAAGGTTCAGAACTAACCAGAAAAGTGCAAGAGTTGATGGAAATGGTGGGCTTAAGACCTCAGTATATCAGACGCTATCCGCATGAATTTTCTGGTGGTCAACGCCAAAGAATCGGGATTGCTAGAGCCATTGCGCTTAATCCAGATTTGATTATTGCGGATGAACCGATCAGTGCTTTAGATGTATCCATTCAAGCCCAGATTTTAAATCTAATGCAAGATTTGCAAAAAGAATTAAATTTAACCTATGTTTTTATTGCGCATGATTTGGCTGCGGTTAGACATATCAGTGATAGAGTTGCCGTGATGTATCTTGGTAAATTGGCTGAAATAGGAACTGCGGATGAAATTATTAAAAATCCACAGCATCCTTATACCAAAGCTTTGATTTCAGCAATTCCAATTCCAGATCCACAAGTTGAAAAAAATAAACAAAAAACTGTTTTGCAAGGGGATGTGCCAAGCCCATTAAACCCACCCAAAGGCTGTAGGTTTCATACGCGATGTCCAATTGCCAAAGATGTGTGCAAACAAGAAATACCTTTATTAGAGCATAAAGTACAACGTATGGTTGCTTGTCATCTTGTGTAATAAAATAAAGAGAAGAATCACAGGAATTAAAAAATTAGATCTTTACTGAAATTAACATAATAAATGATACGTTTAAGCTAGCTCGGTGGTAATTTTGTTTTCACTGTGCAAAGTTTTATGGACTGGACAGCGATTGGCTATTTCTAAAAAACGTTGTTTTTGTTCTGGACTTAGGTTGCCTTCAAGATAAATTTTTCTTTGAATAAAATCAATTTTTCCTGTTTTGGTTTTGCAATCTTGACAATCTTTGGCATGGATTTTTTCATGTTTTAGCTCAACTTTAATAGAGTTTAGGTTAATTTGTTTATGACGAGCATACATTCTTAACGTCATGGAAGTGCAAGCACCTAAAGATGCTAAAAGCAAGTCATAAGGATTAAGGCCAAGATCTTTTCCTCCAAGGTTTTGAGGTTCATCAGCAATAATTGTATGAGAGGAAGTACTTATTTTTTGGGTCAGCGTTTGTTTGAGTTCCTCGACAATAACTGTTCCATGTTCAATATCAAGCTTTGTATTGTCTATAGGTAAATGGCGATCAAACCAACTGGCAATAAGTTGTCCAACGTAGAGGGCATCTTCTTTTTTGCTGAGTAAATGATCTGCTTGGTCTAAGCTTATAAAACTCTTGGGATGCTTGAGTTTTTCATAAAGTGTTTGTGCATGTTTAATACTAACAATGTTATCAATGGGTGAATGTAAAATTAAGCTATGTACTTTATGCTGAGGAGCAAGGTGTTCCAAATCAATGTTTTGAATGTCATGCATGAATTGATTACAAAGTACAAAAGGTTTTTGTCCCAGATTAAACGTATAATGCCCATCTTGCTGTTCAAGATGTTTTTTTAGATGAGAGGGGTGACTTGGTGCTCCAATACAGACCATGGCTTTAAGGTGCGGAAGTTTATGGGCTAGAGCCAATACAGCTGTTCCGCCTAAACTATGACCAATAATTAAAGAAGGACTCTGGTAGTGTGCCTGCATAAAATCTACAGCGGACTGTAAATCTTGTAGATTAGAACTGAAATTAGTTTTTGAAAAATCACCTTGGCTTTCACCCAAGCCTGTAAAATCAAAACGTAAAGTGGCTATGCCTTTGTCAGCAAGCTCTTTAGATATTCTAGCGGCTATCGCAATATCTTTAGAGCAAGTGAAGCAATGGATAAAAAGTGCATAACTGCGCGGAGGAGTGATAAGCGGTAAATCGATTTTTGCACTGAGGGTTTGTTCTTGTATGTTGGTAAAGGTTACGTCATTTGTTTGCGTCAACATAAGGGTCTCCAAGAAATGAAATTCCTTTGTAAAGCTATTCATTTTCAAGTCATTTTGCTAGGATACCCTCTTAATACAACCTTATTCTCTTTACTTCAAAAGAAAGGACAATTTTATGAATAAAAAGTTAATGGTCTTGTGTTTATGCTTAGCTTTAGCAGCTCCATCCATGGTTTTTGCTAAAAAAAGAGGTAAAAAACAATCTGAAAGAATTAAAGAAGGTGTAAAAAGTGGACAGCTTACGCAAGAAGAAGCGCAAGAGTTGCGGCAAGATGGAAAAGTCATTAGAGAAGAAGTAAAAGCTGCAAAAGCTGATGGTCAAATTGATGAAACCGAAAAAGTTAAAATAAAAGAAATGCGTCAAGAGCGTTCCAAGAAAATTTATCAAGAAAAACATGATAATGAATACACCTTAAGCAAGGCCAAGAAAAAGAGAATGCAGCAAGCTCTTAACTCAGGTAAAATAACAGCGACACAAGTGCAAGAGATTGAAGATGAAAACATGAAAATTAAGGATAAGCGTCATGAATTCATGAAAAATGATAATAAGCTAGATGACAAAGAACGTGAACAACTTAAAGAAATGCGAGAGGCGCTTCGTACCAAGATGAAAACGTATATGAATGAATAATATTTTTATAATGGCTACATAAAGTAAAAAGGTGCTGTTTATAGCACCTTTTTGTTTATGGACGTATTGATAAAGTCACAATCTATAGTTAATAGAGGGTAACTTGGATGCTATAAAGTTTAAAATTACGTTGCAATCACACCCAGTCAACGTTATGAAGCAATGATACTATGAATGATCTGCAAAAAAACCTCAAGCTTGGTATTGTTGGTGGCGGGCAGTTAGCAAAAATGATGCTGCAAGTTGCTCAGCGCTTGGGGCTGTATGCTGGAATTTTAGACCCCAGTAGAGATTGCCCGGCAGCTTCTGTGGCGCATAAATACACAGAGGCTAGTTTTTCTGATGGTAAGGCAATTTTAGAGTTTGCAAATGATTTTGATTTTGTCACTTATGATCTGGAGCATGTTGATGTCAGTCAATTGTTGAATGAAGGCTCCAAAGTTAAAGAAAAGTTTTTCCCCAGGCCAGAAACACTTAGTCTCATACAAGATAAGTTGGTTCAAAAACAATTTTATCTTTCCCATGATTTGCCTACAGCAAAGTTGTTGCAAGTAAAAGATATTCAATATCCATGCATATGGAAAGCACGCAAAGGTGGCTATGATGGATATGGCGTAGCTCAGCTCAAATCTAAAGAAGATTTTTTAAATCTTAAAGATAAAGTGCCCTACCTGCTTGAAGAAAAAATAAACATTCAAAAAGAACTTTCAGTGGTGGTGGCAAGAGGAAAAGATGGTCAAATGGTTTACTATCCGGTGGTAGAAATCCTGGTTGATCAAGAAAAAAACATTCTTGATCGTTCTTGCAGTCCAGCCCAGATCAATGATGAGATTGCTTCTCAAGCAATTGCACTTGCGCTTAAAGTTGTTGAGAAGCTTGAAGGCGTAGGTTTATTTGCAATAGAGTTGTTGTTGGATGAAAACGATCAAATATTTATTAATGAAATAGCTCCAAGGCCGCACAATTCTGGACACCATACAATTGAAGGATTCAATGTCTCTCAGTTTGAGCTGCATTTGCGGGCTGTGTGTGGGGTTCCACTTATCCAGCCTGTTGCAAATAAAGCCTACTGTGGTGCTTTAAATTTGTTAGCCGATCCTTCCTATAAAGGTGAAGTGGAAATAATGGGTTTTTCACAAGCGATGTCCATGCAAAATGTATTTCTTCATATCTATGGTAAGCGACAAGCAAAACCTGGGAGAAAAATGGGACATGTCACTGTTTTGGCCGACAGTTATGAGGAGCTTATGCAAAGGATTGATCAATTAAAACAAGTGATCAATGTGAGAGGTAAGGAGAAGATATAATATGGTTGGAATAATTATGGGCAGTGACTCTGATTTAAGAGTGATGTCTGGCGCCAAAGATGCTTTAGATGAGTTAGGCCTTGCTTACGAAGTGAATATTGTATCGGCACATCGGACACCGCAAAGAATGTTTGATTACGCAAAAGATGCAAAAAAACGAGGTTTAAAAGTTATTATTGCTGGAGCAGGGGGAGCTGCACATTTGCCTGGAATGGTTGCTTCAATCACTTCATTGCCCGTCATAGGGGTACCAATTAAAGCAACAGATATGATGGGACTAGACGCACTGCTGTCTATTGTTCAAATGCCCGGTGGGGTTCCTGTGGCAACGGTAGCGGTGGATAATGCAAAGAATGCTGCTATTCTTGCAGCAAAAATTATTGCCTTAAGTGATGATAAAATTGAAAAGGCCTTGGAAAAATATACTGAAGATATGAAAAAAACAGTTTTAGCGAAAGCTCAAAAAATGGGAGATTATTAATATGCCTGATAAAAGTAACTTAGATCTGCTTAATGAATACATCAAAAAAAAGGGTTTAAGATACTCAAAGCAAAGAGAAGTGATTGCAAAAGCTTTTTTTAAGTCACAAGATCATATTGAAGTAGAAGATTTATTTGCTAGGATTCAAAAAGAAGATCCAAAAATTGGGATTGCAACGGTATACCGGACACTTAACTTGCTTAAAGAATGTGGTTTAGCCATCAAAAGAGATTTTGATACCGGTATTATTGTTTATGAGAAGGCACAAAAAAAGCACCATGACCACTTGATTTGTATTGAGTGTGAAAAAATCATTGAATTTGAAGAAGATAAAATAGAACGTTTGCAAGACAAAGTCGCTGTAGAGCATGGGTTTAAATTGACCTTTCACAAGATGGAGCTTTACGGTATATGCCCTGCATGTCAATCGTGAGTCATCCATGATCCCTAGACGGCCTATACCTGTAACGGAGCCCTTTTTATTAAAGCTGCGTTGGTTGATTAGGATTCGCTGGTTTGCCATTTTAGGTCAAGCAACAGTGACTTGGGTTGTTTTATTTGTTTGGCGTATATTGTTGCCGGTAGAGTTTTTTTTGGGTGTTCTTGCCTTAACCACCATGAGTAATGTTTTGGCAATGCTCTTAATGCATAGGAAGTTTATAAATAGGAACTCTATTCTTAAAGCATTGTTATTGTATGATGTTCTGTCCTTAACCGCACTGTTATGGTTTTCTGGAGGCTTATATAACCCATTTAAATACATGTATTTAATATATGTAGCACTTTCCGCTTTAATGCTTAGATCTTGGTGGAAATGGTTCTTGGTTGCTACAAGTGTCGGGTGTTATGCTTTTTTATATTGGTCACCAGTACCCGATGATTTTATTGCGTATATGCGAGCCAAACCAATTGGAGAAGTGGCTGCCTTTTTAGTGGCGGTTGGATTTATTTTTTCTTCTGTTTTTAAATTAACGCAGTCCTTGCTTTACGGAGAAAAAGTGATGCAGACTTTGCGGGAGAAGCAGTGGCAGAGTGAAAAATTAAATTCTTTAGCGACTTTGGCCGGGGGTGCTGCCCATGAGTTGGCGACACCTTTATCCACAATAGCAATATCAGCTAAAGAATTAGAGAAGCGTTTGGCCAAATATGATGGTTTTAAAGTAGAGAAAATGGACGCACGTTTAATTCGTGATGAGGTGAAGAAATGTCAAACCATTTTGCGACACATGTCAACCAAGTCAGGTGAATTGCATGGAGAAAGTATACAAGATTATAGTTTGGAACAAATGATGATTGAGTCTGCATCAGAATATATAGATAAAATTGAAGTAGATTGTGATTTGCCAAAAGATACAAAAATAAGAATTTCAGTTAAAACTTGCACCATGGTTTTAACGTCACTCTTAAAAAATGCTGTCCAAGCCCAAGGGTCTAAAAAAGTTTTGTTTAGAGCCTATAAACAAAGAAACCATCTTTTATTAGAAATTCAAGATTTTGGGGAAGGGATGAGTGGAGAAGTTTTGCAGAGAATAGGGGAACCATTTTTTTCATTAAAAGAACCGGGCCAAGGGATGGGTTTGGGAGTTTATATTGCAAGTGCCTATGTTGATAGTATTGGTGGAGAAATTGTTTATGATTCTATTATTGGAGAAGGTACAAAAGTGACATTGAAACTTCCGCAAAACATGATACAGGGGTGAGCGATGGACAAGAAAAAGATCAGCTTTTTAGTGCTAGATGATAATGATAGCTTTAGAATGCGTATGCGCGTGGGCTTAGAAGACCGAGGTTTTGAGGTTTATGAAGGCCGCAATGTTGATGAGGGGGTAAAGATAATAAGTCGCCATCCAATTCGTTATGCCGTGGTGGACTTGAGAATGCCCGGAGGTACAGGGTTAGATTTTTTGAAGCAAATACAAGGCATGAAGCATGCTTGTAAAATTCTTATTTTAACTGGGTATGGCAGTATTGCCACAGCAACGCAAGCCATACACCTTGGAGCAGTTAATTATTTGCAAAAACCAGTAGATTTAGATGATATCTTAAGAGCCTTTAATGAAGATTTTCAGAAAATTACACCCAGACCGCAAGATATTGAGACCCCATCGCTTGAACAAATAGAATGGGAACATATTCAAAGAGTCTTGGAAGATTGTGACGGCAATATCACTCAGGCAGCAAAAAAAATGGGTATGCACCGTCGTACCTTGCAAAGAAAGCTAAAAAAATACGCACCAACCAAAAGAGATATCTAATAGATTTTAAATAGGGGCAGTGAAGCTTTGTTGGTGGCCTTGTTCTTGTTTTTATTAGGTTTATTGGGTCCATTAATACATATAGACTGTTTTTTCTCTCATAAACGGTTTTACATTGTTTTTTGGCTAAACTAAATGCGTCATTTAATGTTTTTATTCAACGTAAGTTATTGAATAAAAAAGATAATTTTAAGAACATTATGCCACGGTGTTAAATGCTTTACCTCTTTTTAGTTTTGTTGTAACAGGGGCTGCGTGAAACCAATTTTTTCGAAAAATATTAATAAGTTATTGATGTTTATCCCCCTTGTGATTGCAATAGGCGGCGGTTTTGTTACATTTTTTGTTTGGTATTATATGTCGCCTTATTATTATGAGGTAGGCTATGTTCCTAAACAACCTATTCAGTATAGTCATGCCTTGCATGCGGGTGAATTAGGAATAGATTGTAGGTACTGTCATGCTACGGTTGATAAAGACTTTACCGCATCTATACCCTCAACAGCGACCTGCATGAACTGTCATACCTTGATTAAATCTGACAGTGAAAAAATTGCTCCATTAAAATACAGCTATGACAATAACCTACCTGTTGAATGGGTAAGAGTGCATGATTTGCCAGATTATTCAAAATTCAATCATGCAGTGCATATCAAAGCGCAAATCGGGTGTGCATCGTGTCATGGCGATGTTCAAAATATGGAGGTTGTCTATAAAGCACAACCTTTAAGCATGGGATGGTGTTTGGATTGTCATAGAAATCCACAAAAACATGTGCGGCCAAAATCTGAAATATACAATACCAGCTGGAAGCCTGGAAAAGATCATCAGCAATGGGCTGAGAAATTTGTAAAAGAAAACAACATTAAAGGTCCGGAGAATTGTACAGCATGTCACTACTAAAACATATGGCAGACAATGCCCAAAACATTAACGTTGATTTTATTGATGAGCCTAAACAATGGAAAAGTTTAGATGAGTATGCTCAGAGCCCTGAGTTTGAGAAATTTCTTCATAATGAGTTTCCTGAAGGAGCGGCATATCTAGAGGATGCTGTATCGAGAAGAAACTTTATTAAGTTGATTGGAGCTTCTTTGGCTTTTGCTGGTTTAAGTAGTTGTAGAATGCCAAAAGAAAAAATTGTTCCCTATGTCAATGACCCAGAAGGGGTTGTCCCTGGAAAGGCAAAGTATTATGCCACTTGGTTTAGACAAGGCAATAAGTCTTGGCCAATTTTAGCAAAATCATCTGATGGTAGACCAACAAAAATTGAAGGTAATCCGCTATCAAAACAAACAGGCAAAGCAACCAATGCATTTGCTCAAGCTGCTATCTTATCTATGTTTGATCAAGATCGTTTAAAAACTCCGCAGTATATGGGTGAGCAAAAGTCATGGAATGATTTTTCAAAAGTCTGGAGCGATTTATTAAAAGATCATGAAGCAAGCCAAGGTGAGAATTTGTATGTTGTTACAGGTACATCAAGCTCCCCAAGTGTGTGGCGACAAAAAGCAAAATTAAAAGCAATGTTGCCAAAAATCAATTGGTTAAACCATGAGGCCATGCATGATGCTCATCAGCTAGAAGCATTAAACGGTCATAAAGCAAGTTATGATTTATCAAAAGCTAAGGTGATTGTGAGTTTTAACTCAGACTTTATGCAATTTCATGATGAGAGTTTAAGCATGAGTCGTGCTTATGCAAAAGGACGTAAGGTTGAAGAGACCAACAATGATATGAACCGCTTGTATGTTGTTGAAACAGCCATGACTTTGACGGGTAGCAATGCAGATCATCGTTTGGCGCTTTCTTTTGCAGAAGTTGAAGATTGTATTTGGACTTTAGCAAACAAGCTCAATCTTGCCAGCGCAAAAGGTGCTCCAATTGTTCTGAGTGAAAAAGCTAAAAAATATTTAGAAGCCATTTTGAAAGATCTTAATGCCAACAAAGGTCAAAGCGTATTAATTGTTGGTCCTCAGCATAGTGCAAATATGCATGCCTTGGTTTATAAAATTAATGAGGCATTGAACAATGCAGGAAAAACTGTGCGTTATGTTGCTCAAGCTGATCAAGAAAACAACGTTGAAGACGTGTTAGGTCAATGGTTGGTGCAAACTAAAGGTAAAAACGATTACACAGTGGTTAGTATTGATGCTAATCCGGTTTATGCTTTTGCGGGACAAAAAGAAGTTCAGAACTTTTTTAATAATGCCAAACACAAAATTGCTTTAAGCTATGATATTAATGAAACCCAAGCTTGGGCGCAGTGGCAGTTGCCTCTTTCACATGATTTAGAAGCATGGTCTGATGCACAGTCTTTGTCTGGAGAGCAAGGTGTTGTTCAACCATTAATTGAGCCTTTGTTTAATTCAAAATCTTCATTAGAGTTTTTGGCTATTTTAAGCGGAGAAAAAGACGCATATGCTTTAAACCTAGTTAAGCAAACATGGGCGGATAAATTTATTGGTAAAAACAGAGATGCTAAAGCAATTTACTCTGATGGCTTTGAAAAAAAATGGAATGAACTTCTTAATACAGGTTTGTTGAGTAATGCTAATGGCGTGAGCGCAATTGGTTCAGTTCAAGTCAACAATGCCACAAGAGCAGAAAAAAATGCTTTGTCTGTTTATGTAGTTCCATCATCATCAACTTATGATGGCCGTTATGCCAACAATGCTTGGTTGCAAGAGACACCAGACCCTATCACTAAAGTAACGTGGGATAATCCAGCATTAATTTCTACGCAATTGGCAAAAAAATTATCCGTTAAAGATGGTCAATTGCTTGAGCTTGCACTTAATGGTGTAACATTGCGTTTGCCAGCAATGATTGTTCCTGGAACAGCGCAGGATAGTATTATTTTAACCATGGGCTATGGCCGGCAAGTGTCTGGCTGTGTTGGAAAAAATGTAGGGGTAAATGTTTTATCTGCTCTGCCTTTGGGACAGTTTGTGTCAAGTGTTGATGTGAAAGTTGTACCCGGTAATGAAAAAATAGCGACAACACAAAACCATGGCAGTATGGAAGGTCGGCCAATTGTTAGGTCTGCTAATATTCAAAAGTTTCTAGAACATCCTAAGTTTGCCCAGGAAATGGTAGAGCACCCACCGCTTGAGTCTTTGTGGAAAGAAAAAGATTACAACAGTGGTTATCAATGGGGGATGAGTGTTGATCTAAATGCTTGTATTGGTTGTACTTCTTGTGCTTTGGCTTGTCAGAGTGAAAATAACATTCCAGTTGTAGGTAAAGATCAAGTTCTTGCCGGTAGAGATATGAATTGGATGCGTATAGATCGTTATTTTGAAGGTAGTCCAGAAGACCCGCAAGTTGTGCATCAGCCTGTGATGTGTCAACACTGTGAAAATGCACCGTGTGAACAGGTATGTCCGGTTAATGCTACTGTCCATGATGATGAAGGCCTCAACGCCATGGTATACAACCGTTGTATTGGTACACGTTACTGCTCAAATAACTGTCCATACAAAGTGCGTAAATTTAACTTTTTAAATTACACCAAAGATACACCTGAATTACAAAAAATGGCGTTTAACCCTAATGTGACTGTACGTACCAGAGGGGTGATGGAAAAATGTACTTTCTGTGTGCAGCGTATCAATGAGAAAAAATTTGAAGCTAAGGTTGATGGCAGAGAGTTAAATGACGGTGAAGTCAAAACCGCATGTCAAGAGGTCTGCCCAACAGAGGCTATTTCGTTTGGTAATATTCTTGATAAAAATAGTCAGGTGGTTAAAGAAAAAAATTCTCCAAGAAACTATGCATTGTTGGCTGAATTGAATTCAAAACCTAGAACAAGTTATTTAGCTAAACTAAGAAACCCTAACCCAGAGCTTGAAGGGATTTAAGTATGCAAGAGTTGGCAAAAAATACAGATGCTGAGCAAAAACTAACGCTTAAGTATATTACTGAAAAAATCACATCCTTGATGGACGGTGTGGGTGTGCCAAAATACTGGCCATTTGCACTGGCTTTTACAGTATCGTTTTTGTTGGTGTTGTTTGGGTCTATTGGCTATCTTATTTTTAAAGGTACAGGAATTTGGGGTTTGCAGACACCCAATGCTTGGGGTTGGGCGATTATTAACTTTGTATTTTGGGTTGGTATTGGTCACGCCGGAACTTTGATTTCAGCTATTTTGTTTTTGACCAGACAAAATTGGCGTACATCCATTAACCGCTCAGCAGAAGCGATGACTATTTTTGCAGTTATTTGTGCCTTGGTTTTTCCAACCATTCACGTAGGTAGGGTTTGGTTTTTGCACTGGACCATGCCAATTCCAAACCAAATGAGCATGTGGCCAAATTTTAGAAGTCCATTGATGTGGGATGTTTTTGCGGTCAGTGTTTATTTTTCAGTGTCTCTGATGTTTTGGTTTGTTGGTTTTATCCCAGATTTTGCAACCATTCGTGATCGTAGCACTAACATGATTAAGAAAAGAATTTTTGGTGTCTTGGCTTTGGGTTGGAGATTCAGTCATAGACATTGGCAAAACTATGAAAAAGCCTATTTGATTTTAGCTGGTATTGCGACACCTTTGGTTTTATCGGTGCACTCAGTGGTGAGTTTTGACTTTGCCGTCAGTCAGGTGCCAGGTTGGCATACAACTATTTTTCCGCCCTACTTTGTGGCAGGGGCAATTTTTTCAGGTTTTGGAATGGTGCTGACATTGATGATTTTGGCGCGTAAATTGTTGGGCCTTAAATCTTTTATCACCATGGGTCACTTGGATAAAATTTGTAAAATTCTTTTAGCTACGGGTTTAATGGTTGGTTATGCCTATACCATAGAGTTTTTTGTTGCTTGGTACAGTGCCAATGAATATGAATCGTTCATTTTTCAACAACGTGCTTTTGGTCATTATGCTTGGGCGTATTGGATTATGTTTAGTTGTAATGTGTTTGTGCCGCAAATTTTTTGGTTTAAAAAAGTGCGTCAGAGTATTCCAATCATGTTCGTAGCATCGATTTTGGTTAATGTGGGCATGTGGTTTGAACGTTTTGTGATTGTTATCTCTTCTTTGTCTCAAGACTTTTTACCGTCCAGTTGGGGTTTCTTTAAGCCTACCATTTGGGATATTTCTACTTTTGCTGGAACCTTTGGGTTGTTTTTTACTGCAATTTTATTGTTTATTCGCTTTTTGCCGGTGGTGGCTATGGCTGAGGTGAAAGGAACTTTACCAGATAGTCAGCCGCATCATCATCATGATGAACACCATGAAAAGCATCAGGAGGAAGCGTAATGGCTAAAAATCTTGTAGGTATTGTTGCTCGGTTTCAAAAACCCGGTGAGTTGCTTAAAGCTGTTAAGGCGGTCAAAACCAAGGGTTATACTAAGTTTGATGCACATACGCCTTATGCTGTGCACGGTTTAGATGATGCTATGGGTTTAAAACCTTCTATTTTAGGATGGATTGCAGCCTTTGGTGCTTTAGGTGGAGGGATATCTATTTTTGCCCTGCAAGCCTATACCAGTGCTGTGGATTATAAAATTGTAGTTTCAGGTAAGCCTTTATTAAGTTTTCAAGCTTTTGTGCCCATTACCTTTGAGATAACAATTTTAGGAGCCGCGATTTTTACAGTATTGGGTATGTTTGCTTTAAATCAGCTTCCCATGTTGTATCACCCACTGTTTCACTCAGATGTTATTGCCCAAACAGGCGATGATAAATTTGCAATCAGTATTGATGCACTGGATCCAATGTTTGATGAAAATGAAACAGCGGATACTCTGAAAAATCTAGGTGCAGATTTTGTAGAGCATGTTTATGAAGGAGAAGAAAGTGAATAATTTTCTTGTACGAAAAAGCGTAGTCTTAGTTCTATTATTGCTTACTGCAAGTTTCCTGAGCGCTTGTTTAAGAGGTCAACCTTCAGAAAAACCACCTCTGCATGTTTTTTTAGATATGGATGATCAACCTAAATATCAAGCGTATGAAAAAAATGATTTTTTTGTTGATGGTTCGGCAATGCGTAAACCAGTCACAGGAACACGTGAGTTTATGCAAAAAGATTGGTCTTCAATTAATGGGAACAATCCACTGAAAGCGGATAAAGATACTTTGTTGTTAGGACAAGAGCGTTTTAACATTTATTGCTCTCCCTGCCATGGTATGGTGGGAGATGGCAAAGGAATTATTGCTAAAAGAGGCGCAAAATTTGGTTATGTAGCCCCAAGCAGTTTACATGACCCTACAGTCAGAGAAAGAAACGATGCACATTATTTTGATGTGATTAGCAATGGCATTAGGAATATGGGACCTTACGCTTCTCGCACTACTGCGCAAGAAAGATGGGCAATTGTACATTATGTTCGTGCATTACAATTAAGCCAAAAGTCATCCAGTAAGAATGTTCCAGAAAAGTATTTAAGCGAGAATAGATAACTCTAGGAAGGATAATAAAGTGGAAATTCAAAAATATAAAAATACTCGAAAAGCCAGATTGTTTGAAATTTTTGGCTGTGCTTTTTTGGTGTTATCAGGGGTAGGTTTGCTTAACCGTGCCCATCTTAAAGAGTTTATGTTTTCATTTTTAACCAGTAGCTTTTTTTGGTTGAGCATTGCGCTGGGGTCTTTGTTCTTTGTTTTTTTACATCATTTGGTGAGTGCCAAATGGAGTGTTGTGGTGAGACGTTTTGCAGAACAGACCATGAAAGTTATTCCTTGGCTTGGTTTAATCATAGTGCCAGTTTTCTTGTATGGAGCAAAAGATTTGTTTCCCTGGGCAGATGCTCACAAAGCTGCGCATGACCATTTGATTCACAAAAAGCAAGCATACCTTAATTTACCATTTTTTAATGTAAGAGCGGTGATCTACTTTTTGGTGTGGACTGGCTTAGCCACGGTTGTTGCTAAACTTTCAATCAAACATGATGAAACGGGTCAAAATAAGCTTATGGAAAAAATGAAAGGCTTGAGTGCTGGAGGAACCTTATTGTTTGCGCTGACTGCAACATTTGCAGCTTTTGATTGGATTATGTCTTTGGATCCACATTGGTATTCTACAATTTTTGGTGTGTATGTTTTTGCAGGTTGCCTGGTAGCTGTAATGGCTTTTTTATCAATCATTACATTGTATTTGCACGGTCAAGGTTATATGAAAAACATGATTACAGAAGAACATTACCAAGATCTTGGTAAACTGTTGTTTGCGTTTACTTGTTTTTGGGCCTACATCGCTTTTTCACAATATGTTTTGATTTGGTATGGTAACATTCCTGAAGAAACCGTTTGGTATGCTCACCGTTGGGTTGGCAGTTGGAAATGGATGTCCTTATTTTTAGTGCTGGGGCATTTTATTGTTCCGTTTATATTTTTATTGCCGCGTCCGATGAAACGTAACAGAAAAGTATTAATGGCTTTTTCTTTTTGGATGCTTTTTATGCATTTGGTTGATTTGATTTGGTTGATCTACCCTAATATATACCATCATGGTTATCACTTTCATTGGTACGATGTAACTCTAATGCTAGGATTTGGCTTGCTTTTTGTGGGAAGGGTACTTTCTAATTTATCAAAAGCATCCATTTATCCCATCAATGATCCTTTATTGCAAGAATCCATACACAGTATGAGCTAAGGAGAGAATAATGAGTCAGTTGAGTTATGAAAAAAAAGATGTATCCGTTGGTAAAATAGCATTGTACAGCTTTTTGCCGGTGGTTTTTTTGGTTTTGAGTATTATTGGTGTTCATTATTACTTGCAAAGAGCCCAGTTCAAGGCATCTTTGATGGTTAACCAAGCAGACCGCAGTGAAATTGATAATATGAGAATAGATGCCAATCGTCAGTTAAGATCTTACATTAAAAATGATGATGGTACGTTTATTATCCCTATTGATCGTGCCATAGAAATTTACACCGCGGAATAATGTAACGTAGGTGTTCAATGCTACGATTTTTTTTAATTTTAATATTTTCTCTGAGTAATTATTTTGCATCATGTTCTTTACTATTTGCGCAAGAGATCAAAGATTCAGTTACTGAATTAGAAAACGTTCAAATTCAAGAAAAGTTGGGGCAAAGCATTGATCTCAACTTAGCTTTTGTTGATCAGGATGGTCAAAAAGTTCTGCTTAAAGATGTTTTTTCAAAAGATAAGCCAACCATTCTTTCTTTGGTTTATTATGAATGCCCAATGCTGTGTACGCTTGTTCTCAATGGTATTACCGAAGTACTTGGAAAGTTAAAATTTAAACCTGGAAAAGATTTTGATCTAGTCAGTGTTAGTATTGATGCAGATGAGACACCTGATCTTGCAAAAACCAAGCAGACACTTTATTTGCAAGAAGCTGAAATTAAAAATGCCCAAGCATGGCCATTTTTAGTAGGGAGTGAGACCAATATTAAGGCTCTAGCGGATTCCGTAGGCTTTAATTTTGAATATGATAAATCCATTGATGAGTTTGCCCATCCCGCTGTGTTTTTTATTATCAGTCCGTCAGGTAAGGTTTCACGTTATTTTTATGGTGTACAACATAAGCCAGCCAATTTGCAGTTGGCTTTGACTGAAGCCAGTGAAGGTAAAGTAGGTTCAGCATTTGATAAGTTTTTACTTTATTGCTATCGCTATGACCCTGATTCTAAGGGCTATGTTTTGATGGCATGGAGAGTGATGCGAATTTCAGCACTAATTTCAGTGATTGCCATTGCATTGTTGTTATTAGGCTTAAAGAGAAGGGAAAAGATTTAAATTTAATGTGGCAATACGTCCAATAAAGCGAATTTGGTTAATATTAAATTAAAATTGATGTATAGGGATAGCAAAAATGAAACAGCATAAAAGACAAGTTTTAAATAGTTTTGTAGGAGTACAATCATGAATGGTCTATTAAAATATATTATGCCTGATGCGGCTTCTAGCTTTGCAACAGATGTAGATCAGCTGATATTTTTTATCTTTTTACTATCTGCGTTTTTCTTTTTTCTTATTGTATTTGTTGGTTTAGCGTTTGTTGTTAAGTTTAAGAGAAAAAAAGAAGATAAGTACACGCTAGCATTAAGTGATAACAAAACGCTAGAATTGGTTTGGACAGTTATACCTTCAATTCTCTTAGTTGTTATTTTTGTGTGGGGTGTTAAAGCCTATTTAAAGCAACAAATCATTCCCCAGCGGGCAATGGAGATTAAAGTAACCGGTCAAAAATGGTTTTGGACTTTTGCATATGACGATGGTTTTGTAAGTACTGGAGAAATGGTGGTTCCGGTTAACAAGCCAGTTAAGATATTATTATCTTCAAAAGATGTTTTACACTCTTTCTTTGTGCCTGCTTTCCGTGTTAAGCAAGATGCTTTGCCCAATAGGTATACAGCGCTTTGGTTTACGCCAACAAAAGTTGGTGAATATCCCATGTATTGTACAGAATATTGTGGAACTGAACATTCATCGATGGTGGCCAATGTTAAGGTGGTAGATCAGGCTGAATATGTTGCTTGGAAAGAAGAGCAAGCAAATGCAGCGGGTGCAGGCATGTCTCCGGTTGAATTAGGTAAACAAATTTATCAAAAAAATGCTTGTTTTACCTGCCATAGTTTGGATGGCTCAAATAAAATTGGTCCTACTTGGGTAGGTATTTATGGCACCAAACGCAAATTAGCAGATGGTTCTGAAGTGCTTATTGATGAAAACTACATTCGTGAATCAATTTTAAATCCAATGGCAAAAGTTGCCCAAGGCTATCAGCCTGTGATGCCCACCTATCAAGGTATTTTAAATGAAACTCAAATTGAGGGTGTGATTGCCTACATTAAGGAACTCAATCAAGAGTGAGGATAAAGTAATGAGAACAACAAAAATAACAGAAGAAAATCAAAATTATCTAAGTCATCACAAAGGTTTAAAGTCATGGCTATTCACGCTGGACCATAAGCGCATTGGTCTAATGTTTTTAGGAGCCATTTTAAGCTTTTTCTTGCTGGGTGGATTGTTGGCTTTAGGTGTGCGTTTAGAACTGTTTGCTCCGGGCAAACAATTGATGGATGCGGATACTTACAACAAGTTTTTTACCATGCATGGTATGATTATGGTTTTTCTATTTATTGTGCCTTCTACACCGTCAGCTTTAGGGAACTTTGTTTTACCGATGATGGTAGGCGCAAAAGATGTGGCTTTTCCGCGGTTAAATTTACTTAGCTTTTATGTTTATCTTGCTGGAGCTTTACTTGCATTATCAACGCTTATTTTTGGTGGTTTGGACACGGGATGGACTTTTTACACACCTTACAGCTCTCAAATTGCTGGTCCCGTGATTATCATGGGTTTGGCAGTGTTTATTATGGGTTTTTCATCCATTCTAACAGGCTTAAATTTTGTGGTGACCATCCATAAACTTAGAGCTCCAGGCATGACTTGGTTTGATATGCCTTTATTTCTTTGGGCAATGTATGCAACTTCTGTGATACAGATTTTAGCAACACCGGTTATAGGGATTACCATGCTGTTATTGGTTTTTGAAAGAGCTTTTGGAATTGGGATATTTGATCCACAAATGGGAGGAGATCCCGTTTTATTCCAACATTTCTTTTGGTTTTACTCGCATCCCGTAGTGTACATTATGATCTTACCGGCCATGGGTATTGTCAGTGAGTTGATCGCAGTATTTTCCCATAAAAAAATCTTTGGTTACAAACCTATTGCCTACTCAAGTGTGGCCATTGCTGGAGTTAGCTTTTTAGTTTGGGGACACCATATGTTTGTCAGTGGTCAGTCATCGTATGCTGCCATTTTATTTAGCTTGTTAACGTTTGCAGTTGCTGTACCAACAGCTATTAAGGTGTTCAGCTGGATTGCAACCATGTACAAAGGTTCCATTGATTTAAAAACACCCATGATTTATGCCCTATCATTTTTGTTTTTATTTACCATTGGCGGATTGACCGGGGTATTTTTAGGAGCCATTGCTGTGGATGTGCATTTGCATGACACTTATTTTGTTGTAGCGCATTTTCACTATGTTATGTTTGGTGGAGCAGTGGTAGCATTTCTTGGTGGCTTGCATTACTGGTGGCCAAAAATGACAGGTAAAATGTACAATGAGTGCTGGGGACGCATTGGTGCAGTGTTGGTTTGGTTCTCATTTAATCTTACTTTTATGCCGCAGTTTATTGCTGGCTTCAAAGGTATGCCAAGACGTTATTATAATTATGATGCAAGTTATGAAATTTATAACCAGCTTTCAACCATTGGTTCAACCTTGTTGGGTATTGGATTTTTTATTGTAGCCATTAATTTATTGATGAGCTTGAAAAAATCAGCAGCGAAAGCGCCAGACAATCCATGGGGTGCATTGACTTTAGAGTGGGAATCAAGTTCTCCTCCATACCATGAAAATTTTAGAGAGCAGCCAGTGTTAAAGCACGGTCCGTATGATTTTGAAAAAGTAGAGGTAGAAGCATGAGCGGAAAAACAGGATATTTAGCGCATCATTTTGCTGAGCTGGATCAACAAAAAGAATCAGCAAAATTAGGTATGTGGCTTTTTTTGTTAACTGAGATTTTATTGTTTGGTGGTGTTTTTGTAGCCTATGCCGTGTTTAGATCTTTGTACCCAGAAACATTCATCAATGCGCATAAACATTTGAATGTAATGTTGGGAGGCATCAATACTTTGGTGCTGATTGCCAGCTCTTTAACAGTTGCCTTGGCTATAAGAGAAATTCAACTGGATCGTAGACAAAATTGTACATACCTGTTGTTGACAACAATTATTTTGGCTGGAGTATTCTTGGTGATCAAGTACTTTGAGTACAGCCATAAGATTCACGCGGGTTTATTGCCAGGAAAATTCTTTACCTACACAGGTATTGAAGGCACCAATCCACATTTGTTCTTTTCTCTTTATTTTCTATTAACAGGTATTCATGCCTTGCACATCGTCATTGGTATAGCTGTTTTAACTTGGGTTATGATTAAAAACCATAAAGGTCATTTTTCAGGTGAATATTATGTCCCTGTTGAAATGGGGGGCTTGTATTGGCACTTGGTGGATTTGATTTGGATTTTCCTATTTCCTTTATTGTATTTAATTGGATAAGAGGAGCGTAGAGTTATGAGTACAAAACACGAACATCATGTATTACCTTTAAAAGTATATTTTGCAGTGGCAGGGGCACTGTTTGTGCTAACCGCTATAACAGTTGCTGTGTCGTATGTAGATTTTAATGCAATGACGGGTATCAGTAATCTTAACTTGGTAATTGCCATGTTGGTGGCTACCATTAAAGGTAGTTTGGTGGCACTTATTTTTATGCACTTGTGGTTTGATGATAAATTATACTCATTAGCCTTTGTGGTAGGATTATTGATTTTGGGTATTTTTATATCCATTACTGTGTTGGATGAACAAAAAAGAGCAGGTTCTTACGATGAAAGGCTCAATCAGCCTATTGTTGAGCAAGTGGAGTATAAAAAGGCGGATGACCATCATCAAGAACAGCATTAATTTTTAAACCTAAAAATTTAACAATAAAAAAGGCAGCTACATCAGCTGCCTTTTTTATTGTAGTATTTTAAGTTTACATAGTAAGGACTTAAAAAAAACAGATTTCGTGTAGCGAGTTTTGCTTAACAAAGTAAAACAACTATCTGAGCTGGTAGGGATTATTTTTTTCTTGTTACCACTTCAATTTAAAACACTAAGTATAGTAAAAACAACAAAACACTGTTTATTTCTTAGATAGAACAGTAAATACTATTGTAACTCTATATTTAAAGCTACGGGAAAATGATCTGAAACTCCTTGCTTACTTACAAAGTTATAGCTTTTGGGTTTATTGCTTTGATCTTGCATGATAAAAGCGTTATTTAAGATATGAAAGCTATCATTTGTATATTCCCACTGTTGGTTGTCCGTGAAGTTTTGACTCAATAAGATAACATCTAAAAACGACCAAGACTTTTTCTTTGCATAATAATTGCTTCCAACATTGCTTTTGTTTACATACGCTTTTGCGCTAAGGTGTGGGGTTAACCACTGTTTTTGTGCAATTTTTTGAAAAATTAAAGTTTTATCACTTTCTTCGCGACTAACATTAAAATCACCAGCAGCAATATGATAATCTAAATGCTGATGTTTTTTTTGCAATTGATTAAGGAAAGTTAAAGCTTGTTGTCTTAGTTGTTTGGGATGGTAGGGGGCAGGAAAGTGAATGCTATAGGTGCCTAAGCTTTTGCCATCGGGTAAAGTGTATTGAGCATGTAAGATGCCCCTAGTATCTTTTTTGCGTTCATTAGAAATATTATCAAAGGGAATGTGAAACAGTTGGGGGGCTTGTTTAAGAGGGAGTTTACTCATAATAGCAACATCAATCCCACGAGTATCTTGGCCTTCTATCAATGAAATAGATTGAAACTGCACTTTTTTAGGTAAAAGCTGATTCAGATCTTGTAAAACATTTATATTTTCAATTTCTTGTAAAAACAGAATGTCAGGCCCATTATTTTTATTTTGCAAGGCAATGACGTGTGCAATATTTTTTAATTTGGTTTCATAAGCTATTTTATCCCAGTTAAGATCAAAACATTGTTTTTTCCATTTATAGTTACGTATTTTTGCACAATGCGCATGATGCTTTTTATTTTTCTTTAAAGCGTAAGGTAGGAATGTTTCATCGTCTTTTTTAGGGTCATCTTTAATGTCAAATAAATTTTCTACGTTGTATGTCATGATGAATAAGTTGGTTTTTTTATTTGAGTTATGATGCTGGGTTTTTAACAATTGATTTTTACATGCACAAAATAATAAAAAGAAGCATAAAATAAAACTTGTGCTAAGACTTATTTTTTTTTGTTTCAACATAGGGCTATCATAGCACAGTAGAATAAAAAGCATTCTATTGTTGTATCGCTGAATTAATTTTATCAAGAATGATTTTAAAATTATCAATACGTTCAAAATAATATTCTATACCATGACGGTGAAGAGCAAGTTTATCTTGATTTGATAAGTGAGAGGCAAAAACCAAGCATGGTTTTTGATGGAATTGTTGTGTCCTTAAGGTAGAAAATAAATAATGTCTGAATAATTTATGGTCGCATAAAATTAAATCATAAACTGTACAATTTTTAGACAGGTGTTCCAAATTTGAATAGTGGGTTACGGTATAACTGGATTTTTCCAATAAGCGGCTAAAGATCTTAGCAAACTCTAACTGGGTATCTAGATAAAGAACAGATATGGTTTGGTTGTTTTTTGTGAACATGCAATCTCCTTTTTAAAAAAGATTGCAAGATACAGTCCAAGAAGAAAACTGATCTAGACTGCGGTGTTAAAAAGTTTGTTAACAGTAAGTTAAAATGGCTATAGCTACTGTTGAATATTGGTTTGTACTTGAGTACAAAAGTTTCCTTCAATAAAGCCCGTTGTTCCGCCAAAGCCTAAGTTTAGGTAAAAATCTTTCATACACACTTCTCCACCAAGGGTGTTGGTGATTTTAGAAAAATTAACAATGCTAGAGTTGAGAACGCCATTGGTATTGCCGTTGATAATGACATCAACAGAATCCATAGGATATACAAAAGGATCTAGGTTCTCATTAAGGTAAGTGTCATGTAAATGAATTAAATCATAGACTTTGAAGGTAATGGTATTATTCAGATCGGTTCCGTTTTTAAATTGGAGTACGCATGTCATGCCATTAACGGTGCCACCGTTGTTGTCATCACCATAAAATACATTAAAACAATCTACCTTATCAATTCTCACTTCTTGCTCTTCACCAGAACTTAAAACCATTCTGACTGAGCCAAACTGATTGTTTGAGCAAGAGCTTGTTAAACCTAAAATAAGGTAAATTAAAGTAAGGAATAAACTATTTTTTTTCATTAAACTGGAACTAATATTTTTATGCATTGTATCATTTATTAACATTATTTCAAAATATATGCCAAGAGTTATTTTTGATAGATATCAGGTACTTAGCATACTTGAAACACTAGTTTTGAGCTAAAATTGAGACATGGATGTCTATAACAATTAATATTGTTAAGGAATTGTTGCTAAAGACAGAGTCTTTGACAGATTGATTTTACTTAATAGTGTCTAGTATGGTTTTTAAGGGTATTGTAGCTGTTAATTTTTCTTCCATGCTTGTGAATTGAAGAGGCCTTGAGTACAAGTAAGTAAACAAAACAGGGTAAAAGTTTATGTGTTCAATTATTTTTCTTTGGTAATGCTGTAAGCCTCATGAATGAGCCTTCTAAATTTTTTTTCATCATCAATTGAAGCATTTTCATATTGTAAAAGGCTAAAGTCGTTTAAACTTCCCATTGAACCAAAACAGCTTAAGAAAGTTTGTAGTCCGTGGCCTTCATTTTCTAAAGTTACTGAAATAGCTTTTAATTTTTTAGACCATTTTTTTTCGTCGCAAGATCTAAGTAACTTAATAATTTGATTGATTTTTTGGGCCAATTGAACGCTTTTCATTGTATTAGCAGTTTATAAAAAGATTGTATGCAAATCAATATACAACAACAAACGTAAGGGTACGTTTCACAATGAATTTTATTTTAGGAATTATCTAGATATAAATTGCAATACAGTTAATGATTTAGCTGTATGGTACCGATGGAGAGACTCGAACTCCCACGGGTTGCCCCACTGGTGCCTAAAACCAGCGTGTCTACCAATTCCACCACATCGGCACGGTGAATGCAGTTTCTAGTATGTTTCACCCAAAAACTCAAGCTTTTAATCGCGTTTATTTTAAAAGGTACGGCCTTACTTTTGAGATTTAGTCTAAACACCATTTTTTGATCCCGTTAGGAATAAAAAAATGGTGGGCCATGAGGGATTCGAACCCCCGACCCTCAGGTTCGAAGCCTGATGCTCTATCCAGCTGAGCTAATGACCCGTCCGCTTGTTTTTTATTAAGGGGGATCTTCCCCCCTTCTTGACCAAAAAACGTCGTTTTTGGTCAATTTAAAGCTATACTTGTGAAGAGCAAGGCTTTGCCTTGCGATGATCTAGTATAACTTATGCCGCAGTTTGCGGCCATCCCACCCAGGTCGACATCGATATAAAATCTTGTCTCCTTAAGTCAAGGAGTGGGTATAAAATGAAAAAACTATTCGGCTTTTTCTTCTTTTTTCTCTTCTTCTGTAGCCGGAGCTGCTTCTGCCTTAGGCTCTTCTTGTGCCGGAGCTTCAGTTGCTTCAGGTGCACTGGCTTCAGTTTTTACTTCTTCAGCTGGAGCTTCTGGTTCAGGAGCTTTTTTAGGTTCAACCAATTTGATGAGTTTTTCTTTTAATAAGATGCTTACTTTATCATCACCGTTAACCCATTGGTTTTGTTTGTTTTTAACACCAAAACGACCAGAACGTTTTTTATAGACTGTATATTCTTTGGTTTTTTTTACTTTATTCATAAGTACTCCTTTTTTTTGAACATTTAATCAATAAATGCTTAAAAAGTTTCTTGTTCAATTACTCAATTGTGCTAAGTCAACTAGCAAATATGCATGCACAAAGCAAGAAAGATATACTGGGTGGGGTAACTACTTTTTTAACCATGGCATATATTGTGGTGGTCAATCCCAGTGTTATTGCTCAGCCAGGAACAGGAATGAGCTTTTCTGGAGTCATGACGGCCACAGTTTTGTTGGCTTTTACCATGACCTTATTGATGGGCTTGTATGCCAAGTTACCTTTTGCAGTTGCACCGGGTTTGGGGGTGAATGCATTTTTTACCTATACTATTGTATTGGGTAAAGGTGTTGCGTGGCCAGTTGCTTTAGGGGCAGTGTTTTGGGCTGGGGTGCTGTTTTTGCTTTGTTCGGCTTTTAATATTAGAGAAAAAATTGTCATGGCCATACCACAAAATATCCGAGAAGCTTTGGCAGTGGGCTTGGGTTTATTTTTGGCTTTTATAGGCCTAAAAAATATGGGAGTGGTTGCGCCAGATCCAGCTACGTTTGTAAAGTTGGGTGAAATAAATTTAGAAGTTATTTTAGCGCTTGCAGCCATGATTTTGACCGCTTTTTTGCTGATGCGCGGCTGGAACAGTGCTTATTTGTTAACCATTGTGTTTTCTACAATTTTAGCCAATTTATTGGGTTTGGTAGAGTGGCCTGAACAATTTTTTAGTATGCCAGATTTCAAGTCAGTTTTTTTAGCCTTTCAACCTCTGGAAGCTTTAAAACTTAGTTTGCTGCCCACCATTGTTTCATTATTTTTTACAGATATGTTTGACTCCTTATCTACATTTGTTGGTGTTGCAAAAGCCACAAACATGGAAAATAAAGACGGCCAGCCTAAAAACTTAAAACAAGGTTTGATTGTAGATGCCTTGGCCACGTTATTTGCAGGTGTTTTTGGAACTTCTTCAGGCACAGCTTATATGGAAAGTGCAGTGGGAATTAAAGCTGGGGGAAAAACTGGATTAAGCGCTATTGTAACAGCAGTCTGTTTTTTGCCATGTTTTTTTATTGCGCCATTGGTTGCAATAATCCCCGCCTATGTATCAGGAGCTATTTTGGTTTTGGTAGGCATGGCCATGTTTCAATCGGTTAAGGGCATGAACTTTGCTCGTTATGAAGAAGCCATCCCTAATTTTATGGTTATTTTATTGATTCCTCTAACTTTTTCTATCACACATGGCATTTTATGGGGTTTTATCAGCCATACCTTATTGTTTGTTTTAGCAGGTAGACAAAAAGAAGTTTCGTTCACCATGTATATTTTAGCCATGATTGCCACGGCTTTGATTGTGATGGAGCAAATGGGTGTTTAAAGAGTTAGCGCCTATTTTTTTAATTCATTTATTGGGCCTTTTTAGTCCTGGACCAGATTTTGCGGTGGTCCTAAAAAACAGTTTTGAATCACAAAAAAAAGCTTTGTTTACGGCTTTAGGCATAGCATGCGGCTTGATGGGGCATGTTACCGTCTCTGTGCTGGGGTTGGGTGTGCTTTTGCAGCAGTCTTTTTGGTTAAGCCAAACCATTCAAGCAATAGGGGCCTTGTACTTAGGGTATTTGGGGGTGAAAATTTTTTTAAAATCAAAACCAAAAAACAAGACAACAATCAATGAAATAACAAATTCAGAGACACAAAAAAAAACATCAGTAGGTGGATTCAAAGAAGGTTTTTGGGTCAACGTGCTTAATCCAAAAGCGGGTATGTTTATCATGAGTTTATTTGCACAAATGGCCAATTCAGGTAAAGTTTTACAATTGCAATTAATTTTAGCAGCGTTTATTCTGATCAGTTCTTGGTTATGGTTTTCAACGGTAGCCTTGTTTTTAAATATTTCTTACATCAGGGTCATTTTTTTAAAAAATGTGCCGGCCATAGAAAAATTAATGGCTTTTATGTTAGTCGTGTTTGCTTTTTTAATTTTAAGACAAATTATAACGGTAGCTTGAGAGAATGCTTATGAAGCAAGCTCAAAAATAATTACTTAGTTGTTATGTCTTAGTCCTATAAAATTGACGCAATGCTTAAATCATGCTAGCGGTGAAATCATCAGAGTTATTTTATTACCAGGAGCAATATGTACTATAGCATATTGCCCTGGCAAACTAACTTAGAGCAAGAAAAATTTTAGGAGGATCAGGTGAAAAAAATGTATTTTAATTTAGTAATATTATTTTTAATGGTGTTTATAGCCCACAGCCAAGTTGCGTTTAGTCAACAAACCCAAAGACCCCTGTTACCAAGTAACGATGGTTTTTTAGCAGCTATAAAGTATATGGAGGCTGGTCTTGAAGGTGCTGGAGAACTATCTGAAAAGGATATGTCCAGTGCAGCTAGTGCAATACAGGAGCTTAACGCCGTCTTAGCTTATGAAATTGCTCAGGCAGTCATTGTTGAGGATGAGGCTCAATTTTCTGATTACTTTACAAACCATCATGTTGCTAAACTTTTTTTAAGTAGTGAAAATAATATAACCATTGAGGTTTTTAATATGGATCAGGTATCGCAGATTCAGAGCCTATTTTGTGATATTTTACATGATGCCTACTTTGTTTATGAGCTGACGCCTTTTACGATTAATGAAATTCATGCTGATACAATTATTCAGGACACCGTATTTCATAAACTTCACATCAGTGGCACAGGTGATTTTAGTGATTTAGATACAACATATACAGTTCCAGAAGTTATTGAACATCCAGTATTTACTAATGAAAATGAGAAGGAACTACGGTATAAAGCAGCTGGCTTAGCATATGAAAAATTAGAAAAAAGATGCTCAATCATCAGAAACTAAAATTACATAGTGTTATTCATCTGTATTGAAATTGAATAGCTTTATAAAATAGTTTAAACAAAAAAAGGGGACGCTTTGTAAAGTGTTCCCTTTTTTTGTAAATTGATTAATAAAAAATGTTACTTGTTGCTCATCCAGTCTTTAAGCATATTTAATCCAGTATTAGCAAGATCATCACTGATGGAACCATCACCATCTTGATCAAGCAATTGATTGATTAAGCCCATGTTGCTAGGGTTTTGCTCAGTGGCTTGGCTGATAGAGCCGGTATGCTTTTGAGTGAGGACGTTTAATAATGATTCGGCGCCACTTGAATGATTTGCATTGCGAGCCAAGCCTTGAGTTAAAATTGGCAAAAAGCTACATATTGCTCTTGGGGAAATAACATGGTAGGACAATAGCGTGGATTTAATCGATCAAAAAGAATACAAAGCAGGGCCTTTATTAAATCGTGTAGATAATCCTAAACAATTGCGAGAAAGTGTTTCGGTAAAACAATTGCCGCAACTTTGTCAGGAGTTAAGGCAGTATATTATAGATATTGTTTCCGAACAAGGTGGTCATCTTGGAGCCAGTCTGGGTGTCATTGAAATGACGGTTGCGCTTCATTATGCCTACAATACCCCACACGATCAATTGGTCTGGGATGTTGGACATCAGGCGTATGCCCACAAAATTTTGACGGAAAGAAGAGATGTTTTTCCAAGCAATCGTAAATATGGTGGTATCAGTGGCTTCCCTAAGCGTAGTGAAAGTGAATACGATACCTTTGGTGTAGGGCATTCATCAACCTCTATTTCAGCAGCATTGGGCATGGCGGTTGCCAGTAAATTAACACCAGAAGATAATCGCAAATGTATTGCTGTGATTGGTGATGGCGCTATGAATGCCGGCTTATCTTTTGAAGCGTTAAATCATGGTGGTGTAGAGGAAGCTGATATTTTAGTAGTGCTCAATGACAATTGTATGAGTATTGATCCCAATGTAGGCGCTTTAAAAGAATACTTATCCCATATCACGGCCAGTCATACATACAATAGGATTAAGGATGAAGTTTGGAGTTTGTTGGGTAAAATTTCTAATTTTGGACCAGACCCAAGAGCAGTGGTACAGCGTTTAACCGATATTTTGAAAAATTCTGTTTTAAAAGAGAGTAACTTTTTTGAATCCTTAAAGTGGCGTTATTTTGGTCCAATTGATGGGCATAATGTTGAGCAAATGGTGCGCATGTTCAAAGACTTAAAGGATATTCCTGGACCCAAGCTGTTGCACTGCATTACTACCAAAGGTAAGGGCTATCAACCTGCCGAGGATGGTTCTGCAACTGTGTGGCATGCCCCAGGCTTATTTGATAAAAATAACGGTAAAATTATAAAATCTGTTAAATCAGAGCCGCAACCACCTAAGTTTCAAGATGTTTTTGGACATACTTTGGTTGAGCTTGCTAAAAACAATAAAAAAATTGCAGGAGTTACACCTGCCATGCCTACAGGCTGTTCTTTAAAGTTTATGATGGAAGAAATTCCAGAAAGAAGTTTTGATGTTGGGATTGCCGAGCAACATGCAGTTACTTTTTCAGCTGGACTTGCCACGCAGGGCATGATTCCGTTTTGTAATATTTATTCTAGTTTCATGCAAAGAGCGTATGACCAAGTGATTCATGATGTTGCTTTGCAAGACTTGCAGGTCATTTTTTGCTTAGACAGAGGCGGTTTAGTGGGTGCGGACGGTGCAACTCACCATGGAGCCTATGACATTGCCTATATGCGTTGTATACCAAACATGATTGTTGCTTGTCCTATGGATGAAATTGAACTGCGGAATATGATGTTCACAGCGCAAGAAGAAAATCATGGTCCTTTTTCTATTCGTTACCCAAGAGGTCAAGGTTTTATAGCAGATTGGCAAAAGCCATTTTCATCGCTAAAAATAGGCCAGGGTAGGCAACTGACACAAGGCAGTGATCTAGCTATTTTAAGTGTAGGTGCAATTGGCACAGAAGCTGTACAAGCGGTAAAAGATTTACAGCATAAAGGTATAAGCGTTGCGCATTATGATATGCGTTTTGTTAAACCGATTGATCAAGAACTTTTACACACGGTCTTTAAAAACCATGATAAAGTTTTAACGCTAGAAGATGGCTGTTTACAAGGTGGTTTTGGCTCGGCAGTACTTGAGTTTATGGCCGACCATGACTATCAGGCTAAGGTTGTGCGTTTGGGTATTCCTGATCGTTATATTCAGCATGGCACCCAACCAGAACTTTATAAAGAATGTGGCTACGATGCTGATGCTATTGTACAAGCCTGTTTAGAGTTGTCTCAAATTAAAAATAATAAAGAACCAAAAACAAGTGTTGTATCAAAAAAACAATTGCTCATGAGTGAAGCTATATAGTTTTAGACAGTTCATTAGTTTTTTATTAAGCATATGATTTTTTTATATTATTCACATGCTCCCAAGCCGCTATGGATGCCTGATTTTGCCCACAAAGTTTCTTTTTCTCCTTTTTCTCCTAATTTTGGTTGATAGATGAGTCCATCTGGACTGATTTCAAGTTCTCGTGCCTTTGCGTTGCTATCTAAATAACTGGAGCTGATCACCACTTGATAATGCCAAGGGATACAATTGAAAGATTGATCAGAGGGAACAGAAATAGACTGTCCGCAGCTGCCCGAATTTGAACATAACATGGGGGCGCCATTTTCATCAATCCATAGCTTGCAATCATAACCAATATTAAGACTGCAATTTGCTATATAAAGAGGCGATTTTATGGATTGATTGAACGTTCCCAATAAAGAATCTGTTCCCCCACAAGATGAAGCGTTTTGGCCATGGTCTTCATTGTCATCTAAATAAACAACAATACTTTCTTTGTCAGAGAAGTCTAAGCATGTCCATAAGCCTCTTCGTTGGGCTTCATTTTGCGCTTTAATAAGGGCAGATTCTAGGTCCATAATTGAACGGCGTAAACTTTGTTTTGCTCGCATGGCTGAGTAAGCTTGAGTACCTAATAAAATAGTTATGGTTGCAATCAATAGCGTTATCATTAGTTCAACCAAAGTTAAACCAAGATATTTATGTTGATGTATTTTCATTGTTCTTAACTATAGCATTAATTTTTTGATATACTCAACAATTGCTATGGATGATCAATTTAATCTCAAAATAAATACACCGCAACGCTGGAATCAATATTTAAATAAAAGTGAAAAAATTTTAGATGATGTAGAATTTATACAAATTTTAGTTGAGTTTATGCAAAATGAAAAAAAATTTTGCGAGCAAAATAAACTGGCTTATGGGCCCTTTGCGGCTATGGTAGCAATTCCAAGAGAAGTTGTTTTTTTAGATGGAAGTCAAAAAACAATTGATAATCAATTCTTTTTGCAAGAAGAAAGACAAGGGATACAGAAAGTTTTGTCATGGAGACCTATCAGTTTGGGATGTAATCAAGTGGTTATAACTGGGCAAGCAATTTTACATGGAGAAGTGGTCGCAGCAATGCTGGCGGGGCAGTATTTTAAGGATAATAACTTTATAGAGCCGTATGACTTTTCAAAAAATCATTGCTTGTTGGCTACAACCAGCGCTCCCTGTGAAATGTGTCTTAATGTGATTAAGTGGTTAAAACCTAAAAAAATAATTACAGGGGGTTCTCGTTTGGATACCTATGAGCATACTTGCTTTAATGAAGGTTTGTGCAATGAAGGCTTGAAGGTCTTGCGGTTAAGTCAAGATTGTCCTGAACAAGAATCATGGGTAGCACAACTCAACAACTGGGGAGTAGATGTGAGTGCAGGTATTATGCGTAAACAAGTGGTTGAAGAAATTTTAAAACCTTATCAAGGAGTTGTTTATCAACCTGAATAACGATAAATAACATCAAATAGTTTTCCAAAACGAATACCACGATCATAGACCTTAATACTGTCAGTTTTAAAAAATTGCATCAAACATTCTATAATAATCAAACCGGGCAAGATTACGTCAGCTCTTTTTGGATCGATGCCAGCAAGGTTTTTAATTTGTTTGATAGATAAATTAGAGAGCTGACTGATTTTATCAGTTATATTTTTTTTTGATAATTTAAAACCATCGATTTTATCTGCCTGGTATGTCTCAAGTTGCAATAACATGGAAGCACATTGGGTAAAGGAACCGGCGGTGCCAAAAAACTGTGTATTTTTTGGTGGCAGGATACTGCAATTACTGAGCTGTTGTAAAATATATTCACGAGCTTGGTCCAGTTTATCAAAGGAATGTTTAGGTTTAAAATACATATCCAATAATTTTACGGTACCAAATTTAATACTCTGACTTTCTATTAATGTATCATTTTTCCCAAATGCAATTTCAGTTGAACCTCCGCCAATATCAAATAATATGTTTTTGCTATCTATAGAGTAACAATCCTTTAACGATAAATAGCTTAAACGAGCCTCTTCTTGTCCAGAAATAATTTCTATTGAGCCCGGCGAAAAAATTTTTTCTAGAGTTGCTACAATATCCTTTTGATTTTCTGCTTCTCTAATTGCACTGCTGGCAGTTATAAAAATGTGATATGGACGTTGGTAGCCGTCTAAAGTTTTTTTACATGCTTGAAGATCTTTATATGCACGTGCCAGTGCCTTTTGATTAATGCAATGGCTCTGCGCCAAACCTTCACCCAAACGGGGCATATAATAGTGATCAAATAAAAAATGGGTGGTTTTTTTATAATAGTCAACGCCTAACATCAACATGGAGTTGGTTCCAATATCAATGGTGGCAATAATATGATTATTTAGGGTAAGTTGTTTCATTGTGTTGCTTTTTTGATTATCTATTTTAGTCTTCAATAACGTACTATGTATATATATTCCTAAAAATAGTAAAAAATAAAATTTACTACGGGGAGCAATAACCAAGAGTATGATTGTCCCCTCTGCATAACTTACCACAAGCAAATAAGAATAATTAAAATTATCCCTATTTGCACGATTAGTAATATGCTAAGACTAATTCAATGAATGAAAATAGCTTTAGGCAATGGTTAAGTTTTATTGGTCCAGGGATTGTTTTGGCCGCAACCGGTATTGGCTCTGGTGATATGATTGCTACTGCGGTAGGCGGAGCAAATTTTGGAACCAGTATTTTGTGGAGCGTTGGTTTGGGAGTGACTTTAAAGTTTGCCTTAAATGAGTCTATGGCACGGTTTCAGTTGGCAACAGGAGAAACTATTTTAGAAGCTTGGATGAAGTATCTGCATCGTTCAGTGAGTATAATTTTTTTAATTTATTTGCTGTTATGGAGTTTTATTGTTGCGGCAGCGACTATTTCAGCTACGGGTCTAGCGGCGCATACTTTGTTTCCTAGTTTAAGTGTAGCTCAGTGGGCAATACTGCATAGTATTGTGGCCTATGTTTTAGTGAGAGTGGGGAGCTATTATTTTCTTGAACAAATTATGAAAATTTTAATTGCTGGGATGTTTGTTCTTATTGTTTATTGTGCTTGGAGTTTGGGTATTTCATGGAATACAATGCAAGGATTTTTTCCAACACTTAATGCAAAACATATGATCTCTGTGTTTAGCATTATTGGGGCAGTGGGTGGAAGCGTAACTTTATTAAGCTACAGTTATTGGATGCAGGAAAGAAAGTGGCAAGGCATAAAATATTTAAGTGCGGTAAGATTAGATTTGTTTGTGGCCTATGCTTTGACCGGTTGTTTTTGTGCGGCAGTTGTTGTGATTGCCAGTAGAGTTGATAGCAGCGCTTTGCAAGGTGGGAACATTGTGATTTTACTGGCAGAGCAAATTCAGATAGCCAGCAACCCGCTCGGAAAAAAGTTGTTTATATGGGGTTTTTGGGCGGCTGTTTTTTCTTCGGTTTTAGGTGTATGGCAAGGTGTTCCTTATATTTTTGAAAACTACCTACAGTTCAAATATACAAAAAATAATGATAACAATGCTGTTCAAAATTATATCAAACAGCACGCTTACCATATTTACTTGCTTTACTTGGCTTTCCCACCTTTATTACTCTTGCTCTTTAATAAACCTGTTTGGGTGGTTATTATTTATACACTCGTTGGCGCTTTGTTTATGCCTTTTTTAGCGTTTAGTTTGTTTTTGCTCAATAACAGGAAAAATTTAATGCAAGAAGCTCGCAATAAATTTATAAGTAACTTTGTATTATTGTTTTGCTTATTTATTTTTATTGCAATGGCAGTGTATGAAATTTCTAAACTATAGTTTACTCAGTAGCCTTTAGGAAAAGTAAAATTAGTTATTTGGGCTCCACTTGGGCATGCTATGATGCCAAGATGAGTTTTTAGAAATTTGCTTTTGGTTGGTGCCGTCCGGTCGCATGGTCCATATTTGGTATGTTCCAGAACGATTGGATGCAAAAGCAATCAAGTGTCCTCCAGGTGACCAGGTTGGATCAATGTTGTCTTTTGAGTCATACGTTCTACGAATAGGTAAAGTCCCATTTTCTACATCAAAAGTAAAAATATCGTAATGACCATCTGTATCCATACCGGCAAAAGCGATATACTTGCTATCTGGTGACCAAGCCGGAGATGTATTGTCTTTACCTTTAAAGGTTAGTTGTTTTATGGTTCCACCATTTCGTGGCATAACAAAAACCTGAACACTGCCATTGCGGTTAGAAATAAAAGCAATTTTTTTACCATCCGGTGAAAAACTTGGGCTTACATCATTGGCCCAATGCGTGGTAAGACGATGAGCAATGTTTCCATTTAGACTTAAAAGATAAAGTTCAGGGTTGCCATCTTTGGTCAGCGTTGTGGCTAAAAATTGACCCCAAGGATCAATATCTAAACCAATCATCATACCTTTTTTGGGAGCAACCATAGGCGTGTGGCGCTTGGTGGCAAAGTCATAACCGTATACTCTTGGGATGTTTTTATTTTTAAAAGCGGTGTAATACAATTTGTTGCGTTTCTTATCCCATGAAGGCGATAAAACAATTGAATTGTCTCTTGTTATCTGTTGAACGTTTTTTCCATGAATATCCATGGTGCACAGCTCTTTGTGACGTCCTGGTTTACATATAAAGGCAATAGTGCTGTTAAAAAAACCAGACTCACCGGTTAAGGTTTCAACCACTTCATCCGCAAATTTATGGGCCATGCTGTCAATGGTTACAATTGAGCCAGCGTATTTTTTTTCTAGCAATAAACTTTTGGATAAAATATTGAATAGCTTGGCATGCACAACATATTTTCCATCACTTCTTTTGCTGTATTCAGTTTTTATTAAAGCAAGAGCGTCTAAGACGGCCCAGTTTGCAAAATCAATATTTTGAGCAGTAAATTTTTTTTCTGAGTTTTTTTCTAAAAATGCTTGTTTAGGTATAAAGCGAAAAACATTTAATGTCATCAAGTCAGATTGCAAGGTATTGTTAAATGTATCTTCTACAGTTAAGCTTTTGTACCTTCTAGTGGAAGTGAAGGGTGTATCAATAGCAATGGGATAAGATGCTTTGCTTGCCCGGGTAATATCAATAATGACCTGACTGTATCCAAGGTCACTTAACAGTAAAGAAGTCATTAATAAGAAAAGTACTAGTGTTTTTTTAATCATAATATTTAGCCTTTGTTTTATTATTTTAAACTTAGATTAACGATAAATTCTTGTTCAGACAAGGGTTTGGCAATTTCTTGTGGAGGTTGTGGAAGCGGATTAGATTTTTTGACCGCGCGCAGTGCAGCGTTATCAAATGCAAGATTGCCTGAAGATTGCTTGATTTTAGGGTTTAAGATTGATCCTTGTTGATCAATATAAAAGCTAATGGATGTTTTGTAGGTGTCGTTTTTGTTTAACCAATAAAAATTGGGATATATATGATCATCAATTTGTTTTTTGTAGCGACTAAATTGAGGGTTGCCCATCAAGCTTCCTTGGCCGCTGGGGCCGGAGGGTAAGCCTTTTTTTTCAGTATTTTGGTCTGAAGCAAAATTGTCAAGCTTAGGGGTAGGTTTGATGTCCTCCTCTAAATCTAGAGCATCTAAGGCTGATTGCAATTGGTTTTGTTTAACCTTAGCTTTTTCAGGTTTGGTTTGAGTTTCTTTTTTGAGAGTTCTGGTTAAGTTGTCTGCTTCAGCAGTATTTTTTTGAATATTAGGTTGTTCAATAATGGGGCCGGGCAGTTTATCTTCTGCGGTTTTGGGTGGCGCCATGACAACCTCAGACCACATGACATTCATGCCCATACTTTGTTCAATTTCAAAACTATTTTTTTTAAACTTTGATACAAATAAAGTGAAAAACAATAGACCATGTACCGCAGCTGAAAGCACTAACATTGAATGAAATGAATCTTTTTTGGCAAGTTGACTATGCATAAATACAATTAAGATTGCTGCGGCCCGTCCGTTACCATACCCATCTTGTTGATTCCGGCATTTTTAACCAGAGCCATGATTTGTACAACAAAACCATAGGGAATGCTTTTGTCTGCCTGTAAAAAAATTTCTTTCTTTTCTTTGGTTTTATAAATTGCTTTGAGTTTGGCTTCTAAGTTTTCTAATGCAATGCTTTGCCCTTGAATGTGGATTTTTTTGTATTTATCGACAATCAAGACAACATCATTTTCTTTAACACCAATGCTTTGTTTAGCTTGTGTTTCGGGCAGTTCAACATCAACTTGTTGTTGAATGAGTGGAGCTGCAACCATAAAAATGATTAACAAAACCAACATCACATCCACCAAAGGCGTGACGTTAATTTCAGCTAAAACATTGTTATTGTTATTGGAATCGTTATTAAATGCCATAATGGGTTACTCTTGAACTTTGGCACGTTTTAAAGCATTTAAAAAATCCAGACCAAAATGCTGCATACTGCGTTTGATTTCAGCAAGCAAAGTATTACAGTAATTGTAACCAATGGCAGCTGGAATGGCAGCAAATAAACCAAGAGCAGTTGCAATCAAAGCTTCAGATATTCCTGGAGCTACCACGGCTAAATTTGTGGCACCTTTGGCTCCAATGTTTAAGAATGAGTTCATGATTCCCCATACTGTTCCAAATAAACCAATAAATGGTGCAGAGTTGGCCGTGGTGGCTAAAAAACTTAAACGTTTAGCAAGGTCACCGGTTTGTTGTGAAATAGACTTTTCAATACTGCGCTCTAAACTTTCTCTTATTTCTGAAAAAGGTAAGGCATGCATTTTTTGTTCACCATAGCTCTGTTGAAGTTTTTTATATTCAGTGTAACTTTGCATATAAAGGGCTGCCGTTGCACTGTGTGATAATTGATGGGCTTTTTTGTAGGCTGCATCTAAGCTGGGGCCATCCCAGAAATACTTAGAAAAATCATTAGATTTGGCCAATGTTTTTTTTAAGAGAGATCGTTTATTAAAGATAATCCCCCAAGAAACAATAGAAAAAATAAGTAGAATAAGCATGACCAATTTAACAACTGGCCCAGCATTTAAAATAAGGTGCGTAATATTAAATTCCATAGACTAATGAGGGTACCAAACCCGAGGGCACTGTCAAAAAATAAAGCTAGTGCCAAGCGTATTTTTAGTATGTTGTTTACTGCAAATATAAAATACGCCTGGCACTTTTTAAAAGTCTGTGTAAAATACTGAACGTGCTACCCGGGTATAACCATAATCTAAATGTTGATGGCGTTGTTTTTCATGTTCAAACAGAAGACAGAGAGACAAACAGTGCAAGATATATTGAAACACAAGTGTTTGTTGAAGGAGCCATTATTCATGTAGAAAAAAACAGTTATCCGGCCAATAATGTTGGTAATAATCGAGATGAGATTATTGGTTTGATGCAAAATCAGCATAAATCAGTACTAAAAAAATTATCTCAGAAATTAATTCCTGGTATGGAAAGATATCTTAGGAGTTAATTAGGGAGGCAGTAGAGAGATAAAAAATGGGTTTGTTTAATTTTAAAATAATGGAAAAGAGGTTTTATACCGAATTTTCCCCGGGTGGGTTGAATTTGGTGGAAACCGCGTTTTTTAGCAACAGTTGTGACACAGGAACTACTGTTGTTTATGCAGAGCCACCAAAGAAGGGGGGAGAGATTCTCCCTTATGTAAAAAGATGATTAATTTATTTCAGGTCAGCAAGGCGTATACGCCCGGTGAAGAAGTTTTGGATGGACTTAGTTTAGATATTCAAAAAGGAGAGTTTATCTGTTTAACTGGCAAAAGTGGGGCAGGTAAGACAACCTTACTAAGAATGATTTTCTGCGAAGATTTTCCAGATAGCGGCCAGGTCATCATTGATGGCCGTAATATTTCTAGAATCAATAGAAGAGATATTGCTCGTTTACGCCGTAGTATTGGCGTTGTTTTTCAAGATTATAAATTGATTGATGAATATACCGTGTATGAAAACATTGCTTTACGCTTGCGCATCCTAGGTGAAAAAAAAGATAGTATTAAGGAAAAAGTTGAAGAAATTTTATCCATGGTGGGCTTAGAACACAGAAGTCATCATCTGCCAACAGCTTTGTCTGGAGGAGAACAGCAAAGAGTTGCCATTGCCAGAGCTTTGGTCAATCACCCTAAAATTCTTTTAGCAGATGAGCCAACAGGTAATTTGGATGAGCAAAAGTCTAAAGATATTATTGAGTTATTAAAGTTTATTAACTTGCGTGGAACAACCATTTTAATGGTTACACACAACCATGCTTTGATTGATATGATTCATAAACGTCACATTCACTTGCATAATGGTAGAGTGGGGTTGCCATGAATATTTCAGGTTCATTGAGATATTTTATTGGTCTGGCCTTTAAAAGTCTTTGGCAAGATAGACGCGTACATTTTCAATCTATTTTTTCTTTGTATCTGGTTTTAATGTGTATTTTATCTTTATTGTTTTTAAGTCAAAACCTACAGCAAACCATTGCCAATATGGCATCGCAAGTTCAAATCTCAGTGTATATGGATGAAAAAGCGAGTTCAGATGACATTGAGCAAATGAAAAAAGCCCAATGCAGAGATGACTTTATTGATACATGTAATATTATTAGTCAAAACGAGGCTAAGAAAAGGTTTTTAGATAGCAACCCAAACCTAAAAGCCACCATAGAACATCTACAAGGCAATCCTTTCCCCAGTTCAATTGAAATTTTAATCAAAAAAGATTTTAGTGATGAAACAGCCTTGCAGCGCAAAATTCAATATTTAGAAACGCTATCCTTGGTGGAAGAAGTTGTTAGTGACCAGGTCTTAGCTAAAAAATGGTTTACCATTTTAAAGATTTTAAAATGGGCATTGGCTGTGGTGATCTGTTTTTCATTTTTAGTGTTGTTAGGAATTACTTCACATGTGGTGGGTTTGTTAACCTACATGAAGCAAAAGCAAATAGAAATCATGAGTTTGATTGGTGCAACAGATGCAATGGTTGCCATAACATTTATGACGTGTGCAGTGATGAACAGTTTGATTGCTTTATTTTTAGCGCTGCTTAGCTTTGCTTTATTGGTAACGTGGCTACAAGACTATTTGCAAAATGCTTTAAACATGCCTTGGATCAGTTTGAGTTATTTTAATACCTGGGTATTACTGTTTATGGCAGTTTTTGCTTTTTTTATTGGTAGCATTGGTGGTTACCTTGGAGTTAAAAGGTTCTTAAAATGATTTGTTTGAGCAAACAATATTGTTTGTTGTTGATGGTGAGCTTATTTTTTTTTCAAAGTGAGTCTTTTGCTCAAGAAAGTAAAATAAAACAAATCAAAGGTAAAATTAAACAAGAGCAAAGAAAACTTGCTGAAGTTAAAACCAGAGAGAGCTCTATTTTAAAACAATTAAAACGTTTTGACTTGCGTTTAGAAGAGTTACAAACTGAAGTAAAGCAAGAAAAAAGTAAGCTTAGAAAAATCAATCAGAAAATAAATCATATAAGCAATGATATTGTTAAAACAGAACAGAAAAAAGCTGCTTTGGATCAAGAAATATCCAAACAGCTCAAGAATACGTATAAATATGGCAAACCACAAGAGGCCTTAGATGTATTTAATTTTGATGAGGTTCAATGGGCAAGGCGAAATGAGAGAGTTTACAAGCTTTGGTACAAACATAATTATGACGTGCTTTTGCAAAGTGAAGCCCTTTTAGCGCAACTTCAATCACAACAAAATAAGTTGCAACTAGAAAAAGATAAACAACAAGCAAGCATAAGAGAGTTGGCTGCAACTGAGAAAAAACTAAAACAACAAAGGTCTGAAAAAGATGCTTTACTTAAACGTGTTTTAGGTCAAAAAGAATTTTATGAAAAAAACATCGCTGAGCTAAAAATTGCTGAGAAAAAAATGAATCGCTTGATGCGATCTTTACAGTCAAAAAACACTGCGGATAGCCAGTTTGCTAAATTAAAAGGTGATTTGCCATGGCCAACGGACGGAAAAGTGTTTGAAAAATATGGGGCCTACTTTGATCAAAAACTGAAAGTTAAGTTATACCGCAAAGGTATTAGAATTAGAGCAAAAAAAGATGCAGAAGTAACAGCCATTCATGACGGTAGAGTGGTTTATGCTGGATGGTTTGATGGCTATGGTAGGGTGGTTATTTTAGATCATGGGGATGGCTACTTTTCTTTGTATGCTCACCTGGGTAAAGTATTTAAAGATAAAAACCAAATGACCATTGTTGGCGATGTTATTGGTTATGTAGGGGACACTGGCACAGTTTATGGTGACCATTTGTACTTTGAACTGAGACAAAAAGGTTTAACGATAGATCCTTTAGATTGGTTAGAATAACTATTCTCAAGGTGTTAAATTCTGCTCCAAAAAAAACAGAAAAAATGTAGCATCACTGCGTTGCAATATGGTAGGATGCTCTGGCAATGTTTACGCATGAAAAAAGATTATCTCGTCGATTTCCAAGTAAAATTGGAGTGTACACCAAAGATGCCAAAGGTTTAAACTTTGGTATGATTAGAGATTTGTCGCGATCCGGAGCCTATATAGAAACCAACAATTTAAAAAATGTGGGAATGGATTATCATTTTGTTTTTTCCAATGGTGTGATCTCAGCACCTGTGACAGCAAAAATTATTAGAGTAAAAGACAGCTTATTTGAAGGTGGGCAATCTGGTTTGGCCGTAGATTTTTCTGAAAAATTAAGTCCCATGGCCAAACGTCTTAGAGATGACCTTATTTTGTATTTAATGAATGAAAAGCACCAAAGCATGTGGCAAACATCTTCAGCCAATGTCCAAATTAAAAAGCTGGTTTTATAGCTTTTTATCTGTGCGACATCTATTCCCCACTTTTTTATTTCTTCTTTTAAAAAAATGTGTACACTGAAGGGTATGGCCAATGATACAAAAATTATTCGTTCTGGTGAGCAACCCACCATGCTCATGCTACCCAAGTGTAAAATTGTTGTAACTGATAAAAATGAAAAAGCATCTACACATGAGATTGACAAAGGTAGGATATTGATTGGTGGAGCTGAAACTTGTGACCTTCAGATTAAAGACGATACAGTTTCAAGACAGCATGCAGAAATTATTAAAATGAAAGAGGGATACCTCATCCGTGACTTGGATTCTACCAATGGTACCTATGTGGGGGGATTAAAAATTAAAGAGGCGTATTTATCACCACAATCTATTATTAAAATTGGTAAAAGCAGTATTCAATTTACCCCGCAAGATCAAGAGTTAGAAATCTATCCTTCCAAAAATGATCATTATGCCGGTCTTATTGGTAAGTCTCTTGGTATGCGTAAAATTTTTGGAGTTTTGGATAAAGTATCCCCCACCAATGTCTCAGTGGTGATTACCGGTGAAACCGGTACCGGTAAAGAGCTGGTGGCCAAAGCCATTCATGACACTTCCAAACGCAATAAAGCACCGTTTATTGTTTTTGATTGTGGCGCGGTTGCAGAAAACTTGATTGAGTCAGAATTGTTTGGCCATGAAAAAGGTTCATTCACCGGTGCCACGGCAACCCGGCAAGGGGCGTTTGAACTGGCAGATGGCGGAACCTTATTTTTAGATGAGCTGGGTGAATTGTCTATTGATTTACAACCTAAGCTCTTAAGAGCACTTGAAAGTGGTGACATTAAAAGAGTGGGTGCGGATAGAAGCAAAAAAGTTAATGTCAGAGTGGTGGCAGCAACCAATCGCAATTTAAAAGAAGAAGTTAAAAAAGGGAATTTTAGAGAAGATCTTTATTTTAGGTTGTCGGTTGTGGAAGTACATTTACCAGCTTTGCGTAAGCGCAAAGATGATATCAAACTGTTGATTGACCATTTTTTTGAATTGGCCAAATCTGATAATCCAGACAAAAAAATTATATCCATAGGTCATGATGCCAAGCAGTTGTTAGAAAATTATGCTTGGCCAGGGAATATCAGGGAATTGAAAAATGCCATTGATAGAGCCATGAGTTTTTGTGAAGGCCATGAAGTCATGGTTGAGCATTTACCAGATTATATTACGGGCGGCAGTGCAGGAGGGGATACCAATACCGGATTTTCTGTTGCTTCTGGATCATCTGTGGATAGTGATTTGCCGTTTAAAGAGGCCAAAGAACGTTGGGTGGAATCCTTTGAAAAAGATTATTTGATTGATTTGCTTAAAAAGAATGATTTAAATATTTCCAAAGCAGCCAAACAAGCTGGCATTGATCGAAAATCCGTGCAACGCTTGCTCAAAAAATACGATCTTAATGTTAAGGATTTATGAAAAAAGCAAGCATTGAGCATGAATGGTTTGTTTTAAGGCAAACTCCATTTCCTGAAGAAATTGTTGATTATCATGGCGGTGAGTTGGTTGGTTTAGATACAAATATTGCAGGCTTGGTTGATAAATATATAGAATCAAAGTTTGATCGTGAAGATTTAGCTTTATTGGAACAGCTAGCGGGTGAATTAGAGTCTTGGCTGAATATCCTTCACACAGAAAAAACTTTTCAATCAGCAACCATCAACTATTTTATAAAGTTAAATAATCTTTCAAAATCAATTTTGCAAAGGTTTTAGATGGTTTTTGGTAGGCAGCTATAAAAAAGGGGTATGCCTTATAGGTATACCCCTCTTGATAAAAGTTTTATGAATAGTTTTTAACAGCCTACTTGCGCACTGTTGGCATTACAAAATTTTCTTTCATTGTTGTCAGTGCCAGTGGTGATATGCAAATATTGTTTTTGAAACTCTTGTCGGTTACTAAATGAGCTGTAGTTGTTTTCTGAAGAGCTCGTACCTTGAGAGATATTATTTAATACTTGGTTGTTGGTGGCTGTGGTGCCAAATTCAGCATCAGTAAACATGGCACTGGCTACGTTGTTGCCATTCATGCCTAAATCTAATTGGTTTTGAGCAGCATAGTAGCGCATTTCTTTGCTTTGACCATTCACCTCAATGGTGTACTTGTTGCTAGAACCAATATTATTGTTGTTGCCGGCTTTACTGAATCCCATGTCTTTAGGGTTGAATGGAAAAACATGGTAGGTTGTAGCGCCATGCAATTGGAATGCAATGTAAGATTGCTCTTGTGAAGGTTGATTACAGTTATTGTAAAAATCTTGTTGGCTGATTTTTACAGGGGCTTCATGTGAGTTGTATTTGGCCCGCATTTGAAGTGCAATGCGTGTATCACTTACGCTGTTATCATTGCTGGCATCATGGCCATAAGCGGCATTTAAACACATTAATAAGGTTTTGCCATATTCAATATTTTTTAAAGTGGCAATGCTATCCCCTTTGGCTTCCAACTCAAACTGTAAAGAAGCCACGCCTTGTTGGCTGGGGTACTTTCTAAAAAACAAACGATGTTTTTTTAAAGCACCAGGGTTAAGGCTACTTTCACCATCTAATGGGGTGCCATTGGGGCTGGTTACATTTAAAACTTTTTTGGTGTAGGTTTTTAGCCATTGACCATGAATATTTTCATTTTTTAAATCTTGGACAACATTGAGGACTTCTTTTCCCATTACGGCCAATACAGCCCCCCAGAATTGACCACCATTGTCTTTAACCCCGTCTTGCTCGTTACAGGCCAAAACTTGTGCTTGTGAGCTTGGACTTTCACATTCATCGGTAAAACCAGCAGCAGTATAAGTTGTAGAGCAACTACCATCTGCTTCAACAAAGCCACCCATGTCAGCGCATACTTGGGCATTGTACGTGTTCCATGCATCTGAAGGGTTAGCATTGCCATACAGCTTTTGAATACCTGAACCATAATCGGGAACAGGTGGTGCACAAAAATTGAGGCTTAAAATAGAAATAGCCAACACCCCATAAGTTAGTATTGTTTTAATTTTAGCATTCATTGTCATTTTCTCATCCATACCCCACTATATAACAAGAAGCATGCCAAGCATTATTGAGTGTAAGTATTTAAAATTATAAAGAAAAAACATGTGCTTTTGTTGTGCAAAATTTAGGCGCTGTTATTTTTTGCTGGGACATTCAAGCTTAATTCATCCAGTTTAGCCAAAAGGTAGCAGGTACCTTTTGGTAGTTTGGTATCAAAAAAAAGCCTATCAATCTTACATTAGTTTTTTTAGCCAAGAGTCAATGTCTTGTTTAAGCTGATCCTGGGACTGATTGTTGTGAATTACATAATTAGATTGGGATTCTTTGTAAGCCAAGGGAAGTTGTTGATCAATGATTTTTTGTGACATTTGCGCAGTTTGCGAGTCTCTTGCCATTAATCTCTGTAACTGCACTTGTGGACTGCAGGATATACAGCAAACGTGATCAAAGGGGTAAAGATGTCTGGATTCAAACAGCAAAGGAATCACCACAAACAAGAAGGGAGCCTGATTTTGGCGTTGTTGCTTTTGAATTTTAAGCAAAATATTATGATAAACCCTGGGGTGTAAATGCTGTTCAAGCACTCGTTTGAGTTTAGCATCATTAAAAACAATGCTTCTGAGTTCTCGTTTATCAAGGGTTCCAAAAGTGTTGAGGATAAAATCTTTGGTCTCTTGAGTTTGGTAGAGAGCCTTGACTTCTTCATCCGCATCAATCACGGGGTAACCCAAAGACAGCAAGTAATTGGAAACCATACTCTTTCCGCAAGCAATACCGCCAGTGATGCCAACAATTAACATGCAGTATTTGTACATAAAATGCGGTAAAGCTCCAATATATTTTGACCAAAACGGTTAAAGATTCTAGATTGCCGGGTATGGAAATACTGCAAGCAAAAAAAGCGCAGGTAGGGGTTTTGGTTTTTCCTGGAACCAACTGTGATCAAGAAACCCATCATGTTTTTGAAAATCTTATGGGTCTTAAGACCAAGTACCATTGGCACGATGAAAGTTTGGCAGCAGATGATTACAATCTTTTGGTTTTACCAGGAGGCTTTTCCTATGGTGATTATTTGCGTTCTGGAGCCATGGCCAAATTTTCACCGGCCTTAGAAAATATTAAAGACTTTATTGCTGCTGGAGGTCATGTTTTAGGGATTTGCAATGGTTTTCAGATATTATTGGAGCTAGGGTTGTTGCCAGGTGCTTTGACACGCAATAAGGAAGCAAAATTTATCAGTGACAAGGTTTATCTTAAGGTTGAACATAATGATAACCCTTTTTTAAATCAATATCAGCAAGAACAGGTTGTGCAACTGCCTATTGCGCATGCGGATGGTCGTTACTATGCAGATGAAGAAACCTTAAAAATTTTAGAAGATAAAGGACAAGTGGTTTTAAGATACTGTGATCAAGATGGTCAGCTCAATGAAGCAAGCAATGTCAATGGTTCAAAACATGCCATTGCCGGTTTAATCAGTGAAAATAAACAGGTGATGGGTTTGATGCCGCATCCAGAACGCTGTTGTGAAGCTGTTTTAGGCTGTGATCAAGGTAAAGCGTTTTTTGACTCTATTCATAGCTTATGGAACAACTCGTAAAGCAATTATTAGAGGGTGACAGACGGGCTTTAGCGCGTTTGTTATCTATTGTAGAAGAACAAAGTCCAAAAGCTTTTGACGCTTTGGAGTTATTATGGGGTAAAAGTCAACAAGCTCCTAGTGTTGGGATAACCGGTCCAGCAGGAGCGGGTAAAAGCACCTTGGTAGATGCGTCCATCAAACATTTGCGGGATCAAAATAAAAAAGTGGGTGTGGTTGCGGTTGATCCAACCAGCCCTTTTACCGGTGGAGCGGTTTTGGGCGACAGAATCCGTATGCAACGCCACAGTGGCGATGAAAATGTCTACATCAGAAGTATGGGTAGCCGCGGTAAAACCGGGGGTATTTCTTTTGCGACACGTGCCTTTATTCATATTTTATCTGCTTTTGGTTTAGAAGAACTTATGGTGGAGACCGTGGGCGCTGGCCAAAGTGAGACCTCTGTAGTGGAAGTCGTGGATACCACGGTTGTGGTTTTGGTCCCTGAAGCTGGAGATGCCATTCAAGCACTTAAAGCAGGGATGTTAGAAATTGCAGATGTATACGTGGTGAATAAAAAAGATAGAGACGGCGCAGACCAAGTGGTGTTTGATATTGAATCCATGCTTTCAATGGGATCCAATAAAAGCGCATGGCAGCCAAAAATCATTCAAACCCAAGCCACCAATGGTGAAGGCGTAGATGAATTATGGACAGCCATTGAAGAACACAGAGTTTTTTTACAGCAGGAACAAAAATCAGAACAAGAGATTTTACGCAGTCGTAAACGTGAGCTTAGAGAGCTTTTGGAGATGTTGCTCTTGTACAGAACGCAAAATATCTTGGACAATGACAAAAGCCTCAAAGAAAAACTGATCCAACCAAAGGCTCCCAATTTATACATGCTGGCATCAGACCTAATTAAAAATATATAAGTATAAATTCCAGACCTATTTTTTAGGTGCAAGGCTGTGTTTTGATACAATACATCTAAAAAAAACACCTCGAGTTTTAGGTTTACTGACAGTAATTTGGTTTGTGAAAATCTGACCTGGCTTGGATAAACATGGCTTGATCTTGACCTGACAAATTATTTTGGCATTGATTCATCAGTTCACTGGATGCTTCAATGAGCGTTTTGTATAGATCGCAGACAAAATCACTTTCTACGAAAACTGTACCACCTCCGCCGCAACCCAAATCATTGTCAATATACAAGTCTCCATTAAAAGAAAGACTATTTGATGAGCCAGGATCACAAGCTATAAAAGATTCATTGCTTTTGAATATTTGATATTTTATTTTTGGTAATAATGTATTGAGTGTTGTTTTTGCTTGAGGTTGCATTTCAATACTATATTCACATATGTTCACTTGATTTCCAGGGAATCCTCCACCATCTATGCGCTCAAACCTGTAGCCTGATAATAAGATCTGATTGTGTTCTAAATCAAAATCAATTGAATAATAGATTTCATCAAGCATACTGAATGGACCTGGGTATCTTTGAGCTGAGATAGAAAAGATTTTATCTGGGAGCTTCAGTTGTTTTGGCCCACAACTTATTAAGAATAATGTTATTATATAAAGTATTGTTTTTTTCATTATTTCCTTTCCCTTCTCATTCTGGTTGAAACACATTAAAATATTGATTCATTGTGAAGTCTTGCAACAAACTTTAATGTGAAAAATGAGTGTGTTGTTTTTTTTGTTATTTTAATGAAATGAAATTTTTAAGGATCGCATCCAGGAGTTTCATTTCTAGCATTTTCAATGAAGGTCTTGATTAGATCATGCATGGTTTGTCCGCTACCGTTTATAAATTTATAATATGTCTGATTGGGTGTTGAGCCAGTAAAAAAATATATTTTTTGCCCAGAGACGATAACATAAGCATTTGGACCATCAGCAGAGTATACGGGACCATACTCTGTTGCATAGTTTGCTGAATCAATGGCAGCAATTAAGCTATGAATCATATCCATATTTAAGGCATAGTTGATTGAACACAGTTCAGTGTTGTCTGAGTTATGAATACCTCCAGTAATTATAGATTCTTTAAGATTAATTGTAATATTGTTATGGTTTACAAATCCAAAAGGGATAAATCCACCGCCACTATAATATTCAAAACTATCGAGTTCTTCAGTATTGATACTAAAAGTGGACTGATCAGAACAAGATGCCAAAAACATAAAACTTAAAAAAACAGTTAAAGTTATCTTCATAATTTTTTCCTTTTCCATCTCTGAGGATTGTTTCATGTCTAAGATTATAAATAGTATTAAGCTTGGTTTGTGATTAAATTAACCGTTTTGAGAGCTTTTTTTAACAAATGTTAAAAAATAGACTTTAGATATTACATAAAAGAAGGTTTTTGCTGCTATACTAAGACAATAGTTACTATGAAAGATATCAACCTATTTGCATATACAAATTATAGAAACTTCTTACAAGATTTCTATCAACTCAAAAAACTAAATTCAAAAGCTTTTACGTATAAACTTTTTGCAGAAAAAGCAGGTCTAAATTCACCCAATTATATGAAATTAATTATGGATGGACGGCGGAATCTTACATACAAGAATTTAAGAGGTTTTTGTGAAGCTTTAGAGTTTGATGAAAAACAAGCTGAGTTTTTTAAAAATCTAGTTTTGTTCAATCAAGCTAAAACTGAAAAAGATATTATTTTTTATCAAAAACAAATGCAGGCTGTTCTTGATCTGAACCAAAAAAATTTACTGCAAAAAGATCAATACGGTGTTTATGCATCTTTTTATACCCTAGTGATTAAAGAACTTATCTTGCTTAACTTTAAACAACAAAGTCCAAAGTCAATTGCAAAAAAACTAAATTATGCCCTCAGTCCAGAGCAAGTGAAAACTGCACTAAAAAAGCTTGAAGACCTTAACCTGATTAAGAAAAATAGTGACGGAGACTACAAATCAGTTCAGCAAAGCATGCAAACCCCAAATTTAATAAAATCAAGTAGAGTCTATGATTACTATCAACATCTCTTGAAAATTGCTTCAGATGCGCTTAAAGAGCAAAGTGATGTTGAGCGCTGTTTTTCAACATTAACTGTCGCCGTTAATAAGCAAGATTTACCTAAAGCATTTGATATGATTCATGAGTTTAGGGATCATTTAGATAAAATGTTTATCGCATCAAAAAAATATGATGCAGTTTATCAGCTTTCTATACAACTGTTTCGATTGGATAAGGATGATGAATAGATATATAGCAAAAATAATTAGTATAACATTGGTAGCCTATATTTACTCCTGTGGGACAGGGACAGGAAATCCTAGTCTTTTTTCACCAATTCGTAGTTTCAATAATCTATTGAACAATTACCAAATGGATTTAGAAAATCTTGATGGAGTTAATTGTGGTGTTGTAGACCAGTCCAGTAACCAGTCCGAGCGAGATGATGCAAAAGAGTGTTTTTTTACTAATCATTATAACGGTAACACCTGTCAGGAAACACTTTATTTTATAGATTTAAATAATGCTACAGATCAGCGATTTATGGCCTACGTTAAAGGCAAAGCCAACTGTGATGTTCAAGTAAGAATAGTATCTATAGATTCAAACTTTTTTATTGGTGAGGCTGATATGACCTGTAACACTTCAAGCGTAAACTACAATTCTATTTTTGAACCATATCAAGTCTGCAACCTTTAATTGTCTAGAACTTGACCTAAAGCGTAAAAATAGGGACAATAGAGGTATATGGTCTTAAATTTCTCTATAATTATGGAGTTTATGGTTTGACTGGGGTTTTGGCAGAGTCTAAAGTTTTAGTGCTAAACCGCTGCTTTTCTCCTATTCACATCACTTCCTTAAAACGTGCAATTTGCATGATCTACATGGATGTTGCTAAAATTGTTGATGAAAATTTTCAGACCTTTGATTTTGAGTCATGGGCAGAATTAAGTATTGCCCAAGATGAATCTGGTTTGGGTTTGGTGGATAAGGTGATTAAAATTCCACGCGTTATTGTTTTGCAAGTCTATGATAAAATGCCCCGCAATACAGTTAAGTTAAGTCGGCATAATATTTTTGTGCGTGACCAAAACACTTGTCAGTATTGTGCCAAAGTTCTTCCTAAATCAGAACTTAATTTAGATCATGTTGTTCCTAGGGTTAAAGGAGGTATTACCTCGTGGAAAAACATTGTTTGTAGTTGTATCAAGTGTAATTTAAAAAAGGGAGGTCGCACTCCAAGTGAAGCTGGCATGAAACTACTTAAACAACCTAAAGCGCCTAACTGGAAAGAAAGTTTGTTTTTTTCAATGCGTAAAAAAGTTTATGCAGAGTGGAAACCTTTTCTCAATGTGGTAGATTATAGTTATTGGAATACAGAACTTGAACAAGCTTAAGCGGAGATCAGTAGCATTATGAGTTTAATTAAAGATAACGAGGCAGCCAATCGTTTGGCTAGAGCTATTGCTTCAGACATTGCTTTATATAATGAAGATAAAATTAAAAAAGGCATTGTTGAAGATAATTTATTTGAAGTTTTAAATGAAGAGATTGAAGAAGGCCGTAAACACTACCAAAGCAAAGTTGACCCTGAAATTCTACAGAGTTCCAATTATTTTGAAAAAGCATTGGTTGATGTTTTGATTCGACGAGAAGGTCATCTTCAGTCACGTATTTGGTAGTTTGAGATTGCAGCATGTTGAAAAAAATTAATCAAACTCTACCCATCATAAGTGCGACAATGCTATTTTTTATGAGCGCATGTGCACAAAAAACAGTTGCTGTCAGCGGGATTGAAGACGCAAAAAAAATAGATGATTTGCAAACCCAGATAAAAGTTTTAGAAAATCGTTTAGATCATGTCACAGATCAAATGAATATTATGCGCGACACCATGGAGACTTTGCAAGTAAAGTCAGAACAAGAAAAATCTGACTATGTCCCCCTGAACAATAGCCAAACCAATGCATCACTTAAAGTGGCATCAGAAAACTTTTTAGGGGTGGGTGAATTAAAAACTGCGACTCAGTCCAAGTGGACCAATGCGGATTTAAAAAATAAAAATTCAAATGTAAAAAGTAAAACAGTAAAAACCAGTGCTAAAAAAACAGATAAAGCCATCAATTTATACAATTCAGCCTACAAGCTCTATCAGGTAGGAGAGTATAAAACGGCAAGAAAAAGTTTTTTAGACTTTTTACAAGATTATCCAAAACATACGTATGCTGATAATGCTTTGTTTTGGTTAGCTGAATCTTATTACAATGAAAGCAACTGTCCACAAGCTTTGTTTTATTATGAACGTGTTCTTAAGGAATACCCGCAAGAGAATAAAATTCCTGAATCTTTGTATAAAAAAACATCTTGTTTGATTAAAACATCGCAAGAAGATGAAGCCAAACAAGCCTTGTTGAACTTGATTAAAACTTTTCCGGGACATCCCAGTACCCAAAAAGCAAAGAAAAAATTTTTAGCCAAACTTGTTAACTAAACTTGTATAAGTTTTCGCTTTAAGAGACAATTGTATGAGGCATGAAACTTACATTTGAAACTATTTTAGTTGGGCTGGTCTTTTTTGGATTTGGACTTTTTGCCCAAGCATTAAACTCTCCACTTCCACAAAGTCAACCTGAACAACAAGAAGAACAGGAACTGGGATCAATTCAACAAGACGAACAAGAACAACAAACTAACAGTATTCCTGAATACTCTGATATTGAAGTGATAGGTCCTCAAGGAGAATCTTCTGTCCAACGCCCAGGAACTTTGCGCAATATTCCTAATCAAACAGGGGAATATATTATTGTTAAAGGAGATACGCTTTGGGATATTTGTGATCGTTTGCTAGACAATCCCTGGTATTGGCCAAAGCTTTGGAAATTGAATACCTATATTGAGAATCCGCATTTAATCTATCCTGGGGATAAACTTTATTTTGATGAAGGTTCTAACCGTAGTTACCCTGATATGGGTTTTAGCAATAAAGATGGCTTTGATGATAATGATGGAAGTAATGACTATGATAACAGTACGTATGCAGGTGAGGGAGGTTTTTCTGGAAGTACCATTGTGTACAATGATGGTTCAAAAATGGTTCTTAGGCCCATCTTTTTCTTAACAGAAAATACATTACAAACTCAAGGCCATATCAGCCATGCTTTGGCCAATAAAGAAGAGTTAACAGAAAGTGACATTGTATATATCAAAATGAAACCTGGGGTAGCCATGCCTAAAAAAGGCGATCGTTTTTATGTTATAGAAGAAATCTCAGAATTGCATGCCCGTCAAAATGCGCATGCGGGACGATTGTACGGTAAAATTATTCGCAAAAATGCGGTCATTGAAGTGAATTCTGTAGGTTCAAACACCATTGAGGCAGTTATTATCAGCAGTGATAATGAAGTGAGACGTAACTTTGAGTTGATTGCGTATCAGCCACAAATTATAAGTTTTGATATTACAACAAGCAATGACAGAGTTAAATCAAAAATATTGGGTGTAACGGATCAACAAATCATGATTCGAGATGGCGATTATGTTTTTATAGATGAAGGAGAAAAAAGTCAGTTAAAACCTGGGACAATACTGTATGCTGTGAGAAAGGGTGACCCTTTGATTTCAGCAAAAGAAAATGCAGACTTGCCTGAACTGACCTATGGAAAGCTTGTTGTGGTTGAAGTGTATAAAAATAGTTCAATGGCTTATGTAACAGATGTTAGAGACGCACTTGAAGTGGGTGAAATTTTAAAAACCTTTGTTGAGTAATCCATTTTTTGCATTAATTAATATAGAGCTTATTTATAAAGAGATCTAAGCTTTCTATTGCCTGTAAATATAAATCATCAAAGTTATCAACCAAGGTTAAATTTTTTTCTAAAATTTTAACTTGGCCAGAGAATATCTCATGATTAAAAAAATCAATTTGTCTGCTTATGCTTAATACATTTTGATTTGAAGTGTTTTGAATAAGGTTCAACTGCTTTTTGGATTGAATGTTTTTATAATCTGGTCTAGGAAGTGTAACGGCCTTGAGTATAATATAGTAAGTGTCTAATTCAGTGTCCCTGAGCATAGATAGACTAAAAAGAAAATTTTGTTGATTTATGGTTATGTATTTATAGGGGTAAGTGTGTTGATAGAGCGCTCCCAAGGCTTCAATCTGCATTCTTCTTTCTTGTTGGTGATTTCTAAAAAAAAGTTCACCGTTGTTTAAAGATTCATTGATTTGATGCTGTAAAGGTAAAGTAAATGATTCTTGTGTAGAGGGCATTCGTAGATGAAAAGGCGGGGTAAAATCAATGATATAATCTTCTCCATCAAAGTTGATTTGAACAAAACTGTGATTTGACCATAGATTTAATTCATCTTTCCCTGCAACCAGATTAATTTGAATGCTATGATTGTTAGGGTGATCTGATAAAAAATCAGTTAAATAATTTTTTATATATACGGCTTGTCCATAACACTCATATCCGTCAATAACTTCTGAAAAATCATCATGAACTGTAAAGTAATTGCCACGATAATTGTTATGAATAGAAATGTCATGGGTATTTAAAGCAAAACCATATTGTTCAGGTTTTATATTAGATCTAAGCTCCGTAATGGCATCAACTAAAAGTTTAGGCCATTGCTGTAAATTTTGAGCATAGATATTTTTCAAGGATATAAAAAAAGTCAATATCAATAAATAACGCATAGCATTGTATAGTTTGTTTTGCTATGGGTCGTCAAGTTAAGATTTGTGACCCTGAACTTGACCAATAATAACATAAAGCATAGTTATCGGATGTGCAGCATGTTTATTGGTTAGCGTATTCATTATTGCCTGGGTTATCTTTGCTTAAAAAACACCAGCTTTTGCAGCATTGTGGAGGGATGGATGTTTTGCTGCAACATTTAAGATCTAAACAGCATCCAAATGAACAGATTGATAAAATCTTAAAAGATTTACCGGATTTACCTTTAGATCAAGCCAAACAAGAGATGGAGAAACTTAAGCGCAATGGTGCTTGGTTGATGAGTTATGCGGATGATATTTATCCAGAGAGCTTGAAGCAAATTGCCGATCCGCCTTTGGTTTTATTTGGTAAAGGTGTTTTGCCAAAACAGTACAAGCATTATTTTGCAGTGGTTGGTACCCGCCGTCCATCAAGCTACGGTCAACGTGTTGCTAAAAGCTTATGTAGAGAGTTGAGCCAGCATGGCTTGGTATTGCTTAGTGGGTTGGCAGCAGGGATAGACACCATTGCCCATCAAAATGCCGTTGACCAGGCGCAACCAACGGTAGCTGTTTTAGGGCATGGCTTAGGCATGTGCTACCCCCAACAAAATGAAGTTTTAGCCCAGAAAATTTTAACCACAGGTTGTTTACTAACGGAATATTTGTATGATGAAAAACCAAAAAACTATTACTTTCCGCAGAGAAATAGAATTGTTGCTGGTTTGGCTCAAGGCTTGTTATTGGTAGAGGGAGCAAAAAAAAGCGGTGCTGGAATTACGGCTAGGTTAGCCTTAGAAAACAATAAAGAAATTTATGCAGTTCCGGGAATGATAGATTCTCCAACAGCGTATACGCCCAACCTTTTAATAGCGCAAGGAGCAAAAATAGTGTTGTCTGCGCAAGACATTTTAGAAGATTATGGTGTTTTATTGAATTCAAATCAAGAGGATGAAGAACAGTTAAACAATAAGCTTGATCCATTGCAAAATAGTATTATGAAACAATTGGCTAAAGAAGCAGAACTTTTTGATGAGATATTGCAAACCAAACTCAAGGTTTCTGATCAAGACTTGCTTAAAGCCTTGGTAGATTTAGAGCAAATGGGTTTAATAGCACGTCAATTTGATGGAAGTTGGAGTAAGATTTAATGGATAAAAAAATAAATGTAGTGGGTGCTGGCATGGCTGGCAGTGAGGCAGCTTTTTTACTCGCAGAAAAAGGGTTTTTGGTAACTTTATGGGAAATGCGACCCAAAGTTAAAACACCGGCGCATGAGACGGATAAGTTTGCTGAAGTTGTTTGCAGCAACTCTTTAGGAGCAGATAATGAGTTTAGTGCCGGTAAAATCTTAAAAGATGAGATGCGAGCCTTTAACTCTATTGTTTTAGAGGCAGCAGCACATTCAACGGTTCCGGCGGGTAAAGCATTGGCCGTTGATAGAGAGCAGTTTGCAAGTTACGTTACCCATAAAATAAGCAAGCATCCTAAAATTACAATTAAACGAGAAGAGCTTAAAAAAATCAATGCCGATGAAATTTATATTTTGTCTACAGGACCATTGACGTCAGATGCACTTGCTGAAGAAATGAAGCAGTATTTAAATAGGGATTCGCTTTATTTTTATGATTCTATTTCCCCTATTATTGAAGCAGACTCTATTGATTTAGAGCAATGTTATTTTGCCAGCCGCTATGAACAAGATAATGATGATTATTTAAACTGCCCTCTGAATCAAGAACAGTACGAAACCTTGATTGCTGATATTAAAGCTGCAGAAAAAGTAGAAGCACATAATTTTGAAGAGTTAAAATGTTTTGAATCCTGCATGCCTATTGAAGTGATTGTAGATAGAGGTGATCAAACCTTGGCTTTTGGTCCAATGAAACCCGTTGGTTTACCTGATCCTAAAACAGGAAAAATACCTTATGCCGTCTTACAGTTGCGTAGAGAAAATGACCCAACCACCATGTACAACATGGTTGGCTTTCAAACTCGCATGAAATGGGGAGAACAAAAACGTATTTTTAGGAAAATTCCGGGCTTACAAGAAGCAGAATTTGTAAGAATGGGGTCTTTGCATAGAAATACTTACATAGACTCTCCAGACTTACTCAATTCTAGTTTACAGCTTAAAGCCCAACCCAACATTTATTTTGCCGGTCAAATAACAGGAGTTGAAGGTTATGTTGAATCTGCGGCCATGGGCCAGTGGGCCGCCTTATCGCTTGTCGCCCGTTTAACTAATCAAGACTTAACTGTTCCTCCCAAAGAAACTGCTATGGGAGCTTTGATTCGTTATATAACCGAAGGTCCTTTGCATGGTGATTTTGCCCCCATCAACACCAACTTTGGTTTGTTCCCACCCCTGGAGCTGAAAAAGAAGCTAAGAAAAAAAGACCGAAGAATTGCTCATTATAAGAGAGCTAAAGAACACTTTGCCCAATGGTACCCAAAGGTAGCCGGTACCTTTTAGTACCTTTGATGTGGTCTGATTTTTTCTAACCTGGGCTAAGTAAACCGTACCTTTTGAATGTTTTATGTTAAAGTTGTTGAGTGAATTGCTTAGAACAGTTTTCTAGTTATATCTTGTATGAAAGAAAGTTGTCCCAGCATACGCATAGGGCATACAGCAAAGATATAGAGTCATTTTTTATGTATGTTTTGGCGCAAGATACACTCAGTTCTATTGACCTTATTGCGCTCAGAAAAGTAAATAAAAAACATTTACAAAATTATATGGGTAAAATGCATAGAAGCCACAGCGGTAAATCTAGAGCCCGTATTTTATCCAGCTTAAAAACCTTTTTTAAATATGCATATATGAGAGGCTGGATAAAAGAAAAATTTTATGAATCCATTGAAGGGCCTAAAGTCAAAAAGAAGATTCCTGTTGTTTTAAGTGAAGAAAAAGTATTGGAATTACTGTATCAAGCCAAATTTAAAGAAAAAACCCAAACAAGAGATAAAGCTATTTTAGAATTGTTGTATGGTTCTGGTTTGCGAGTGTCAGAATTGGTGGCCTTGAATTGGTTGGATATTGATTTAAAAACTGCTGAAGTAAAAGTATTAGGTAAAGGTAAAAAACAAAGGATTATTCCTATATCCAAACCAGCATTAGAACATTTGTTGGAGATGCGCAATCAAAAAGCAAGTCAGACTGTTTCATCCGTGTTTAACAATATGCGTGGACAAAGACTGACCACTCGGGGGGTTTTTTATGTACTAAACCAATTGGCCATGAGCTGCTTAAGTCAAAGTCATACGAGTCCACACGTTTTAAGACACAGTATTGCCACTCACTTACTCAATAGAGGTACAGATTTAAGGTTAATTCAAGAGCTTTTAGGACACGAGAATTTGCAAACCACTGAGATTTACACACAAACCAGCTTGCAGCATTTACAAAACGTCTATAAAAAATTTCATCCTAAAAGTAACTGAAATTACCTCAGTTTGTAAGATTAACTTGTTCACTAACAATTTTAAAACTTACTATTTTTTTAAGATGATGTAGAATTATTGCAATGCTAGTTGGAATTGATTTAGGCACTACCAATACCAGTGTTTCGTATGTTGATAAAAAAGGTAAGTTGAATGTATTGTCTCTGGGTGAACAGAAAAAAACCTTACCCAGTGTTGTGTCTATCGTTGAAGGTGAGATTTACGTTGGAGAAAGCGCTCAAAGACAAGCCTTAGTCAATCCGAGAAACACCATTTTTGATGTTAAACGGATGTTAGGGCGTAAATTTACAGATGTTGAAGTTCAAAATTCTTTATTGAAATACCCTTACCGTTTAATCAAAGGTGAAAGAAACCAAGTTAAAATCTTGATTGATGATAAAACTTACAGTGTTGAACAAATTGTAAGCTTTATCCTACAAAAAATTAAGCATGTTTTTAAAGAAGAATTGGGCCAGGACATAAGCAACTCAGTATTGACGGTTCCAGCTTATTTTAACAACATACAGCGTAAAGCTATGTTAGATGCTGCTGAATTAGCAAACTTAAAAGTAGAGCGGTTAATTTCTGAACCTACTTCAGCTGCTATGGCCTATGGGTATTACCAGGAAGATAATAAGAATATAGCGGTTTATGACTTAGGCGGCGGAACATTTGATATTAGTTTGTTGGAGCTAAAAAACAATACTTTTAGAGTTTTAAACAGTTATGGAGATACTTTCTTAGGGGGCAGTGATATTGACTACCATCTTTTTGAGCATCTGTGCCAAGATATTTGGGAACAGCATAAAATTTATATCAAAGATAGTGCGGTTTTAACTTACAAGGTTCGTAGTGCCAGCGAAAATATCAAAAAAGAACTATCTGTTCACCGTAAGGTTTTAGTGGAGTTTCCTTTTTTAAAAGGGCCCAATGGCCAAGTTGTCAGTTATTCAAAGGAAATCAATCGACAAACACTTGAGAGCATGAGCAGAGCAATTGTAGAAAAAACCCTGATTATTGCTCAACAAAGTTTGGATAGAGCGGGATTAAAAAAGACTGACTTGGATGATGTGGTTTTGGTTGGAGGACAATGTAAAATGCCAATGGTGATGGACAGGGTGGCTAACTTTTTTGGTAGAACTGCTGCAAAAATCATCAATCAGGATGAAATTGTATCCGCAGGTGCAGCATTGTATGGTGATGCATTAACACAAAAGCGTAAACACAGTATTATTTTAAAAGATGTCTTGCCACAAAGCATGAGTATTCGAAAAAATTTACGTATGAAGCGTCTTTTTAAAGCTGGACAAGCCTTACCTTTAAGTAAAACGGTAAAAATTGAGTTGAATGATGAAGAAAGAGAACATACTTTTTTTATTGATGAAGGTGAAATTGAGGGAAATTCACTACCAAAAAATTTAGGTGCAGTAAAATTAGATACTAAAAACTTACAAAATAAAAAATCGGTTAATATGACGTTCTCTATTAATGAAAGTGGTATTTTAAAAACAGAGCTTGATTCAAAACAAAGTGGAGAAAAAGAAGTTAAACATCAGCCACGGATTCAGTCGCATGGTTTAAGTGTGGATGAAATTGAGCAAGTTAAGCGTTCTGTTGATTCAAAACTTGCATCAACACAACATTCAAAAGATATGGCAGAAAAACAACTCAAAGAGCTTTTACAAAAAGTGCAGGGAATGTATTTAGATCAAAAAGCCCTATTTAATATTGACCAGCAAAATAAAATAGAAAAAATTTTTCAGTTAGGCCCAGCCGTGCTTAATCATGGTGACCATATAAAAATGCAAAAAATGTTGGAATCCTTATATGTTTTACAACAGCAGTTGGTGTAATTTTTATGAATGATATAAAAAAAAATGTTCGTTTATTTACTCCTGGTCCTACGCACGTTCCTGAACCAGTTAGACAAGCAATTTCACAGGCTTATATTCATCACCGTTCCCAGGAATTTGAACAGTGTTATTTAGATATACAGCAACGTTTTAAAAATCTGTTGGGAGAAAATACACAAACTACAATTTTAACCAGTTCTGGTTCTGGGGCTATGGAAGCAACAGTAGCCTCTTTTTTTAATACTGGAGATGAAGTTGTTGTGATTCATGCTGGTAAGTTTGGTGAACGCTGGCGTGATATTTGTTTGAACTATAGTTTGAAGGTTAAAGAGTTTGTTTGTCCTTGGGGGGAAGCAATCAACAGTCATGAAGTGATTGAGTGGGTAAAAGAGCATAAGCCAAGGGCGGTCTTGATGCAAGCATGTGAAACTTCTACAGGTGTTTTTCATCCGGTATATGCTCTTGGGAAGTTGTTAAAAAAAATAGATACATTATTGATTGTTGATGCCATTACGGCCTTGGGTATTTATCCATTTTCATTAGAACATGATGGCATAGATGTTTTGATAGGTGGATCACAAAAAGCCTTGATGTGTCCACCGGGTTTAGCAAGTGTATCACTCAATGAAAAAGCAACATCACAATTGCTTAAGTCCAGCAGATCTTATTATCTTTCTATTCAAAAAGAATTAAAAGCCCAGAAATCAGGAGATACGGCTTATACACCTGCAGTTTCTTTGTTTTTTGGTTTACAGCAAGCCTTAACAATGCTTTTAAAAGAGGGTATGGGAAGCGTTCATGCAAGACACCAGTTTTTACAAAGAGTAAGTAGAACATATTTTAAAGCACATGGCTTTAAGTTATTTAATAAAGACCATGATGCCGCATTGGGTTTAACCGCAGTATTAACAACTGATGATTTTGATGTAGCTCAGTTTTTAAAACAATTGAAACAGGAACATAATTTATGGTTGGCTGGAGGACAAGGTGAGTTGCAAGGGAAGTTATTTCGATTTGCCCATATGGGCTATTGTTATCCTAACGATATGATAGAAGCGTTAAAAAATATTGATGAATATATAAAACATCAAAGACACTACAATCCAGAAGCGATTGACGAAGCTGTTAAAGAGCTGCAACGGAGTTCATATGAAAACCCTCATTTGTGATGCCTTACCAGAACATATTGTTGATCAACTTCAAGCAATTGAAAGAATTGAACTTTTAGAAAAAGATAATGAGCATTTAATTCAACAGATTAAGGAGCAAGCCAATATTGTTATTGTTAGGAGTGCAACACAGCTTGATGCTGAACTGTTAAATCAATGCAAGCATTTGCAACTTATTGTTAGAGCAGGCATGGGAACCGATAACATAGATATTGTAGCAGCTACGCAAAAAGGCATAGCTGTGATGAACACACCTGCTAAAAATGCTAATGCTGCTGCTGAGCTAAGTGTGGCTTTGATGTTTGCTTGTTCTAGACATGTCCCCCAAGCCAATCAAAAAATGAAGCTTGGAGAGTGGGATAGAAAGTCTTTTATGGGTTATGAACTCATGGGTAAAACTTTGGCTATTTTAGGTTTTGGTAATGTTGGAAGAGCTGTTGCCAAAAAAGCTTTGGCTTTGGGTATGAAAGTGCTTGCTTATGACCCTTATATTGCTAAAGAAAGCATGGATAAATTGGGTGTCATAAAGCTCAATTTGGATGAAGCGCTTGAGCAAGCAGATGTTGTTTCATTGCATCTTGCGCTCACTGAAGAAAGTTATCATATTCTTAATCATGAAAAACTGATGACCATGAAAAAAAATGCCATCTTAATTAATACAGCTAGAGGTGGTTTGATTGATGAAAAAGCCTTGGTCACTGTAATGCAAAAAGGTCATTTGTATGCTGTAGGGTTGGATGTCTATGAACAGGAACCTTTAGAAAAAGACTCGCCGTTATTACAGTTAGCAAACCTTATTGTTCTTCCGCATCTTGGGGCGTCCAGTTATGAAGCTCAAAATAATGTTGGTCTTGCTGTGGTTGAACAGTTAAAAGTTTATTTAGAAAAAGATTTGGTTGTTAATGGCGTTAATGTGCCTGCCATTTTACCAGAAAGCTTTTTAAAACTGGGTAAGCTTTTGGACTTAAGTGAAAAAATGGCTTCAATGCTATCTCAAACCATCAAAGATCCTCTGCAGTCCATCAATGTTGCTTTTTCTGGGAGCTTGTCCAATGAAGATCAAATGGCACTAAAGGCTTCCGCCTTGGTGGGTGCTTTGCGTCCTGTCTGCCAAGACTCAATTAATTTTGTTAATGCTGAATTGCAAGCACAAAAAAGAGACATTCATAGTTCAATCACGGCCTATGCTGATTCAATAGACTATACCCATTGGATAAAAATAGAATTGATGACCACGGGTCAAACAAAATATTGTGTTGAAGGTGCTCTTTTAGGGCAAAAACAACTCAAGGTGGTTTCATGGAACGGATATGATTTAGAGATTGAGCCAAAAGGACATATGTTGATCATTGAGAATCAAGATCAACCCGGCAACTTGGCAGCATGGGCAACCTTGATTGGTCAAGAAGGCATTAATATAGAAGAATTATGCTTATCTTCTACTAAAAAAGACAGTGATCTAGCGGTGTCCATTGTGCGGATGAATCAAGCCTTAAGTAAAGAATGTTTATCAAGTATTCTTGACTTATCCATGGTTCATTCTGTTGCAAGCGTCAATGTGCCTTGAGCCTTATATTTTTGTTTTTAAAAAGATTTTCTAGTCTTTTTTAACATGCATGTTAATAGTAAAAAAATGGCAAATGTAGTTGTTGTTGGCGCCCAGTGGGGTGACGAAGGAAAAGGTAAAGTCGTTGATATTTTTGCTGAGCAAGCGGACTTGGTGGTTCGTTTTCAAGGTGGTAACAATGCAGGACATACGCTTGTGGTAGAAGGCAAGAAAGTTGTTTTGCATCTCATTCCCTCTGGAATCTTAAGAGAAAATACAGTGTGTGTGATTGGTAACGGGGTGGTGATTGATTTAGATGTTCTTAAACAGGAGATTGATCAGCTTCATACAGCAGGCATTCATATTACACCAGACAACCTAAAAATCAGTGAAAATGCACATATTATTATGCCCTATCATAAACAATTGGATTTAGCGGCAGAAAAAAAACGCGGCGATGCTAAAATTGGAACAACAGGAAGAGGCATTGGCCCATGTTATGTTGATAAAGTTGCTCGTGAAGGTTTAAGAATGGGTGATCTTTTATCCATGAAATGGTTTGAAAGTAAGCTTGATGCTATTGTTGAAGGTAAGAATGAACTCTTGACCAAAGTTTATAACGAACCAGCTTTAGATAGTAAGGTCATGCTTGCAAAAATTCAGGAGCATTGTAAATGGGTTACAGCACACATTAGCAATACTTCGCATTACATTTACAGCGCTAAAAAGGCTGGACAAAATATTTTATTTGAAGGTGCCCAAGGCACTTCATTGGATGTAGATCATGGTACATATCCTTTTGTAACCTCATCTAACACAATTGCTGGTTCAGCTTGTACGGGCTCAGGTGTTGGCCCCAGCCATATTGATAAAGTTGTGGGTATCATGAAAGCTTACACCACCAGAGTTGGTTCAGGTCCATTTCCAACAGAACTTAATGATACTGATGGCAAGTATCTTCAAGAAAAAGGCCATGAGTTTGGTGCAACGACAGGTAGACCTAGACGTTGCGGTTGGTTGGATGCAGTGTGTTTGCAGCATGCGGTTAGGGTCAATGGTATTACTGATTTGGTGGTAACAAAGTTGGATGTTTTAAATGGCTTAAAAACAATTAAAATTGCAACGTCCTATAAAGTTGATGGTCAAGAGCACACAGAATTTATTGCTGACTGGAGAATTTTAGAAAAATGTGAACCGGTTTATGAAAGTTTTGAAGGTTGGGAGAGTTTGCCAGAAAACTGTGCATCAAGAAAAGACTTGCCCAAAAATGCTCAAATTTTTTTAGACCGGATAGAAGCCTTGACAGAGGCTAAAATTAGCATGATATCTACAGGACCAGCTAGAAAAGAAAGAATCATTGAGGATTCTATTTTCTAAGTCAATAAAAGAGCTAAAAAATACAGCTTTCCCTTGCGCATTTGCCAGGTTCTATGTATAAGCAGAAATCTGTTTTGGGCCCGTAGCTCAGGGGTAGAGCAATTGCCTTTTAAGCAATGGGTCGTTGGTTCAAATCCAACCGGGCTCACCAAAAAACAGAATAAGGATAACAGCTTGATAAGCTGTTTAGGCGCCCCCATCGTCTAGCCCGGTCCAGGACACCGCCCTTTCACGGCGAAAACAGGGGTTCAAATCCCCTTGGGGGTACCATCTTTTCTTTAGATTTCGGTACGCACAAGTACTTTATTTTATAATTACAATGATTGCCAGGCTTAAGGGCTTTGAACCCCAAGGCTATACTTGCTGACGCAAGTATAGCCTTGGGGGTACCACTTTCTTCCTTTAGAACAAGGTACATTTCAAGTTCATCTTCCATTCAAATAAAGTGCTATTTGGGGATTTGAACTACGCGCCTTTGGCGCTAGTTCATTTTTTATTTGTGTTTACGTAGCAAAGCCATTGTATATGGCTTTGCGCACGGGAGTGAACAAATTAAAACGCGGTTTTAATTTGTGAGAGGGGCATGAGCTGATTTTAGAAAAAGAGCGAATAGCGGGAGGGGATTAGAGCTTCTGAATATTCGGTTTTAATTATCTAGATATGACTCCTAAGGGTAGTTTTCTTAAAACTTTAATTTTAAAAAATAAAAATATAAAATTAAAAACACATATTGATTGGGTAAAATTATAGTAATATTAAATGCTTACATTGAATAGTAAAAAAATATTGTCGTATTTTTGCTTGAATAATTGTCGTATTTTTGTTACCCTATAGAAAATGAGGAAAAGTTTAAAAAAAAGAATTTTCGAGAAAATAAAGCGTTCTAAAAAACGTGTTTTTTTGAGAAAAAATTTTGCTGCCTTAGGTGACTACGATCAAGTTGGACGTGCTTTGCGTGAGCTGATGGATGAGAAAAAACTCATCCGCTTGGGTTATGGCTTGTATGTTAAAACAAGAAAAAATATCTATACCGGACAGATAATGATAGACGGGGCTTTTGAGGAAATTGCTATCGAAGCGTTAGAACGATTAAAGGTTGATTGGGAATATGGAAGTCTAATTCAGGATTATCAAAAAGGAAGCGAGCAAATCCCCGCTCGTTTGGATGTGATCATCAATGATCGATTTCAAAGAAAAATTGGAGTCGATCGATATCAACTCTATATTGAAAAGTAGATGAAGGCCTTCCCCTCATTTGTTGATATTGCTCAAGCTTTATCAAGCTATTACAAAATATCTAATCCTATACCAACAGCTATTGTTGAAAAGGAATTCTTTACTATCGACATTTTGAGAAAATTAGAAAATCTAATGATCAGTGATGATTTTATTCTCGTGTTCTCTGGAGGAACATGTTTGACGAAGGTTTACTTAAAAAACTCTAGTCGTATGTCAGAAGATATTGATTTAAAAATGATTCCAAACAAAGAGTATCTTGAAAAGTCAAAGTCCCAGCAAAAGAAACAGCGAAAAGAATTTGGAGAGCGGATTATCGATCATATTCTAAATGATCAAACTTATGATTTGGTGAGTCAAAAGAAAAGAAATGAATATAGATATCAAGAATTTCAAATTAGGTATCCAAGACAGGGAAATACTTTGCATTATCTTCGTCCAGAAATAAAAATTGAACTGACTCAATCTGTGCTTTATCAAGATGCGGTAAAAAAAAGTATTGAGTCCTATAGCGCAAAAATTATGAAAAGTGATTCAGAGGTAAAAAACTTTCCTTGTTCTGAATTAGAAAGCATTTTAGCAGAAAAATTACTTTCTCTGCTTAGAAGAACTGCAGGTGTAGCGAGGGGAATTAAGGAATGGGAAGATGAAAGATTGATTAGACATGCCTACGACCTTTATGTCACTAAAGATTTAAATTACTCAAAAAAAGTTTTTCACGATATATTTTGGAAGGCAGCAAAATCTGACCAAGAACGATTTAGTCAAAAACATACCGAGTATAGGACAGATATAGAGAAAGAGCTTTCTTTTGGTCTAGAACAATTAAAGGCAACGCTTCACTTTGAAGAAAGATATGATCGTTTTGTAGGGCCATTGGTATTTGATTCGAAGCCACCAATTTGGGAAGAAGTGTTGGCTAATCTAGAAGTGCTCTTTGCATCAGTGCTGAAAAAGTAAATTTGAAGAGTTTTAAGTTTATTATATTAGACTTTTCTTACCTCCACTAACATGAGCGCCAAGCTAGAAAGTTAGAATACATATTGAGCATTGATTAAGAACTGACTAAGAGCAGGATTTTGAATTTTTCTTTTGATGGTAATTGCATAAATAGATTCTTTTACAGCGGTAGTTTTACCAATGACTTTAGTATTATAGTTTTTTACAACATCTTGCTCTATGCTGCTAGGGATTGCAAAGATGCCATGACCTTCTTGCCCCAGCATTTTCATTAATGCGCTATCCTGAATTTCTGCTACAAAATTAGGGTGTATATTGTTTTTTTCAAACCATAACAAAAGAGATTGTCTAAGAGATGTATCTTTGGTGGGTAAAATAAAAGGAAATTGGTCTAAACAATGTGGGAAAGGACCGTTTAGTTTTTCTACCATAGCTTGTGCAACACAAAAACTAATTGGACTTTCTCCTAAAAAATGATTGTAAGCTTTGATATTGAGTAATGGCGGAACAGGCGCATCAGATAAGACAACATCCACTTCATGCAATGTTAGACGCTCCAGTAAGCTGCTTAAATTGTCTTCAAAACAGTGAGGAACAATTTTTTTGTTTGAGTTAAATAACTTGTTAATCAGTTTATAAGATAAAAGTTTAGGAATCATCATAGTTATCCCAATGTTAAGATCATGTGTGCCTTGATGGTTAAGATTTTTTAGGGTGTTTTTTAAATCGTGACCAATGCTAAATATATCTTGTGCATAAGCATAAACAATACGTCCCATTTCAGATAATTTTAAAGCTCTTCCATCTTTAATAAAAAGTTTGTGACCTAGGTTGTTTTCCAGTTGTTTTAATTGGGCACTAATGGTGGGTTGTGCCAGTCTTAGCTCTTCTGTAGCTTTTGAAATGCTTCCACATTTAGCAACTTGCCAAAAATAATAAAGATGATGATAGTTGAGCCAATCCATAAGTCTTAGTTTAGCAAAAACATAGAAAAAATAAATGTATTAATGTTAAACTATCTATTTGATAAAATTATTTTGTGCATTACAATAAAAAATGTTCTAGTGCCTTTGTGTATTACTCAGATCTCTAGTTCTAGTTATGAGGTCTAAAATTCAGAAAATTATTAATGAGAGGGAATCATGTTGGATGTTTTAAAACAGTATCGCTCAGAAGATTTTAAACAAGATTTTTCTGCCAGTGTTGTGGTCTTTTTGGTTGCTACGCCTTTATGTTTAGGAATTGCTTTAGCTTCGGGAGCACCTTTATTTTCTGGCATTGTTGCAGGTATTGTTGGTGGAATTATTGTGGGTAGTTTAAGTGGCTCACAGCTTGGGGTGAGTGGGCCAGCAGCGGGACTGGCTGTTATTGTGCTCAATGCAATAGGAGCCCTAGGTTGGGAAACCTTCTTATTGTCAGTGGTGATTGCAGGTTTTATGCAGATTGGATTGGGTTACCTTCAGGCAGGTGTTATTGGCTATTATTTTCCTTCCGCAGTTATCAAAGGCATGTTGGCAGGGATTGGTTTAATTATCATTTTAAAACAGATTCCACATGCTGTAGGCTATGATGCCGTACCTGAAGGACTTTTAGAGTTTAAACAAGCAGATTCATTCAATACGTTTTCTGAGTTGGGTAACATGTTTTCTTATGTCCAGCCAGCGGCCATTTTAATTACACTTATTTCTCTTGCAATTTTAATTGCGTGGGAACAGCCAAGAGTTAAAAAAATGTCTTTGAGTAAATGGGTTCAAGGTCCTTTGTTGGTGGTCATTTTTGGGATTATTGCAAATCAAGTTTTATTGGCTTTGGGGTCAAGTTGGGCTCTGGATCAAAAGCATGTGGTACAAATACCCGTAAGTTCAGGATTTTCAGAATTTATGCAACTGTTTACCTTGCCTGATTTTTCTAAAATCAGTCAACTTTCAGTTTATACAACAGCATTGACCTTAGCCGTAGTAGCAAGCTTAGAAACTTTATTATGTGTGGAAGCAACCGATAAACTGGACCCATATAAAAGAGTAACGCCAACCAATCGTGAGTTAAAAGCACAGGGTGTAGGAAATGTTGTTTCTGGACTTATTGGCGGCTTACCTATTACGCAAGTGATTGTAAGAAGTTCCGCCAACATTCAATCTGGGGGAAAAACTCAGATGTCAGCCATATTTCATGGGTTTTTATTGTTATTGATTTCATTTTTGCTCCCTAACATATTAAACATGATTCCGTTGGCCTCTTTAGCGGCTATTTTATTACTTGTTGGGTATAAATTAGCGCATCCAAAAACCTTTAAAGCTATATTTAAACTTGGTCGGTATCAGTTTTTACCTTTTATTGTAACCGTAGTTGCAATACTCTTAACTGATCTGCTCACGGGTATTGGTCTAGGTTTGGTTGTTGCAGTCTTTTTTATTCTTTTGAATAATTTTCGCCATTCTTATGCTTGTAAAACTGTGGTTGAAAACGGTCAACAAGAACATATGAAGCTATATCTTTCAGAGAATGTTAGTTTTTGGAACCGAGCCAGTATCATTAAAATTTTACAAGATGTGAAGCCAAACTCAAAACTAACCATTGATGCAAAATACTCTATTAATATTGATCATGATATTTATGAAATTATTGATGATTTTAAGAAAAATGCCCAACTAAAAAATGTCGAAATATCGTTTAAAGGAGAGTTATTTAATAAATTACATAACAAGGAGGTTACACCATGAATAGCAAAAGTAAAAAAGATCTAGAAGCAATTACCCCTAAAAAAGCTTTGGATATTTTATTGGAAGGTAATAAAAGATTTAGCAGAGAGGTTGGTTTTGATTATGCTGTTAAGGATAGAATCAATGCTACTCAAAACGCACAATATCCTTTTGCTGTTATTCTCACATGCATGGATTCACGCGTCTCAACTGAAATTGTATTTGATCAAAACATTGGGGATATTTTTGTTATTCGTGTTGCCGGATGTGTGATCAACGAAGATATTTTAGGTAGCATTGAATACGCGTGCGGTGTTGTTGGATCTAAACTTGTTTTAGTTTTAGGGCATACAAAGTGTGGAGCAGTGACTGGAGCTTGCCAAGATATAGATTTGGGTCATTTGACGGGGTTGCTGAGTAAAATAAAACCAGCTGTTAATACCGTTAAAAATCAAGGCATTACCCAAGAAGATGAAATAGTTGAAGCAGTGAATGTTGAAAATGTCAAAAACAGTATAATAGATATAGAAACAAGAAGTTCAATTCTAAAAGGCTTGATTAATAAAGATGAGTTGAAAATTCAGGGTGCCGTTTATGATGTAAGTACAGGAAAGGTGCATTTGCTTCACAAGAACGAGTAAAATAGGGTATAAACAATAATATTATTGGCTATGGTGGCTCAATTTTGTGCTTATTATTTAAAGCGAGGTAATCGTGTCAGAAAAAAATACAAACTACAGAGTCGAAAAAGGTGTTATTTATGAGGAAGCCTCAACAGAACGCACAATTGCCAGAATGAATGAAGAAAAACAATATGTCTCAGTCATCATTAAAAGAAATGATGAAGTTGCCAGACATCCAGATGATATTTTAGAAAAAGCTATTGTAGAAGGCAAAGAGCAAATGAATCGCAGCTTCTTTTCATTATTGCTATCAGCCATATCAGCAGGATTAATTTTAGGGTTTGCCGCTATGGCAGTTGCATTTGCTTATACGGCAACAGTGGATATGGGGTTTATCTACAGACGTCTGGCCATGGCTTTAGTATATCCCTTAGGTTTTATTATTTGTATTTTTAGTGCTTCACAATTGTTTACTGAACATACGGCATTGGCTGTTTATCCCTACCTTGATAATAAGTGTAGTTTTAAACAATTGCTTCGTTTGTGGTCAATCATACTTTTAGGTAATCTAATTGGTACCGCCGTTAGTGCAGGGTTAATATCCTTAGCAGACCCTGTGATTCAAAATGAAAGCGGTTACATTGCCGTTGCGCAACATTTAGTGCAATACCCTTGGTTACAGATTTTTATCAGTGCAGTTTTAGCAGGATGGTTGATGGCTTTAGGCGGGTGGCTGTTGTATGCTAGCTCATCATCAACCGCACAGATGCTTTGTATTTACATTGTTACATTTTTAATTGGTATTGGTGGATTGCATCACTGTGTGGCAGGTTCAGCAGAAATGTTTGTTGCCTTATTTATTGATGCCAGCATAGGCTTATCAGAAATGGGATATTTTTTAAGTGCGGCCATTTTGGGTAACCTTATGGGAGGTAGCTTTATGGTGGCCAGCTTAAATTATAGTCATATTAGGACTGCGCAATAAATTTAGTTACTTAGAAATTTGATATTTTTAAGTACTTAATCAGCATTTTTTAAGTATAATGTAAAGAGTATGAGAAGAATTTTAGATAAGTTAGCTTTTGTCATTTTGATAGGTTTATTGAGCGCATGTGTTTCAAAACCGGTTAATTTAAGTGAACAAGATATTGCGCAAGCAGCACAACTATTTTATAAAGTTTTGGATAAAAAAATTGCAGATGTTCAGGGTCAAGATGCACAGATAGAGATTATAGAAGCTAAAAAAGATAATGAAAGAACGGATACCATGCATATTGACTATGCCTTGGATTATGTTTTACCTGAGAAGAAAGATGAGCCAGAAGCCAAGATTCAATATGCAGCAGTGGCAACATTAAAAGCGTTTTATAAAAAGCATAAATTACATTTTCAGGTTTTAAAGTCAGAGCAAAAAGAATATCAAATGGATTTTATCAATGGCATTATTATTGATGCCAATCAAGAACCATAATTTATTGCTTAAGAAATGTGGTTTGCACAAGCATAAGCTGAAGACCATGCCCACTGAAAATTAAAACCTCCCAATTGCCCGGTTACATCAACGACTTCACCAATAAAATATAAACCCTGACAAAGTTTAGATTCCATGGTTTTTGAAGAAATGTTTTTTGTGCATACGCCGCCACGGGTGACTTCAGCTTTATGGTAGCCAATTGTTTTTTTAGGAATGAGTGTATATTGAGTGATTAAAGTAGCCACAGCATGAAGTTGCGGGTTGCTTAACTCTGCCATTTTTTTATTGAGCAAAGCTTGTTCAATAAAATTTTCAATAAAACGTTGAGGTAAAAGAGGTTTTAAAAAAGATTTAAGCAGTTTATGGCCGTAAGTATGTTTTTGTTGTTGTAGCTCTTTTTCTAAATCAACTGAACTTGAAAACTGTGGTAAGAAGTTAATATTCACAGAACTTTTATCATACCAATACAAACTGGCTTTTAAGGCGGCTGGGCCACTTAAACCTTGATGGGTAAACAAAAGATCATCTTTAATAGAATATTGATTAATTTCAATAGCAACAGGTAGTGATACCCCTGCCAATAATGAGAATTTTTTTAAATCAGACTCTTTAACCTTAAAACCATCTAAAGCAGGCTCAGGTTTGATGATTGAATGACCAAATTGTTTTGCAATGGTATAGCCAAAATCACTTGCTCCCAATTTGCTAAAGGATAGGCCACCTGTTGCAATAATAAGCTGTTTACATTTGTATGTTTTACTGGTTGATAAAGTTAAAATAAAATTATCTTCTGGTTTAGTGATGGATGAAACAGTTTGGTTCATGCCTATAGAGACATAAGTTTGATCAATTTTATTAATCAACAAATTAAGAATATCTTGCGCAGATCTTTTACAAAACAATTGTCCGAGCTTTTTTTCATAAAACGGAATATTGGCCTGTGTTACTTCATCAATGAAGTTTTGAGCAGTATATTGACTTAAAGCTGATTTTACAAAGTGAGGATTTTGACTGATATAATCATTGGCGCAAGCATGCATATTGGTAAAGTTACATCTTCCTCCACCTGAGATAAGAATTTTTCTACCTAGACTTGAGTTGTGTTCCAAAAGCAGTGTTTTAACTTTTTTTTGGCCAAGAAGGCCTGCTACCTTTAATCCAGCAGCGCCTCCCCCAATGATGATGCATTGATATGTGTTAGAGTTATTCACTTTTGCCTTCTTAACAAGCTTAATGTGAATAAACAATTTTAATGTTTTGTTAGAAAGAGCTTTTTGTTAAGCTAGCATAAATGGTTAAAAACACAGAAAAATGGTTTGTTTATATTATTCTGTGTTCAGATCAATCTTTGTATACTGGAATAAGCAAAGACGTTAATAAACGTTTTGAGCAGCATTTGAATAAAAAAGGGGCTAAGTATTTTTATGCAAGAGCCCCTGTAAAAGTGGTTTACAAAGAAAGCTTTAAAAATCATGGTGAAGCATTATCCAGAGAGTATGCAATTAAAAAATTAAGTTCTAAACAAAAAAAATTGATGATTAAAGGTAATGTCAGCTTAACCAATTGAAGCTATATTTTTGTTTTTTTAAAACCACGTTAGATAGCAAACAAGCTATGATTAAACTGTAAAAAAAAGCGTGATTGATAAATAATAAATGCTTTAAGATGAAACTAAAGCAAGCAATGGTTGCTGCATAAATAAGCTGTCCTCTGACTTGATCTGGACTGGTTTTTGGATCAGAGAGCATAAAAAAGGTGAAAATCATTAAAGCTCCGGATTGAAGTTCATGAGCCCAGACTAAAAATTCAAAACCTAAATAAATTGTCTTAATGGCTGTCAGTAAAAAGTAAAATAATAAAAAAGCTATGCTGGGTAAATTAACTTTGGTTTTTTGCGTAACCACCATGCCTAAAAACATAAACCAGATAATAAGACTGGTGGAGTGACCCCAGAGTGAATCTGATATCCATATAGGTTTTATAAATAACAATGCAAAAACAATAGCGAAGTTGGCTGGATTAAAAATATGTTGTTGATGCCAACGTAGAGCAAACTTAGAGCTAATTGCAATGAATGCCAATAAAGGATAAGTCCAAAAAAAATTACTCCGGGTTAGTAAGCAAATGGATAATGAAGTAATAATAGCGCTAAGAATTGAAATTTGTGTTTGTTTGTAGAGTTTAGCAAAGAAGTATTGGCAAGCAATGGCAGTGAATAAACATAATATTAATCCGGGTAAAGAAAGACTTAAGTCTTTAAAGGCTAGTCCAAGACCAATAAAACTGCTTAAAAAAATAATTTGATAGATGCGAGCATCCAAAACTTTATTTTTTTTTGTTAGCACTGAGCTTAGCAAGTTTTTCATTTCCTCGTTTAAAGTTGCCTGTTGCTTTTGCAAGAAGCATTTGTATATCTTCTTCATTGTTGCAGCCTTGTAACTGAGAATACAGTTTTTCTGCTGCTTTGGATTTAAGATGCATAATCACTTTGTGATTATAAGAGACTCTTAATAGTCCTTGTTTACTGTAGTGATAACTAAACATTGATTTTATAAGTTCTCAATGGTTTTTCTGATCTGTACGGCTTCATGTTTAATTTGATCTTGGTCAAACAAGGCATTGTTCATCTGACCATCTTTTTTCAAGCATTGGCCATTGACTAAAACTGTATCTACATTTTCACTTTGTGTAGCATACACCAAGCGGGAATAAATATTGTTAGCATCCAAGTAAGGAACTTGATTGGCATGATCTTGTGAGAGCAATACCAAATCTGCACGTTTGCCCACCTCAATGGAGCCAATCAGATGGTCCATGTGTAAAGCTTTGGCCCCATCAATGGTAGCCATTCTAAAGATATCTTTTGCTTGTGCTTGTAGGGGGTCATTGATTTTTGGAAGGAGACTGGCAAATTGAATTTCATTCCATAAATTTAAGGTGTTATTAGAGGCAGTACCATCGGTAGCAATGGAGACAGGAATATTTATTTTTCGCATTTGACTAATATTATGCTCATAACCCGATCCTAGTTTTAAATTAGACTTAGGACAATGGGCAATACCAACATTGTATTCTTTAATCAATTCTAGATCTTTTTGATCCGTCCAAACCATATGCGCGGCCACAATTTTTTCTTTTAAAAAGCCAAGCTGCGCTAGGTATTGTGTAGGACTAGTAGCGGATTGTTTGAATGTGTCATTAATGAGTTGAGTTTCATGTTGAGTTTCTGCGACATGAATATGAATGTTTGCCTTATGGTTGTGAGCAGCTTGGGCAATATCTTCTAAATGTTTTGGACTCACAGTGTAGGGAGCATGAGCTGCATAACTAGGGTGAATATGAGAGTGATTTTTCCATTGCGCAAAAAAATCTTCATTGAGTTTTAAGGTATAGTCCCAGCGCTCTTTATCATTAGTGATATGTGAGGTATTGGGTGTAGGAAAATCAATGCTTCCAAAACTAATAAGACCTCGCATTCCACTTTCTTGAGTAGCATTAGCAATATCATCCACAAAAAAATACATGTCATTAAAGCAGGTTGTTCCGCTGGCAGCCATTTCCCAACAGGCCAGTTTACTGCCCCAATAAACATAATCATGGGTAAATTTAGCTTCTGCTGGCCATATATATTGATTGAGCCAATCGTTGAGAGGTAAGTCATCTGCTAAGCCACGCAGTAGAGTCATGGCAATATGCGTATGACCATTGATGAGTCCTGGAATCATGATTTTGCCACTGGCATCTATACTTTCATGCTTGTTTTCTATATTTAAGTTTTGCCCTACTTTTGTTATTACACCGTTTTCTATAAGGAGGTCATGTTTAGTTAAAATGCGCTCATCTTTATCCATGGTGACAATTAATGCATTTTTAATCAATGTTGCTGTATTACTCATGCGCTAGAGACTAGCAAATCAAGAAATAAAGGCAAGACAAGAGTCATACAAACGCTAAAAGATAAAAAAAAGCCGTGTGGGGGAACACGGCTTTCTTCAAAGGAGGAAAATGAATGATAGCTTTAACTCATGTCTAAAGTGTTGGCTATAGGTACAGTATAGCAATAAAAATTAAAAAAAAAAGATGGAACGTTTTTTATTTTTTATTCATAAAATACTGACAACAAAAGTTTACATGGGTGGAAAACAAAAGATCCCTTATCTTAGGGCACTTGATAGCATTAGCTAAAAAAACCTAATAATATTATGTATTTATATGCATCAGGCTTCCAGTGTTTGTGTTCTGAGATGATGTTAAATTGCTTGATAATTTTTTGGTTGTGACAAATTTTTTTTATCAGTAAACAAAGATTCATGCACCTAAATCAAAAAAAATTTGATGAGTACTATCAGGCCTTGCTCACTAAAGATGTGAAATACGAGGGGGCTTTTTTTGCCTGTATCAGCAGCACGGGTATTTTTTGTCGTTCAAGTTGTCATGCTAGAAAACCTAAGAAAGAAAATGTTGAATTTGTATTGAGTAGCCAAGAAGCCTTAAGAAAAGGTTATCGGCCGTGTAAAGTGTGTTCTCCTATGCAAGCGTTATCAGATAAGCCAGAGTGGTTAAAGGTATTGTTTACAGCAATCGAGACAGAAGAACGCTATCGTTTTTCAGATGAAGATATCAAAGCCTTAGGTATAGACCCCAATAGAGTAAGGCGTTGGTTTAAAAAAAATCACAACATGACCTTTCAAGCTTATTTAAGATCCTTAAGAATGGGACAGGCTTTTGGTCATTTGAATCAAGGAGGAAAAGTGATTGATGCGGCTATGGAGCATGGTTATGAATCTTTAAGTGGCTTTACCCAAGCTTTTAAGCAGCTAACCGGTAGATCTCCAAAAAACATTAACGCCAATACGGTTATAGAAAGTTATCAGCTGTTGACACCCTTGGGCCCCATGTTGGCGGCCAGCATCAATGAAAAAATATGCTTGCTGGAGTTTAATGATAGAAGAATGTTGGAAACACAATTGATTGCAATTCAAAAACATTTTAAAGCGCCCATCGTTCTTAAAAAAAATAAAGTGATAGAGCAACTGCAAGAACAATTGAATGAGTACTTTGCAGGAAAAAGAAAAACATTTTCTGTATCATTATATATGGTAGGGAGCGATTTTCAAAAACAGGTATGGCAAGTACTGATGGCCATTCCTTATGGAGAAGTAAGAAGTTATAAACAACAAGCACAAAAGATGAAACATCCTAAAGCAGTTAGAGCCGTAGCCAATGCCAATGGTGCCAATAAAATTGCTATTGTTATTCCTTGTCATAGAGTCATTGGCAGTGACGGCAGTCTCTGTGGCTACGGCGGTGGACTAGAAAGAAAAGAACAGTTGTTAAAACTAGAAGGTTACAAAATTTAAACTTTTAAAACCTTACCAGGATTCATGATGTTGTGCGGATCTAGGGCTTTTTTTATGGATCGCATGGTATCCAGATGCGCTTGTGAGTTGGTGATATTCATGTAGTTTACTTTATCCATACCAATGCCGTGTTCTCCAGATAAGGTGCCGCCTAGCTTGTGCGTAGCCGTAAAAAAATCAGTTAAGATGAGTTCTTTTTTAGCATTCCATTCTTCTTCTGGCGTATTTTGTTTTAAGAAATAGGTGTGTAAATTACCGTCGCCAGCATGGCCATAGGAGATGCAAGGGGTGGTGTGTTTTTTTGAAACTTCTCTGGCGGCTTGTAATAAATCTTTAATTTTACTGCGTGCTACCACACTATCTGCCTCAACATATTCTCCTTGCGCAACAATACTATTGCGCACACTTTTTCTAAACAACCATAAATCTTCTCTTTGTTGTTCATTTTGTGCCATGAGCGGCTCATCTGCACAAAGATCAATGATGCTCTCATACAGTTTCATGGTTTGTTGTTCTATTTGATCTTCTCCCATAGCATCCAATTCAATCAATAAACTGGCAGCCGCCTGTTCAAAGGGATAAGTGTATTGATAGGTTTGTTTGACGCAATCCACAGCTTCTTTGGGAATGAGCTCCATGGTAGGGATGGATAAACCTTGCTTGAGTAAAGTGTTAACCGCAATGGCAGCAGCATCCAAACTATCAAAGGCAATCAATAAAGTCTGTCTATGTTGGGGTAAGGGGATGAGTTTTAAAATAATTTTACTGACAATGCCTAAAGTTCCTTCAGAACCGGTAAACAATTGAGTTAAGTCATATCCGGTAGAGCATTTCATCCATGGTCCGGCGGTTTGAATCACTTCACCATTGGGGAGCACTACTTCTAAACCCATAACATATTCACGCGTCACGCCATACTTAACAGCACAAAGACCACCAGCGTTGGTGGCAATGTTACCACCTATAGAGCAGTAATCAACACTGGCTGGAACAGGCGGATAAAACAAACCTTTGGGTTCAACGGCCTTACGAATATCGCCGGTAATCATTCCTGGTTCAACGGTGGCAGTAAAATTTTCTTCATCCAATTCTAGTAAACGGTTCATGTGTTCAAAACAAATGATAATAGATTCAGTGATAGGCACACAGGCGCCGTTTAAGCCTGAACCCGCTCCTCTAGGAACAATGGGTAATTTGAGCTTTTGGGCTAGTTTAACAATAACTTGAATGTCTTGTGTGTTTTTAGGAAAAACAACCGGACAGCTTAATAAAGGGGTGCAAGCACTTTCATCTCTTTGGTAATCCACGCACTTTTCATGATCAGTCATTATAACAATATCAGGATGAAGAGTGCTTAGGCTGCTTAAAAATGTTTGAGTTTTGCTGGGGTATTCCATGGATACCTTATATCTTGCTGGTAAAAGATGGCAACTCTTGCTCTGTATTTAAATTATTGAAGTATTTTAAACGCAACTTCAAATTGACTTGAGCAATGCTTACGTTGGTTTTGGTCTGTATTATATGAACCTGCCACCAGTAAAAGATGAGCATGGTTTGCTCTGGGATTGTTCTCTGGATAATACATTTTTGCAGATACGCTCCAGGCACGGCCATTGATTAAAAGGTCTTCCTCTGGGGCATAATCAAAATAACTTGTTTCAATTGGAGCGTCATCATAGTTGGTTAAAATATCAAATTCAGATCCAAATCCCATACACTTAGCTTGAGTCCCTTGCGGGCAATTGAACTTTAGGTCTTGTTGAAGGTTAAGTTTAAGGTATTGATTGATATCTTGGCAGGGAGGAAACATGTCATCGCTTGCATCATTCTGGTCTCCAGTTAATACAGTAAGTTGATAAGTTAAGGGTTTATTGTATTCTCTGTATTGAACTTTGCGTTGAAACACTTCTTCTTCAGAAAACTTTTTCAATTTAAATTCTGCAGTTAACTTGCATTCTATCCGTTTTAAATTAGCAGGATCTAGGTTTGAAATTGCCTCAATCAGTTGATCTGAAACCCCTTGTTTCTTTAGATCTTCTTTTCCAGTTTTAAAGGCATCAATTTGTTCAGCCCATTTTTCTGGACTCAGTTCAAATACAGTTGCGGAATTAGACTGCATTTGATTTTCTTGCCCCAGTTGGGGGAAGATGCCTATATAATTTAGAGGTAGCATACTTACCCCTTCTTGATCAGAGTCTGGGGGGGATTGAACCATTTTAAATTCGCCGGTTGCAGTAATTGTTCCCGTAATGGGTTGATCACTGTCATCACTTGTGCAAACGATATTACTACCCTTCTGCGAGCACACAAACACGTCAACCACTCGCTCGGTATCATCGTCGTTTTCTTCTGCCTTAGCCATAATGTTGGCAAGTTCACATATTGGGTGGTTATTTTCTGTTTTAAGATTACTGGTAAGGATAACGTGATAAAGGCCGGAAAAATCGAGATCTTGTTCTATTTTTTCTAAATCTTTTTCTATTGGTTCAGTAAGAGCTATGCGTTCGTCTTCTTCTAATTTTTTTAAAGTGTATTCAGCCTTAATAGCACATTGAATGTTTGCTTGCTCAGCTTGAGTGATTGTAAAATTAAACTGTTCAATGCCTGTTTCAGAGGCTGTCTTTGGAAACTTACCTTGTAAAGAGTCCTCTTTTATTTTGGACAGTGTTGTCCCTTCATCAAGTTCATTGTCTTGGATAAATTGATCTAAGGTATGGCCTAAAATGACACGAATATTCTTATCAATTTGTAATTTGTATTGCCCATCATTATTGACACTCCCTAAATACTGAGCAGTATCTCCTTTGCACTCAAGTTTGCTTTGTGTATTTTTACATTCAAGAACAAGGCTTGAATTGACGGGGAAATTGGGGATAGAGGCCTTAAAAAACTGGCTTACTGTCTGACATAATTCATGTTCTGAATCAGTATTAAAGTTTAAATACTCTTGCAAATACGCGCCATCAAAACTTTCTATGGGCTCATTATTAGATGTTTTATTTAAGGTATTATTTAAAGTTTGAGTGGAAGGAAGTGTTTTTTTAGAGGATTTGTTGTTATTTTGAGCAGGGGAAGGACTTGAACCAGATGAACAAGTTGCAAACCAAATACTTAAAAATATTGTTAAAAATGTACGCACAGAGGATGTGTATATCGCGTCGCATTATATAATTCAAGTGATTTTTTAAACAATATCAACACTATTGCCAAGAAACATGCTTTTCAATGCTTTTAAAAATGGCATCCACAAGTAAAGCCATGGCAGCAGCTGGAATAGCGCCTAACAATATATAATACGTATTGGCTTGTGAGATTCCTTGAAAAATAGGGTCTCCTAAGCCACCAGCACCAATAAGTGACGCTAGTGTCGCGGTACCAATGGTAATCACAGCAGCAATTCTAATTCCAGCAAAAATTTGCGGTAAGGCCAAAGGCATTAAAATATACCACAAAAGTTGTTTTTGGTTCATGCCCAGGCTCAAGGCAGACTCTTTGGTATGTTTGGGTATGGAGACAATCCCTGTATAAGTATTGGTAATGATGGGTAAAAGAGAATACAGGAGTAAGGCAACAATAGAAGGTTTGATTCCTATACCCAAGACAGGAATTAAAAAGCCAAGAAGCGCCAAGCTTGGAACAGTTTGCAAAACATTGCTGATAAAAAACACAATACTTTTAAAAACCTTATTTCTTTGCGCATAAACTCCCAAGGGTACAGCTAAAACAATAGAGCACAAGATAACAAAAAAACATAGCTGGGCATGTTCAAATGTTTTTTTAAAAAGGAATTGCTGTTGTGACTTTATAAAACGCAAAAAGCCAAGCTTTTCTGAACTACTTTTTTGAAGGTTTGTTTGGGTTTTGCTTTTAAAAATAGACTGCTCTAAAAAATTTTTTGCAACCACATCAACAGCATAACCATACTCATCAACCTGTTGATTTAGTTTTTGCATGGTGTTGTTGTCAATTTTATTTTCAAACGCAGAAAACAACTTCTGCACTGAAGGATTACTTTTTACAAGAGAGTCTTTAGCCAGCCAGGCAGCATGGTAGGGCGGAAAATATTGCTTATTGTCATCTAAGATATCAAGTTTAAATTTAATGATTCTAGCATCGGTAGAAAAAGCAGTGATGATATCAACTCGTTTGTTATTGATTGCTTGGTACATTAGACCTGGTTCAAGATTAATTTGTTCTACTTTATTCAGATCTATTGTGTACCATTGGCTCAGACCTTTTAAACCATCGGGCCGTGTAAAAAAAGCATGGGGTGCGCCCATTTTTATCGTTTGGGTATCTGATTGTGCTAATAAATTTTTTAACTGTTCTATATTGGTAATACTTTTAAACTTTTCATCGCTATTTCTTACGGCAAGAGCATAAGTATTATTAAAGCCTAAGGGTTTAGACCAATTAAGGTTATACTGTTGCATAAATTCTTTATGTACAATGTTCCAAATAGTTTCTGGATTGGATTCACCGTGAAGTTTTAAGATGGAGATGTAACCTGTACCAGTGTATTCAGGATACAAATCAATACTTCCTTGTTTAAGCGCTTCAAACACAATATGCGAACCAGCAAGGTTCAGTTTTCTTTCTACCTCTTCTCCTTGATGCTCCAGATACTGCGCCGCGATCTCACCAAGAATAAGTTGTTCGGTAAAATTTTTAGAACCGATGATGATTTTTGCTGAAGTGCTTTGAGAAAAGAATAAAAACAACCCAATAAATAGTGCACTTATTTTATTATCAGTATTCATAGCGTTGACTCTCAATGAAAGATTGGACAAGTGGGTTGTCAGTTTCTTCAATAAATGAACGAGGAGAACCTTGTTGAATAATTGATCCTTCACTCAGAAAAAAAATATATTCACTTAACATAAACGCTTCATGAATATCATGTGTAACCATGACAATTGTGGTGCTGTGTTTTTTATGCAAGTCTTTCAGTGTTTCTTGCAAAGAGCGTTTGGTTACAGGATCAAGGGCTGAAAAAGGTTCATCTAAAAGTAAGACCTTGGGTTGCATAATTAAAGCTCTGGCCAAAGCCACACGTTGTTTTTGACCGCCGCTGAGTTGAGCAGGTAGTTTGTTCCAAACATCGTTTGGGTCTAAATGTAAATCTTCCAGTATGGATTTGATTTTCTCATCCGTCACCAGATCTAAGTTGTTTTGGATTTTCCCGGGTAAAGCAATGTTTTTCCAAACTGGTAAATGCGGGAATAAACTTTCTTGTTGGATGACATAAGCCACAAATTTTCTTAATTGGGACAGTTGCCAATTTGTTTTGCCATCAACCGTGATGCTTCCGGACTGTATTGGAACCAAAGCATTGATTGTTTTTAACAAAGTTGTTTTACCACAACCACTGGGTCCAATAAGACTCACCAAACGCCCAGCTTGAACAGATAAATTAATGTTATTTAAGATCTGTATATGATTAAAACTTACAGAGATGTCTTGTAGTTCTAGCAAATCAGACAGAAGTTATCACAGATTAGCCAATTATAAAAATAATGAAGCGCTCTATCAACAATGATAGAGCTATGCTATATACAAACAAAAATGATTCCAATGTTAAAAACCCATCGTGCTTATGCACTGGCTTTGTTTATGCTAACGGCTTGCTCTGGCGGAAGACACTTACCAGATCCTTATCCTCTGGGGCAGGAATACTTTTCCTATACGCCCAGTGCAAATTGTGATTGTGATTTAATCATTGATCAAGATGTGAGTAGCGTTGATGCTAGTGATTTAAGTCCCGGAAGTGAACTGTGTTTTAACGCGCAACTTAATCCTAGTAGAGGCCCTATAAGGTTTGAAAACTTAAAGGGTACACGTGAAAACCCTATTATTATTCGTAACTGCATGGGAAGGGTTAATCTTATTTCCAATGATCATAGACCCGCATTGTATGCAGAAGGCGAGTATTTTAGGATTACAGGTAAAGGTCAGAATGAAAGTTTTATAGGCTTAGAGTTTCAGGCCAGTCAGGCGGCGCAAGCCATTGCTATAGGAAAATCCAGTTATCTTGAGATAGATCATATACATATCAGTGCATCACAGTTTGCAGGCATTATGGCTAAAGTCGATCCCAGCACGGATTATTGTAAAACAGGTGATCGTAGGTTTGATTCTTTTATCATGAAACATGTTCACATACATCATAACACAATTGAAAATACCGGCGGTGAAGGAATTTACGTTGGGAATAGTTTTTATGGAGGAACAACATCACAATATTGTTTGAGCAATCCGCATTGTGGCAGTTGGATTTGTGGTAATATTCAATTTCCGCATGAGGTGATGGATGTTTATATTTGGAATAACACCATTAACGAGACTGCTTGGGATGGTGTGCAGGTGGGTAGTACTATTCATAATTGTTTTATTCATAACAACAGTATCAGCCATTGGGGGCAAGCCAATGCAAGTGGACAGAATTATGGTGTTCAAGCGGGGCAAGGGTCAAGCTGTCAGGTCAGTTATAATACTTTAATCAATGGTAAAACAGGACTTCATATATCCGGTTTGGGTAATACAGTGGTTGAAAACAATCAACTGTTAAACTTTAGTGGCAATGGTATTTTGGTGAATCCTTATCCATCACCATTATCTAGAGATATTGCAGATCAAGGTTTCTTGGGTGGTTTTACTTTAAGAAATAATGTTTTGACTTCAGATACAACCTCTTTACCTGTTATTAGAGATGTAAGACGTGAAAATTTATCCCCACCCAATAACAACTCAATTCATCACAACACCATTGATTCATCAGCGGAGAGTTTTCAATTATCATCTGAATACAATTGGGAACTTTATGATAATGTTATTCACTAGGAGCTTACTTTTTTGTTTAATGGCGAAACGTTTGTATGTCATCAAAGTATGAAAAAGCATAGTTTAAAGCAACTAACCTATTTAAATGGCACTGAGTTTCTGTGGGTAAGTTATCAAAAAAACTTTGCCACTGGATCTTAATATCTATGGGACCTTCAAGATGAAGGTCAATTAAATCTTGGATTCTATTATGCCCACCGTTATAGCCTAAGACAGTCATTGGCCAAAAGGAGTAATTTTCATACATATCCTTTAAATATCTACATGCAGCATCTGTTGAAGCATGGATATCTGTTCTTAAGTCAAAATGTTTGAATATCAAGCCATATTCTTTAGCAGTATCTTCAGTAAACTGCCACAAGCCAGCGGCATTGTCTCCTGAAATAAGGTGGTTTTTTAAATCTGTTTCAGCAATAGGTAAGAGTAATAATGCTTTGGGAATAGAGTAGTCTGCAAAATGTTGCTCAAAGATAGGAAAGTAAGTTTCTTTTGCTCGAGTATACAAGTTATCGTAGGTGATAAAATTTTTAAGCTTATGATTGTGGTGTTTGATTAAGTAGTAGCCAATAATACTGATCACCTCATTGTTAATGAGGTAATGGGTCCGAGTATCAAAAAAAAGGTAATCTCTTAGTTGTAAAGTTTGTGCAATATCCAACTCGTCAATATTAAGCAGTGTTTTGACTTCTTCAGCTGTGTGAATGGCGTGTTTACAAGAACTTGTCCAAGATCTATTAGACTGTCTTTGTTGAGCAAGCTCTTCTATTGCATGTATTTGCTCTTTAGTGGTTTGAGCAAAGCTTAATGTTGCTAAAAATAAAAGATAAAAAATGACTTGATGATGTCTCATGTTCCCCTCAGTGAGGGCTAAAATCATAGATCACTATTAAAAGTCAAGTGACTTAGCTTAAGCAATTAACAGTTTTGAATAATCCACATTTCAGCATGCCAATTCAAGTAGCGCAGTGACTTTTCAACAATAAAATTGTTGTAGGTGAATTCTGATATTTCGTTTCTTAATTCTTTTTTTAGTGAAGCATCATTGATACCAAGTAGAATATTATGAATGTATTTATTAAGGTCATGCGCACTTTCAAAGTAAACTCTATAGATGTAGGGGATGGTTCTTAATTGAACGTTATTTTGATTAAGAAATTCATATTTAAATTCTGATAAAGGGGTGTAATCAAAAGGTAAGTGATCTTGGTACTTTTTATAAAAATGTTGCAAAATATTCCACCAATCACCGGAGTCTGTATTCATGACTACGATTAATGAACCGTTCTGATTGAGCTTAGATAATAAAGTTTTTAGTAAGTCTCCCCAGTCCTTTGTGGGTATATAGTATAAAACATGCGATAAAAAAATAAGATCATAGGATTGTGTAAATGAATGGTTTTCTATTGTGCTATGAATACATTGAGCCGTTTTAAATTGTTTTTTTAAGCTTTTAAAGAAAGCTTCATCTTTTTCAATTAAAGTTAAAGTTTTGCTATGTTCTTGAAAGACAGAACTAAAAACACCGGTGCCAGCACCAATGTCTAGAACAGAATTAAAATATTTGTTTTGCAACCAAGCTTTTAAATAAGCTGATACAATCTCTTTTTCATCAGTACGATCATAAAAAGAGTTTATACGTTTATAATAATTTTTTTCATCCACAAGAATTCTATAATATAGTGTTTAAAGAAATAATATAGGAAATAGTTAAGCAATATATACTGTAAAGTTAATTAAAAAAGCTAAACCTTTATTTTTATTGCATTACTTGACTGGATAGAATCAACGTTTTAAGTATAAATTTGTTTTTAAGCTCAACTTTATGGCATTGAGCGCAATTTTAAGGAGAAAACATGAAGAAACCATTATTTAAGGCAGTGTTAAAGTCATTTTTAGTTACTTTAGTTCTTGTATCCCCACTTTATGCAGCCAATACCAATTATGCAATGAGTGCAAATCAATTAAAACAGTATTGTAATGATGCGCAGAAAAAAGTTGATCAGGCCATTGGCGCTATTATTAACACTGAAAAACAAGCATCTGCCTCAGCGGATAAACGTTCATTGGAAGAGGATTTTAACCTGACAGTTAAAAAATTAGATGATGCATATGGTTTATACGCTCATAAAATGGAGATTTCATATTTAATGGAAGCGGTGAGTCCCAATGAAAAAGTCAGAAATGCGGGTACAGATTGCAAAGAAGCATTTTTAAACTTTCCCGTTGAAATGTACACCAATGAAAAATTGTATGAAGTACTGTCTAATTTTTCTGCCAGAGCAGAAAAGAGAGAAGAAAAACTCAAGTATGACCAGAAACGCTTGTTGAATTACTTTTTAAATCAGTTTGGTAAAAATGGTTTTGGATTAAAGGCTGATAAGCTGAACGAGTTTAAAGCTTTAAAGGCAAAAGTCAGTGAGTATGAACGTGAGTACAGTAAAAATTATGGTGAATCTAAAGTAGAAATTGAGCTTAAGTCTGAAGACCTGGCTGGAGTATCAGAAAATGATTGGTTGAGATTTAAACAAAAAGATGGAACAGTTAAGGTTACATTAGATAACAATATTTATACAGCCATTTTAACCTATGCCGATAATGCAGATCTCAGAGAAAAGTTTTATCGTGCTTACAATACAAGAGCACCAGAAAACGTTGAAGTTTTGGAAAAACTTATTGCAGTTAAGCAAAATATTGCCAAAGTATTTGATGCAAAATCCTATGCAGATTTGGTCATGGAATTAGATGAACGTTTGGCTGGAACACCTGACAATGTTGAAAAAAAATTAACCTCTATTTATAAACAAATGTTTAAGCCTTATCAAAACTACAGAAAAATTTTGCAAAAAGAAAAGTGTAGAGATTTAGAAAACTGTAAAAAATCACAGTGGAAAAAATTAGAATTGTATCCTTGGGATATGGGCTATTACAGTAATAAATACAAAGAACGCGTATTTAAAATAGACTCAGAAAAAGTTAAAGAGTACTTCCCAACAGAAAAAGTAGTTGAAGGGACCTTTGAGATTTATGCGCAATTGTTTTCAATGCGTTTTGAACCCATGAAAAACCCAAAAGTGTGGCATGAAGATGTAAGGGCCTATCATGCCTATGATGCTAAAACTGGAGACTTGTTGGGTAATATCTATTTAGATTTATACTCAAGAGATAATAAACCTTACAAACATTATGCAGCGTTTAATATTGATATTAGGCATCAACCTTTAAGTGGCGAGAAAATCGTTCCAGATGCTGTGATGGTCACCAACTTTACACCTCCTACAAGAAATAAAAAAGGAGAGATAGAACTGCCTTCCTTAAGTACACATGGAGATGTAGAAACTTACTTTCATGAATTTGGACATATCATGGATGATTTATTGTCCAATACCAAGCATTATCATTTAAGCAAAATGACACGCCCGCTTGATATTGTTGAAGGCTTCTCGCAGATGTTAGAACCATGGGTATGGGATGCAGAAACCTTAGAAGTGATTTCTGGACATTATAAAACCGGAGAAAAACTACCCAAAGAGCTTTTAGATAAAATGAAAAAAGGAAAATATTTTTCTTTGCCAGCCTTTTATGTTGGTCAAATTCATTATGCTTTGGTGGATATGGCTTATCATAAAGCAACCGAGCCAGTGGACACAACCAAAATATGGAATGAAAAGTTTAAAGAGATATTCAAGCGTGAACCTGTGGAAGGTTTATTCTGTCAAGCTTCCTTTGGGCACTTGGCCAGCTCAAGTTACAATGCTGGCTACTACGGCTATATTTGGTCAGAAATTTATGCCATGGATATGCTGACGCGCTTTAAAAAAGAAGGGATGCTCAATCCAAAAACCGGGATGGATTATCGCAAGCTTCTTGAAAGCGGGCATGAACGGCCGATTGTTGAGCTTATAGAAGTCTTTTTGAACAGACCTTTTAGTGAAAAGGCATTTTTAAAAAGTTTAAAAAACAAATAAGGAAGTAAAATTCACAGATATATACCGTAACCCAGTTGTATTTATGGTTACGGTATAGGTCTCTATACGATTAAGATCAACATGAATGTAGAACAAATTTTAGCCATTGTTATTTTTGCATTTGTGTCTTCTATTACACCTGGACCCAACAATCTTATGGTCTTGGCAAGTGCCACCAATTTTGGTTTTAAAAAAACCATTCCACATATATTGGGAATTAGTTTAGGTTTTGCATTTATGCTTATGATGTTAGGCTTAGGTTTAAGCATTGTTTTTAAAAGCTATCCAATAATAGAAACAATATTAAAAGTTTGTTGCGTACTTTTTTTGTTTTTCTTAGCCTATAAAATTGCAACATCATCAAGTATAGAAAAAGGTAAACAATCCAAAACGCCTATTTCATTTATCGAAGCAGCTTTGTTTCAATGGGTTAATCCAAAAGCATGGGCTATGGCACTGACAGCGGTGTCTTTGTTTTCTCCCAATGCAACATTTAAAGCTGTTATTTTGATGGTTATCTTTTTTACACTTGTTAACATTCCTTGTGTAAGTGCTTGGTCTTTTGCTGGAAGTAAGCTTGGCAATTTTTTAAAAGACCCAAAAAAACTTAAATACTTCAACTATATCATGGCAGGACTCTTAGTCGGCTGTTTGGGTTTTTTGTTGTAGGGTATAGATGTACAATAATGATTCATTATAAAAAATTAAACATAAATGATGATCAGCAACTCATGGCTTTATTGAAATGGGAAAATGATGCTAGTATACACCATCTTATAACGCCTGTTACAGACTCTAAGCAAACATTTACACCTATGAATATTGATCAACTTAAGGCGCAATGTAATTTAAAGAACGGTGAAGGAAAACATCAGTACCTTGTTTATGATCAAGAGCAGCCTATTGGTCAATTTTCTATCCATATAGACCCAGCACATTTGTACAAAAAAATAAACCATAGCAGTTGGTTAGGCTTATGTATTGGAGAAAAAAGCTATTGGGGAACCGGTGCTGGCCAAAAAGCCATGGAATTCTTTGAACAGGAGTCTATACAATTGGGTTTGAAAAGAGTTGAGCTGGGTGTATTTGAGTTTAATACTAGAGCCATTCAGTTTTATAAAAAATTGGGTTATCAAGAAATAGGGGCATTAGAAAACTTTACTTATTGGGATGGTCAATATTGGAGTGATATTAGAATGGAAAAGTATTTATCAAGGAATGAATAAACTTATAACATTAAGCTAAAAATTGTTGCTTGACTTAGCTTGGAGATTTAAAAAATAATAATGAAAAATATTGCTGTTTATTTATCTGCATATTCCAATGATGAAAATATGATTGATCTTACAAAAAATCTTGCTAGATTGATGGTTGAGCAAGGGTTTTCCTTGGTTTTTGGTGGTTCAGGAACTGGTTTGATGAAAGTGCTAGCAGATACAGTATTAAATAATAAGGGCAAAGTGACCGGTATCACAATGGAGTCACTTAAAAAAGTAAGCATGCCCAACTTAACTGAGCTGATTATTGCTATAGATTTAAATGAGAGAAAGCAGTTATTGCAAAAGCATGCTGATGCATTTATTGCCTTACCCGGGGGGAATGGTACTTTAGATGAAATTATACAAACCATTGAGGAACGTAAGCAAGGGTTTCATCATAAACCCATTGTTATTTTAAACTATAATGGTTTTTATGATCCTTTGTTGGCACAATACAATAAAATGAAAGACTTGGGTTTTTTACCCAAAAATCAAAATTTAGATGATTTATTTGTTTTTGTTGATACAAGTGAACAAGCCATTAAATATATTCATGCTACATTAAAATAATCTACACTGCACAATGGCTATTCAATATTAAAAACTAGCTTCTATTTCTTTTGCTCTAGATGTGAAAGCAAAACCTTGAGTGCCTAAAATTCCAATCATGACTGATTCAATGATGGGTGCAGATACTTTTTTTTCTGTTTCCCATTTGACAACAAAATTTGCTCCACTTCCGCCAGAAAGATCAGATTCAGGAATAATAAAATCCTTTGAAGACATTTTTTGCAAAGAAAATGGTTTGTCTATGAATTTTTTTAATAACTTCCCATTGGTATCATAATAATCCACTTGAGAAATAACAATCATATCTTTTTCTGAGATATTCCTGATGCTTAAAATAGCTGAAAGGTGAGTTAATTTTTTTAAATGAGTGTAAATAGATGAGTAAATTGGGACATAAACTTTTTGGCTATGCACCAGTCTTGTTGGTGTATCATTTAAAGGGGTAAAGTTTTCAGATTTTGGAACAAGGGGGCTATCAACTGAAAATTTATCTTCATTGTTACAAGCAAACAAAGTGTAAGCCAGAAAAAAAAGTACAATAATCTGTTTCATAGTCTTATGCTTTCTAGTAATTTAAACAAGTTAAAAATCTTATATCACTCCTGAAGTGTCTGGAAAAGCTTTAGATAAACAAAAGAGTGATTTAGTAATACTCAATAGAATAAGGTAAGGCTAAAAATTTTTAAAGATCGTTTAAAATCATAATATTAGAGTATAATTTTTAGATTTTTTGGTTTTTGCTATAATGGGCATCAATGCAAAAAGATAAAAACTTAATTTTCATTCTAGCTGCTATGGCTATGATAATGGGTTTTTTTGCACATATACAAGGTAGGCCTTTGTTTGGAGATGAGTGTACAGAGCTTTTGCAAGCATTGGATAGACCCAAAGGTTTTTTTATATTAACACCCAGCTTTTCTGCCAATTGGATAGTTTCAACCATTGAGTCATGTGTAACATACATATATTCATTTTTTCTGAAAAATTTTGGTTTTAAAAATGGACTGGTGGCAATTAGAGCTGTGCATGTTGCATTTTTTACGTTTAGTGCTGTTTTACTGTATCTTGTTTTGCGTAGATTGGTTTCTTCTTTTTGGGCTTTCAGCGGCAGTATAATATTTATTTTTTCTAACTACGCTTTATGCTTCATGCAAATCTTAACTCGTAATTCAATGACGCCGTTTTGGGTTTTAAGCAGTTTATTGTTTTTAGGTATGGTGTTTAATTACAAAGAAAATGTAAACAAACCAAAAAAATACCAAGTTTTATTTTTAATGATGGCAGTGATAACCAGTACACTTGGTTTAGTTACTTACTCTGGATTTCGTATATATGTAACGGCATTGTCATTGGCACTGTTTATCAACTGTGTTTTGTATCAAAGAAAAAAAATTATAATGGCGCTTTTTTTCCCTCTTACAATTGTGGGCCTACTCTCTGGCTTATTGGTTTTAAGTGATACAACAGCAGAAGCTTTCATATATAGAGGTTCTTATGCGTTGGTAAAAAAAGAACATTTTTTAGAAGTTTTTTATCAAGTGATATTATTTCCATTTAAATTTTATAAATATGGGCATTTTGTAGTTGAACAAGCGCATGTTTTAGTGGGGAGAAGTCCATTTCCATTTTATTTAATACCATTTTTTTGTATTGGATTATTTTTAAGTTTTTCAAAGTCTTTTTACAATGGAAAGAGAGAAGATTTTTATAACTTAGTTTTTTTAAGAAATTTTTTAATCATAAGTGTGCTTTTGTTTTCATTTCTTGGCCCAAACTTAAAATATTTTTATGGTCTATGGCCGGTACTCATTATTTTTTGTGTGATGGGTATGGAAAAAGTTATGGTTAGAATAAACCCAAGTGATCTTAAACAAAAAATGATGATAGGAGCACTGCTTTTTATTTTTGCTTTTGAACAAGTTTACTATTTTTCATTTCAAATGAAAAATAGTGCTTCTGTACATGCTTTTTTATATCAAGATGCCCAAGCAAAGCAGTTGATTGATAAGGTTAGACCCATCATAGAGTTTGATGAAAAGCCTTCATTGATTTATTCACCTTTAGGTAGAGATGTAGCTTTGTGGTATGCTAAAAGTACAGATTTACAAGCTAATATTTTGGATCGATGGGCTGTTTTCTTACAAGATAAAGGATTTGTAAATTTAGAAAAAGACACATCTTTAAATTTAGAAGGATTCCTTTTTACAAAAAATAATTTAAATGAAGGTCAAAAAAGTGGTCTTAAAAAAGTATTAAAAAATAATCCGAAATTAAAATGGATTCAAATTGATTTTTAAAAGTTTTAACTGTTTATCCAATTCAAAATGATATTTCATAAGCTACTTTTTTAAAAAATTAACATCAAAAATCAAACTTAGACAATAATCTTCTTTGCAGTTTTAAATTTGTAAAATCTTTATTAAAATCAGTAAATGCAAAAGCACTCAAACTTAATTAGAAGTACATAAATTTTGTGTAACATCTCTGTAATCTTCTAAGTCAGAAAAATTGGCAAAGAAAATAATGTTGTGACCACTGAGTCCGCTGGTAGCTTGATAAGCTCCTTTAACGCCAGTGTTTTGATTACACGCATAGAGAGAAGTGATATAATCGCAGAGGTTATTGTTACACATAGTAGGTTCTTGAATGTCTCCAACAATATAGGCTGTATCAGTAGTATCATCAAAAACATAAGAATTTTCTGGTCGAGCTCCCCAAGGTCCAGAATCATGAAAAATAGAGTTGCCAGCAGTACTATCGATGACTGTTTGTCCATCATTGTTTGAACAAGAGGGTACTTGAGGTTCTCCATCAGACTTTTTGTCACTACAGCCTGATAGACATAGTGTAGTCAGTAAAATTAAAAAAAAATTGATACGCATGGTGTGTTTCCTATATATAAATTAATTAATAAAACACATGATTAAACTTTATTGCAGTTATTACTAAGAGTAGTTTAATCCGTTAAGTATAAATTAAGCAACCTTTTGTATAAAAAAATAGAAGTACAAGAAAATGGATGATTGTTATGGAAGAAGTTTACAACAAAGCATTTGAATACTTGCAAGATAAAGATAATTTAGAATCTGTAGATAAAGGTTTAGCAATATTAGAGGAAATATATCAACAAGACCCTAACAATATTAAAGCTTGTTTTGAGTATGCAGGTGGTTGGGATAGCATAGGCCAAGAAGAAAAAGCAGTTATTTACTATGAAAAAGTAAAAGTAATGGGCATTAAACAATTACCTAAAAATGATCAGCCTTGTTTTTATGTTCAATATGGGAGCACCTTAAGAAATTTAAAACAATTTGATCAAGCTAAGGTCGTATTTGAGGAAGGTGTTAAAGCTTTCCCTGATTTTTTGGCCATTCAATTGTTTCAAGCGCTCAATTTTTGTTCAATGGGTATTGAAATAGAAAAAAATAAAATTTATCTTGAAGAACAAATAAAACAAATCAATCATCCTTCAGTAGAAAGATATAGTCGTTCATTGAAAAACTATTTAAACCAGTTAATGCAAAACTAAAATATTTTATACAGAAAGTCATCATGGTTAAAGATTTTTGGGAAGACAATGCATAGCAATGGAATAAAGTCATAGATGAAAATGCTTTTCCAAGTAGAGAAGTAACAATACCGGCAATTGTTGAGACAATTAAAAGAATAAACCCTATAAACATTCTAGATGTAGGCTGTGGTGAAGGTTTTTTATATAATCCAATAATTAATTTAAATATAGTTTATGATGGCATGGATCGATCAGAAGCGCTTATCAATATAGCAAAAAAAAAGTGGAGCGAAGACCATTTTTATTGCCTTTCATACAATGATATTATTTCTGGTAATACTCATAACTTAAAAGCCACTTATGATTGTATTTTATTTAACTTTTCTCTATTGGATGAAGCTACTATTGAGCAATTAAGTGCTTTTAAAAATCTTTTAACAAATGATGGGGTGATTTTAATTCAAACATTACATCCATGTTTTATTGAAAAAGAATATAAAGATTATTGGACAGAAGAACATTTTGACTTTTCTCACATCAAATTTAAGGGAACAATGAAATGGTTTCGTAGAACCCTGTCCAGTTGGTTTAATGTGTTTAATCAAGCCAAATTGTGCATCATTGATATATCTGAACCTCAAGGTGACACCCAAAAACCCAATTCGTTGATATTTACACTTAAATCTATCAGTTAAGGTAAAAGTTGAAATAATCTATGAAAAGCTACTCAGTTTAAATAGGTTTTTCTTGCTTTTTAATACATAAGTAGATTACGTTTTTATGGTGATGGTATTGGATATAAAAAATTTTCTATTGGTTTTGTTGTACATGATTAGTATAGATGCAATATGGTTGAAGTTTATTGTTGGTAAAGTTTTTGTTGAACATGCCAAAACTGTTTTTAGAGAAGACGGTGTTTTACTTTGGTCTGCAGCAATTGTTTATGTGTTAATGACTTTAGGTTTAATGATTTTTGTTAAACCTTATATTGAAAGACATCAAAGCATGCTACCCATATTTTTGTATGGAGGGGTGTTTGGCTTCATAATCTATGGGGTTTTTGATTTTACCAATCATGCCATCTTAAAACAGTGGCCGCTCAATCTTATTGTATTGGATTTGGTTTGGGGAGCGTTTTTACTTGGTAGCAGTAGCCTTGTTCTAAAAAAAATCATAGCTTGATGTGGTTGTAGTACCTTTAAATTATATCAATTAATGCATTATGAAGATCTCTAACTACCATGCATGGACTTGGTAGAAGGGGTATTGACAAGTAAAGACTTTCTTGAGAGATGATATGCAAATGAACCATGATATTTCAGATCTTGATATTGAAATTATTGCTCAGTTAAGAAAATTGATTCGGGCTGAGGCGCTTTTTTCACAAGAAATAAAAAATAAAAGTGGTTTAAATGCATCTCAGTTAGCGTGTTTAACAGAGTTAGCAGATAGAGGTGAACTTTCTTTTAGAGAACTTAGTCGCCTTATTCATGTCTCACCCAGCAGTGTTACAAAAATTATTGATGTATTAGAACATAAATTTTTTGTTCAAAGAAAAAGAGAAGGTAAAGACCGTAGGGTAATTAAAGCGGTTATAACAGCCAAAGGTAATCAAATAGTTGCAGCTTCACCAAAATCAATGCAAAAAAAAATGTTAGAAGGTTTAGCTATGTTGTCATACAAGAATAAGCAGCAGATCAAGGCTGACTTAGAGCAGTTGGCTTTGTTGATTGGTGCACAAGACCTTCCTACAGGGGTTGTACTAGATGCTGTGGAAAATCTAAATGAAGAACCAAGTCTTACTGAAGAAAAAGTAGTTAGCAATAAGTCTTATTGAGATTTAGTTTTTTTTGATATTGAAAAAAATAAAATAGCTGAGATTAAAATTCCCATAAAATTTGCATCAAGACCAAAAGGTATTGGAAAGGGTGCTTTTAAAGAAAATAAAACGGTAGTGGCACCACCAAAAATCATGGCTAAAAGCGCAGCAGTAGGATTTTTACGGTTAAAAAACAATGCCCCAATCAGTGGAATAAGTAAGCCAGAAACCATAAAACTATAAGAGTAAAGCATCAGTGAAAGTACATTTTCAAAAATACTGGCCAGCAAAAGTGAGAGTACACCAATACAAAGAGTTGCAATTTGTGAAAGACGCAGGGACTTTTTTGTATCTTTTGGTTTAATAAAGTCACTGACCACACTGCCTGAGGCAGCCATTAAACAACTATCAGCAGTAGATAAAATTGCTGAAAAGTAAGCCGCTAAAACCAAACCCATAAGTCCACTGGGAAGAACGGTTCTTAACAGTAAAGGCATGCCCAGCTCGCTATCAATCATTGCTCCAGGAGAAAAGCCTAACTCTGCAAACATTCCTTGTTCAAGAGCAACACGTGAATAAATTCCTAGGATGATTCCCATAAAAGCCATGATTGGGTATTCTAGAAGTCCTGCAGTATACCAGGCTCTTTGGGCTGTTTTAATATCTTTGCAGGCATATATTCTTTGGTACAAAGTCATACCAACAAACCAAATAGGGGTGATGGTTATGGCCCAATTGACAAGTGTTTGCCAGCTAATATTGGTGAGACTAAGGTGGTTTTGGGGCAGGTGGTTTGAAATTGCCTCAAATCCACCAATAGAGACATGGCTTACCGGGATACCCACAAAAATAAGTCCGCACATGAGAATAATCCATTGGGCGGTGTCAGTATAAATTACGGCTTTTATGCCGCCAATGGCGGTATAAATAATTGCCAAGGCCCCCATAATAAGTAAGGCGGTTTTAATGTCCAAAGTAGAAAAAGTAGCTGAAGCTAATTTTGCTCCAGCCAGTAACTGAGAAGAAGTAAAACCAATATAGCCAAGTGTTGTGATGAGTGCCGCTACCAATGCAACTTTAGTCCCAAAGTAATGGTCAAAAATTTGAGGAAACGTATAAAATTTTTTGTTTTCTTCTAGTTTTTTAATTTTGGGAATAAGAAAAACGGCTGCAATCCAAGCCCCAACCAAACCTGTAAAAAGCATCCATGACCCAGATAGCCCCATGGCAAAACCAAGTCCTCCTAAACCAATGGAAAAGCCACCACCCACATCTGTAGCAACAACAGATAATCCAACATGGAAGCTACTCATCTTGCGACTACCTACATAATAATCATCCATACCTTTGTTTTTTCTCATAAAGAAAAAGCCAATCCCTAGCATGACAATTAAGTAAACAATTAAAATAACCAGATCAATGCTGCCCATGGTTAAACCTCTCCATAGTTTAAGACTAAATATTTCTTTTTATAATAGAAAAAATGCATGTTTTGAGGACAATAAGAAGACAATCATTATAATACAGCCACTAAGGCTAATATGATTTCTTGTGAAATTGTTTCTCATGAAACTATTTTTATGTCAAATTTTTACAGGCATCCTATCCTAAGATAGGTTTCATTTTTGATGAATGGTTTTAAAAAACAATTAATGTGGATAAGCTAAAAACAACATAATTTACTATTGATAATAGAATTTTATTTAAAATAGCTAAAGGGAGACAAATGAAATCAATTAATCCTCTTGATGGAAGCATCATTAAAGAATACCAAGAATATTCTGAGCAACAGGTTCTAGAAATTATTGATAGATGTCACAACGAATTTTTTAATTGGAAACAAGTCAACATTGACCAACGCTGTCAATTGTTGCTTAAAACCAAAGAGCAGTTGCTTGCAGAAAAAAATAGGCTAGCCCATTTGATGGCAGATGAAATGGGTAAAAGACTTGTTGAAGGTGAGGCTGAAATAGAAAAATGTGCCTGGCTTTGTGAGTATTACGCCAACAATGCCAAACAGTTTTTAAAAGCTATTTCTGTGCAAACAGATTACAACAGCAGTGAAATTCATTTTTCTCCAATTGGTGTTGTGTTTGCAGTTATGCCTTGGAATTATCCATTTTGGCAGGTTTTTAGATTTGCGGTTCCTAACTTGGTGGCCGGCAATGTTGGTGTTCTTAAACATGCCAGCAATGTTAGTGCCTGTGCTTTAGAGATTGAAAAAATTTTTAGAGATTCTGGATTTCCTGAGTATTGTTTTAAGACCTTGCTGATGGGTAGTGATAAAGTTGAAACTATCATAAAAAATCCAAAAGTAAGAGCGGTAAGTTTAACGGGTAGTACACAAGCTGGAAAAGCAATTGCACAGCTAGCAGGTCAATATCTTAAAAAATCTGTGCTTGAACTTGGGGGGAGTGATCCATACATTATTCTTGAAGATGCTGACCTTGATCTTGCAGTTGAAAAATTAAGCCAAAGTCGATTACTCAATAGCGGCCAGAGTTGTATTGCGGCCAAGCGATTCATTGTAATAGACAAAGTGCATGATGACTTTGTTCATAAACTTAAACAGCAAATGAGCTGTAAAATAATGGGAAGTCCTAAAGAGCCAGATGTTGACTTAGGACCCATGGCAAGATTTGACTTAAGAGATGAGCTTCATGAACAAGTACAAGCCAGCATTCAACAAGGTGCAAAATGTATACTTGGTGGGGAAGTAGATTCCTTGAGTCCAGGAGCGTTTTATCCACCTACAATTTTAATCAATGTTAAAAAAGGAATGAAAGCTTATTCAGAAGAATTGTTTGGCCCGGTTGCGAGTGTGATTAAAGTAAATTCTATTGAGGAAGCCATTGAGGTTGCCAATGATTCAGATTTTGGTCTTGGGGCAGCAATTTTTTCTAAAGATATTGAAAAAGCTCAAATAATTGCAAAAAATAAAATTGATAGTGGGGCATGTTTTGTCAATGATTTTGTAAAATCTGATCCCAGGCTTCCTTTTGGCGGCGTCAAAGAAAGTGGGTATGGCCGAGAGCTCTCTCAATTTGGTATTCATGAATTTATGAATATAAAGACCGTTTGTGTAAAGTGATATTATAACTTAGAAAACAAAGTTAACTTGCCATGAATTGTTAAGTTTACGCATCATGGCAAGTTCTTATAATTAAGTTAGTTTAGATTAAACTGCTTTCTCCAACGTGGCAGAGCAATCAGTAAAACAAACAGTACAATGAGTAGATCAGTTTGACTACTGGTGTTGCTGCAGCCACCACCACTGATGTCACTTTTAACAACATCGCATGCATCACCAATATCATCACCATCCAAATCATCTTGGCCAGCATTAGATACAACTGGACAGTTGTCTTCAAAATCTAAGATACTGTCATTATCATCATCACTGTCACAAGAGTCACCCATTAAATCTTGATCTGTATCAACTTGATCAAAGTTGGGGACCATAATACAGTTATCTTCCTCAGCACAGTTGGAAAAAAAGTTCAACCTAATTTTCTTATTTATCTGTACATAAATGCAAAAAACTTAAAAAAACAATTTAGGTACAATTAAATTTATACTTTTTATGATTCAATGGAATTAACGATACAAATTGTTTAACCTTTTTGCATGTGGCGATATCCACGATAGCTTCCAGTAGACATCATTTCTGTGTATAAAGCGATAAGAGAGTTTAATCGCTGAAGCAAAAGCTGTTTTTCTTTTAAACATTCTGGGTTTGAAGGTTTAATGTTTTGTAATTGAGAGCTCAGTTGCTGCATAAGATGATAGTTATCTTCTTTTATGGATAAATCTGCTTTGAGCAAGACCATATCTCTAAAGTAGATATTTAGGCGTGTAACGTGCTGTTTGATACTGAACAATGTTTTTGAGCAGGCGTGTAATAAACCAGGCATAAAAGAACATCTGAAATATCTGGCTTCATTCATTAAGGAGGCATGCTTTTCTGCAAAACGGTAATTTGAAGTCACAGTGGGTTTTTCAAATATATAGTTATCATGAATGACAGTGGCACTGTGTTCGCTGTAAGGGTCTGCAAAGTAAAAAACAACAATATCTAAGAAGTTACGATCATCAGGGTGTATTTCACTACAATAATTATTTAAATAAAAAGTCAATTCATCATGACCAACGTAACTGAGTTGATCAAGCATGCCTTGCACCATTAAGCTGGTGTTATGACAGTTGAAACCATTGTAAACCACATGTTCACCCGGGTTATCTACAAAAAATTGAAAAGCTTTGGGTAATATAGCGTCTATTACAATAGGCAGATCATATTTGAGATGTTGGGTATTAGGGCATAAGCCTTGTTTATTGAGAAGAAGGAATAAAAGTTCTTTAACTGCATCAGCATAACCTAAAAGCACCCAATGTGATTGGTAATGAATGATATCAGCTTGTTCCTTATTAATTAATTGTTGATGCCGCTTTTGAATAGATCTTATGGTAATTGTAATGTTTTCCAGAGTTTGAGTATCTTTTATAAAGCTGGCTTTTGCACATTTAGGACTTTTTGCTAAAGCAAATGTACAATTCATACTAACGCCAATGACAACTATCAATAAAATACAATGAAAGATTGTTCGCATGCATGCCCCTACACTACAAATCTCTAATAAACAACTACCCCATTATGAGATAAATTTAAAGTCAAATCAAGTGGCAATTTGTCAATAAAACAAGAAGGATAGACTTTTACCAATCAAAATCACTCAATAAACCTAGTTCAAGATGTAACTTTAAATCGATGACTAACGAAAGTTATGTGTGTACACAAAATAGAGATGTTAACTAAAAAGTACGGAGTTAATTATGGATGATAAAGATAAAATGGATAAAAAAGTTAAAGAGCAGCTTTATGATAAAAAAAACAATGATAAAAATACAGTGGACAAAAACATTGATCCTCGTCCGGTGGAAGAAGATGAAGGCCGCCAAAACCTTGATAATACTAATACAAGACGTGAAATCAATGAAAAAGTCAATTACAAGCCACGGGATAATTGTTAAAAAGGTAATTGAATAAAATGAATCAATATAAGAATTTAAAAGCGATCTATATCAATACTTCCTTAAAAAAACATTCAGAACAGAGTCATACAGGTCATCTGCTTGCGGCATCAGCAAATATATTAGAAAAGCAAGGCTTGACGGTTGAAAAAGTTCATATGCTTGATTATGAAATACCTCCAGGAGTTTATCCCGATATGACAGAGCATGGATGGTCAGGTGATGATTGGCCAAAAGTGTGGGAGAAAATAAAATCAAGTGACATTTTAGTTGTTGGAACACCGATTTGGCTGGGAGAAGAAAGCTCTGTCTGTCGCGTATTGATTGAACGATTGTATGCCATGTCAGGTGAGCTTAATGCTAAAGGGCAATCTATATATTATGGTAAAGTAGGTGGTTGTGTGATTACTGGCAATGAAGATGGGATTAAACATGTTGCAATGACGGTTGGTTATGCATTAAGCCATCTGGGCTATACCATCCCACCACAAGCAGACTGTGGCTGGATTGGTGAGGCTGGTCCAGGCCCATCCTATGGTGATAAAAAGGAAGATGGATCATACGTTGGCTTTGATAATGATTTCACCATGCGCAACACAACCATTATGTCCTGGAACCTTATGCACATGGCCAGCATTCTTAAACAACATCCACTGCCAAATCATGGCAATGATCGCAGGGCGTGGAAATCTGGGTCACGATTTGATTTTGAAAATCCTGAGTATCGAGTTTGAATGCATTAACAGCGAGTAAGTAATATCAGATAGAATAATGAACAGATCCTAAACTATAGAAAATAGTTGCAGACGGTTTGTATATTATTATTTACAGTTAAACCAAGAGAGCTCAACAAATTTTTGAGTTATTTTAAAACTGAAGAAAAAACTTTTAGATCAGAAATTTTTGTCTATACTGAGAGCTTAGAAGGAGAGGCATCATGTCAAAATCTAATTTTGAGACTGCCAATGTGCAACTAATCAATGATAACAGTGTTCAAGTAAAACGAAAATTTATTGCAAACAAAGATTTAGTTTACGAGTCCTATACCAAACCAACGACCTTAAAACGTTGGCTGTCTGGATATTCTGGTTGGGAAATGTCAGAATGTGAAATGGAAGTCAATGAAGGCGGCCAATACAGTTGGCGATGGCGCAACAGCTCTGAAAATAGCGAATTTGGATTCCTAGGAAAATTTCTTAAAGTTGTCCCACAACAAAAGATTCAACACACTCAAGTTTTTGATCCCGGATCTTTTGGAGGAGATATGGGGGCAGAGTATATAGTCACATTGGAATTTTCTGAATCAAATGGGAGTACTTTAGTTACAACAACCATTCAATATCCAAGCAAAGAAGATCGTGACCTGGCATTATCGACTGGTATGACAGATGGTATGGAGATAAATTACAAGCAACTGGATACTTTACTTAAAATTTAGTTTAAATTTTAAGTGGCCAGGTGTTTTTTACTTTATTCAATATCATAACGTAACATGAACCCTAAATTGGCGACTCCTCCCAAAAAAGTTTCAGGATTTTGTGTTGTTCCGTCTGAGTAGTACATGCTGGTGGTATCTACAAAAAAACCAAGGCGTGTATTTGGTATGCTTTTTAAATGGCTTAGCAATTGAGCACCAAGATAAAACATATTAGCACGTGAATCATTTCCATCTAGAACAGCTTGCCGGCTTTTTTCATATTTTGATGCTAGATCATGTGCATAACAAATATTGAGTATAATATCACACGCTTTGAGCACAGCAGAGTGGCGTGGTTTTAAACGAATAATCTGTTGATGCTGAATCATGGGCCCACTTGTTGTTGCGCCAGTCATAAGATCACCAGGGGTTTCAAAGTACTGGGCCAAGCTTGCTTCTTCAGGTTTGTGTAGGTAGCCAAAACCTGATTTGTGCCCGGCTTCTAAAAAATCTCCTTGTGTCCAATTGTATTTATCCAGTTCATTGTCTGACATAATTCCATTAATCCAAGGGAAAGCAATAATCATGCTTTGTGTGGGCTCTCCTTTAGCCAGGAAAAAAGGATCAAATTTTTTGATGAGGTCTTTTCCACCTGCTTGATTGATGAGTGCCAGCTCCGGTTGGATAGACCTATCTTTGGCTCTATATTGTAAGCTTAGAAAATAATTGAAGCTTTTGGCCAAAGGAACACTGGCATTGCTTTGATGCGTATTCCAAGTTCCTACTTTAAATTGCAGGTATTTGTTTTGTTTTATAGGAAAAGTAACCAAGGTTTTTCCTTGGTAGCTTGCGGGTTCAATATCTTGGATGGCATAACCCAAAACCAAGTGTGCTTGAAAATCAACTTTTTCATGCTCTGACTCTTCTTCCAGCTGTTGATACAGTTTACTTACTTCAATAATTGGAGCAGCATCTGTATTATGATTTATAACCCCCATTTGTTCTAAATCTGACCAGCTTAAATATACAGTGTTTTGGGCAAGGATAGGTTTAAGTAGCAAAAATAGTGCACATAAAAATAATCGAATTAAGTTGATATTAAAGTGTTTCATTGTGTTCCCCAATTAATATTTGACGCAACGTAGTATATAAAAATTCTTTTTGCAAGCCCATAAATTTGGATAGCATAAGTTTATATTATATTGGGTAGTTTAATGAGCTCTTTAATAGGTGAGACTTTGATCGTTGACACAACTGTAAAAAAAACATATAACGCAATTTGTCACGCTTGTTTAGGTTGTGCAATTGATTTAGGGGATCTTAATACAATGAGAAAAAAAATAAATACATCAGGTATATCTTGTTTGGTAAAAATCAAAAACAGACTAATGTTATGTACAGTCCTATTCTTTGGTTTAAGCCTAGGTTGGGCACAAAATCAGCTTACACATGAAAAAATTGTAGAAAACATTGAAGGGTTTCAGCACCATTATGAAAGAGAAATGGGGTATCATGATCAGCGTGAAAAGGCTGAATTTGATGAATTTTTAAAGCAAACATTAAGATTATTGAGAAAAACTAAAACTGAATTTTCTTTTCAAACCGATTGGAATGAAATTAATCAGAATTTTTCTTCTGTTTCATCGTATCAAAAACACGTAGCTCCTGGGTTTTTTAACCCTTCAAAAAGTTTATTGGAAATCAATTATCCTAAACTTGATGTTTTATTAAATGAGCGTTTTAGAGGAGCAAAGCTACAATATGATCCCAGAGTGTTTAATAATCTCAGAGGACAGTTTTATTTATTAACCAGGTTGTATTATGACAATAAATTCAGTGATAGAAACTATGAGGGTGATCTCGCGGTCCAAAAGAGCTTGAGCCATAAGGCTTTGCTTTTTCAACCTCAGGATGTATTAAAACTTACAGTTGATCAAAACACAAATTTTGTTTTTCAAGTTGATATAGAGTTTAAAAATATTTTAAAACAATTGGTTCTTCGTGAAACTTTGGCCCATCTTGCATCAACTGCAATTATTCAATTTCAACCAGATAATTCTGGGCTTGCGCGTTCTTATTATCCAGAAAAATCCGAGTTTATGAACCCGCAAACACAATATTTTAAAAGAGTAGGGCAAATCATAGAGATGTATACGGAAGTTCTCTTTTTTGATCTTTTGGGGGCACAGTTTTCTCATGATAGAAAATACATTGAAGAATACGATATGATTTTTTCACCCGAGGGAAATACCATAAGAGAATTTAATCATGAGCCCTTGGTATTTCAAGGACCTACAGATTTTTATCAAAGACTATTTGCGCATACAACATTATCTGGTGACAATTTAGAATCTATTGCAATTGAGAAATTGTATGAAATGATTGAAGTGTTAGGAGATGATTTTAAACGGAACTCTGAAGTACGCACCTGGTTGTTTATTGAAATGAATAATTTAGGCTTATTGTTAGAAGATGGAAACAGTCAATTGCGTAATGGTTATATGCCGCAAGTGATTAATGCCCAAACCAATAAAGAAGCCTGGAGCAGGTTTGTACAATCTATGGAACGTTGTATGCGTTGTACATGGCTTTCAGACTATGTTGCTGCTGTTGATGAATATATTCAACGAGGACAATTGGATAAAACATTATCAGAAAGTGAGTATGAAATTAGAAGATTAAGTTCAGTGGGGCCACTATTTTCTTATGATGTGGTTGTACCCTATTTAATTAATCATGCTTTTGTTGACCTTGCTTTACCTTTAGAGTTTGAAACAAAACTCTTAAACCAAAATACACGAGAAGAAGAGTTAAGACAGTTACAACTAAAACAACGTAGCAATTATGCTCAGAAAATTATCTCTGGGACTGTTAAGATTACTGATGCGCCAGTAGAGCAAATGTTTTTAGGCTTGGCTTCAAGGCATATTGCTGAAGCTATGATAGATCGAGCAACTTTGGCTCCTAATCGTTCTGATCTTTATTTTGAATTTGATTCTAATTCTGCCAATATTAATTTAATCAAAGAAAATATTGAAGAGGCTTCAGCAGTAGCATTGTATATTTTATTTAATGGTGAGAGGCCTTCTTCAATTGAGGATACCAATGCCCAGTTTGATCAGTTAAGTAAAACTTATGGAAACACATTTAAAGACGCAAAATCCTATCTTTTCAATTTAGCGAGTGAAGATAGAGTCATGTATATTTATGTAGACTATATTTTAAAACAAATAAAAAGCCGTTTGTGAAATATATAAAACAGCTAATACCGGCACTATAAAGCCAAAGTATTGTTATTTATGTAATGTAAAGAGTAATATGTATTTTTTTAAAATTTTTTATTTATTAATAGAAGTATCAATATGAAACAATCAATTATTTTATGGGTATTGTTTTTAACAACAGTAATATCGCAAGTATCAAAAGCACAGGAAACAGTTAAAATTGAGGATGCTATTTTGTTTGAAGAACAAATGTTTTCTTGTGTCTTTAAACTTCAGGTTGCAAAATGGTTTACACCTAAAAATAGTTTAGACCAGTTAAATGTTAATTTAAGCCATCTAGTTAAAGATCTAAACAACTTTAGAATAGAATGGATTACTCAAAGCCTATTTGAAAAAAATCGTTCAACATTTTTAAATCATCAAACATTTTTAAAATTAAAGTGTGAAGAATTATTAAAAATTTATTCTGAACCGGTCTATGCAGTACCAGAAAAAATATTTCCCGCCTTGGTGGTTTTTACGCATGCATCTGGTTTTTGGGATGGTTCTTTATCTACTCAATTGGGAATTCAGAATTTTTTTAATGATATCCAAGCTCATAAAAAAATCTCAAATAAAATCCCAGTATTTATTTTGACTGAATTGGGATGGAAAATATCGCCTTTTATAGAATATGATAAAAATAAAATAAACTATCTCTTAAATGACTTTGAACAGGCAATTGTGGCCAGATCACAGGGTGGAGAGTTTCCATTGTTGCTTCAAGAAAAGTTTAGAAGTCCAAATATCATTTTTTCTGGAGGTTATGTTGATGGATGTTTGTTTAAGTCAATTTTAGAATCAATTAATTTTATTCCTAATCTTCAAGAAAAACAAAAAACCAACTTTATACTCATTAAAGAAAACATATATTATCAAATCAATCGAAGTGAATATACCTACTATAACCCCAATAGAAAGCAAGGTGATGCGTATGAATTTAACTTACAAGAATTATCTCAACGTTGGCCTATGGAAAAAATTAAGTCAGACATATTAAACTCTTATTTTAACCAATTAACAGAGTCAATACAGGATAATAATAATTTTAATAGAGTTGAAATCAGCTGGGACGGTAAAAGAATTGACTTTAATGATATGGATGATGAATCTGGTTTAGATAAAACACTTCATGTACAATTTGTCTCTCTATCAGAGGCTACGAGGTTATTAAAAAAATACAGTGATTAAAAAATAATAATCTTTGAGAATACTTTCTGAAGCCCTTGGTACCTATTCTGCTGAATTTATGTTATGTGTGAAGCCTTTGAGTTTGAGTAAAAGATAACAGCTTAATTTTTACTAAACTGGTTTCTAAACTGAGATGAAGTATACAATACAAATAAAATTTATCTTATATGTTACTTTTAGTGCTTTAGTTATGTCCTGTAGTACACTAAAGAGTAATCCAAAATCTATATGTGATGGTAGAGTAGTTATTGATAGTTCTTTATTAATAGACTTTTCAAAAAATGAAAAAAAGATTTTATGTGGTGACTCGGGAGTAGAAGCGTGGAGTGATCTACCTTTGATTCAAACTGAGGTAACGCTTAAAAAAATTCTAAAAAATAGAAGTTTTTTTGATGTTCAAACATCTATCTCTAATAACAAACTTTATGTAACAACAGGTCAATTACATTACATAGAAAAAATAATGTTTCATAATGCTCCAGAGGATTTTGAAAAAGTTCGCTATATTGCTTGGCAGGATAAAACGTTAACCTCAGAAAATTTAGATAAAGTTGAAGTATGGGTCATGCGTAGATTAAAATTTATGGGTTATGCTTGTGCAAAAGTAGAACTTAAAGCAATGGTGGAAACAAAAACTCTACATGTGTATATAGAACCAGGTATACAATATACTTTTCCTCAAATTATCCAGGATAAAAAAAATAACCAATATTTAAAACCAGGAGTCTTACCCAGGTTTTACGCCTTTAGAACCGGAGATCAATTTAATGGTGATTTATTAGAGCTGTCTTCAAAAAGAACAGAAAACTCTGGCATTATTAATCACTCTTACTTTTTAACTGAATGCCAAGACAATGAGCTGCAAGTAACACAAAAAATTAAACTGGGTGCAAATCGCTTATTTAAAGTAGGAGCCGGAGCCAGTACGGAGGAGTTGCCTATATTAAAATTTGGATGGAAAAATAGTCGTGTAGGGAAAAGTGGCTCTTCTTTATTTGCAGATCTGTATGCTTCTCAAATCAATCAAAATATACGCTTAGGGTTTGAGTGGCATGCTTTTTCTGCTAACCGTTGGTTTATGCTGCCCAGCATAGAAGCTAGAAGAATTCGGGATGGGCAGCAAAAGTTTTTAGATTTGAATACTTTTTTTGAATTTGGTGCCAAATTAGATTCAAGAAATAATACATATTCTTTTAAAGGTGGACCAGGAATGATTATTGAAAATACTGAGAAAGGTCCGTTTGATGGGGCAAAAGAATTTGGTATCTTACGCAGTTCACTTGAAATAAGCAGTAATGACTTTGAAATTTTTTTAACAGAGCCACGCAGAGGTTTTCAATTTAATTTTATTTCATCTTTAATATTTGCCAGTAACAGGAAGTCAGTTGGAACCCAGCATTTTAAAATAAGTGGAACCCGGTTGTGGAATGTCTATAATTTTGGACCACCCAAGTATGTTTTTGGTTTGCGCTTTGGTTTAGAATCAGTTGTATCAACACAGTTTAATGTGCGTGATTTTATTCCTCAACATTATTTTCAATGGCTGGGAGGAGATGCCAGTATTAGAGGGTTTAGCAGGAGAGAAATCCCAAACAATGATCTTGGAGCTTTATCAAGCCTTTATGGCGGCAGTGAATTTCGTTTTGTTTCACTTTTTGCAAATACAATTGATCCATTTATTTTTTTAGATTTAGGAATGGTTGGAGATAGAAATTTTAAACTTGATCCTACAGTATATGGGTCTCCAGGTCTTGGCCTTAGGTATGATTCTTTTATTGGAACCTTAAGAGCAACAGTTGCACATGGCTTTGTGTTTGGCAATGCTGAAAATGTTGAGCAGCATCCACAGTTTTTTTTGAGTTTGGGAAGAGAGTTTTAATGAAGAAGCTATCAAAAATAATTTTATATGGTGTAGTAGTTTTTTTTGTATTTTTTATAACGGTTGTCTCAGTTGTATGGTTTTTTCCAAAAACTGTTATCAATAAACCAGTTTTAAGCTGGCTCTATCAACAACAGAAATTTATAAAGTTTGAAGGCGGTTTCCCTGAGTCATTGTATGTTGATGCTAGCAATACGGGTCTTATGACTAAAAAATTTAAAATTAAAGTGTCAGATAGCTGTGTAACTACAGCAAATAAAGTTATAGAAGGGTGTGTGGATCTAGTAGATCTAGAAACAGAAGTTGATTTTTCAGGCTTTTCTCTCAAATTAAAGTCTTTAGGGCCTATTTTCCTTCATACCAAGGGTTTAAAATTTCAAGTCCAAGCCAATACAAAACAAAAAAGCGAAACTCCTTTTATCGTTGAAGATTTTTTATCAGAAAATTTCTATATGAATGATTTGGACATTGATCTTGCTAACACAACCATTGTCAATGGTACAAGTCAATATACCAGCGATTTAAAAATCATTGGTAAAACAGTGGATAGTAACTATACTTTAGATTGCTTTAGTAAACTTAATTATGAAGAATCTAAAAATTTAATATTAACGCTAAAGGCTAAAGTTAACGATTTAAGAAATATTGTGGGTAATCTTGAACTGAAAAATCAAGTAAACAATAAACTTAATGCCCATCTTAAAGGTGACTTAAGTTTAAATGTATATGAATTAAAAGGTACATTTTTAGGTAGTGGATATGCCAATGGGTTGTCTAGCACAATTGAAAAAGTAAGGTTTCAAAAGATAGAGTTTGATAATTCAGATGCCTTTTATTTAAGTTTAGATTTTTCTTCACAACTCTTGTTGGAGTCATATTATACTATTGAGGCATCTGGTCTTCCAAAGCCAGAAATTAAAACAAACTTTTCTGGTAAGGCAGAAGCTCGAGAAAATCAAGCTGGCATCATTGATTATAGGGTTGAGATTCAACCTATAAAGCAATATGGAACAATCATCAATGCCAATACAAAAGGAGCGTATAAAAAAAGTAATCAAACAATCATGATTAAAGAACTTCTTTTTCAAGCTGATATCCCATATTTTGAGAATTTGGTTAAAAAACTGAAGAGAACACAATGGGGCATTCCTGCACCTTTCAATACTTTTAAAGGGAACATTAACTTAAGTCTAGGTAAAAAAGGTCAAATAGGCACACTTGATCAAAAGAAATTTTCTATTCCAATAAATATAAAAACCAATTTAAAATCAAGCCATCAAGCATTTAAAACGCAATCTTCAGGTGAGATAGTTTATGATTCACAAACTAAAAAAGTTAATGTGGACCTAGATGTAGGTTTAAATAATATAAAGTTAGCCATTCCTAATTTTGACCCTGCCAGTAAGTTACCTAAAATAACAAGCGATCAAAGAATTTTAGTGCAGAATAAGAAAAATCAATCATCTCAAAGCTCTGAAGCATTAGAAAAAAATAAAATTGAAAAAAAGAAAAACTCTGTTTTTTCATATGCAATTAAAATCAACACGCCAGATAAACCTATACAAATTATATATGACTTATTTAAACCTTCAGCTAAACTTAGGTTAAAGGGAAACGTTAGTAATGAATCTTCAGTGTTTACAGTGAAAGCTGAGCCATTTAAAGTTGAGTATTTAAAAAGAGAAGCTAAATTAGAAAAATTTATTGTAAAAACAAATTCAAAAAAAGATAGTATTTATTTAGATGGAAAGTTTTTAATTAAAAAAGCTGATTATGACTTATATGTAAATGTTGAGCAAAGGTATGAAACCCCTCGTATTATGCTTTCTTCAAATCCACCTCTTCCTGAAGAAGATATAATTTCTCTTATTCTTTTTAACCAGTTATCCAATGATATTAACAGTGGATCTTCTAATTCAGTTCAGAATACAAGAGCTGCCATAGCCCAAAAAACCATTGGCTTTTTCTCATTTTTTGTTTTGTCATCAACACCGGTAGAAAGCGTAAATTATGATCCTAATACAAAAACATACTCGGCAAGAGTTAAGCTTCCTGGTGGCTTTACAGGGACAGTTGGAAGCGATTGGGATGAAGCACAAGAGGTAGGGATACGTAGAAGTTTAGGAGGGAATTGGGCTATATCTGCTGGCGTAGGAACTGATACACAAGGAGAACAAAAACAAGAGTCTATGCTTGAATGGTTTTATAGATACTAATAAGTGTAAAAGCCTATGTCTCAATTGAAAAAAGTAATCAAAGTTACAGGCTACTTTTCTAAACTAAGTCAAAGTCTGATATAGATTTAAGTGTATTTTTTATAAAAAATTGGAGGTTTAAGATGAGAAAATGCACAATCATTTTAATGAGTTTTTCTTTAATTACTTCTTTACTCAAAGCAGAAGAAAAAGTGCAGCAAAAAATAAGAACTCATAAAGCCCATAGTCATGGCAGTGGTAACTTAAGTTTTGTTACATCTGATAATGCGCTGGTGATTGAATTAAATGTCCCAGCACATGATGTTGTTGGCTTTGAGCATGCCCCCAAAAACGATTCACAAAAATCTTTGGTTAAACAGGCAATTGAGTTTTTAGAGCAATCTAATAGCAATATAAGCTTACCAGAGACAGCCAAATGTAAACCGCAAGATATTGGAAAAGTTGAAACTGAGCTTGATGTAAGTTCTAGCAGTCATGATACTCATGAGCATCACCAAAATAATCATGAGCATGCAGAGTTTCATGTTAAGTATCAATTTACCTGTAAAAACTTAGAAAAGCTAAGTTTTATTAAAGTACTTTCTTTTCAAAAATTTAATAATATCAAAAAACTTAAAGCACAAGGTGTAACTAAAACAGGGCAGTTTGCAAAAACTTTAACGGCAAAATCACCCCAATTTGACTTGAGTAAGTAAGTGGATAACCTTCTTCATATTCGTGATCTTAAATTTAGTTGGTTAAATAATAAAAAACCACTGCTGGATATAGAAGATTTTGCAGTGCAAGCAGGGGATAGAATTTTTCTTCATGGTCCCAGTGGTAGTGGAAAATCAACTTTATTGAATCTTATTGCCGGAGTTTTAGTTCCTCAACAAGGAAAAATTGAAATTCTTAAAACCAATTTGTCTGAGCTATCTTCAGGGCAAAGAGATCAATTTCGTGGCGACCATATGGGCTTTATTTTTCAAATGTTTAATCTTTTGCCTTATTTTTCAGCAATAGAAAATGTGACACTGCCTTCTGAATTTTCAAAGAAAAAATCAAAAAAAGTTTTAAGCAATACCAAGTCTTTAAAAGATGAGGCCTATAGATTACTGTTAGAGTTGAAGTTAGATGCAAAAACTTTAGAAAATAAAAAAGTAACACAACTCAGTGTAGGTCAACAACAAAGAGTGGCCACGGCTAGAGCCCTCATGGGTAGGCCAGAACTTATTATTGCTGATGAACCCACTTCTGCTTTAGATAGAAATATTAGAGATGATTTTTTAAAACTTCTATTTAATGAATGTGATAAGTTTGGAACAACACTCATTTTTGTAAGCCATGATCAAGATTTAGGGAAGATGTTTGATCGTGTTGTTTCACTAAAAGAAATTAACCGAGCAGAAGTTTCAGATTTTGAAGAGAAAGAGATTAAATTATGACTCTTTTGAAAATAACTAAAAAAAGTCTTCTTAATCGCAAAGCAACTACAATGTTAACCATTTTGTCTATTGCTTTAAGTGTAGCCCTTTTACTTGGTATTGAAAGGGTACGGTCAGGAGCCAGAAAAAGCTTTGAATCCACAATTTCCGGTGTAGATCTCATCATTGGCGCTAGGAGTGGATCGGTAAATTTATTGCTTTATTCTGTATTTCGCATTGGCAATGCAACCAACAATATTTCATACGAGTCTTTTGATACATTCAGTCGCCACGAGAATGTTGACTGGACCATCCCAATATCGCTGGGAGATTCTCATCGAGGTTACCGTGTTGTTGGAACCAATCAAAACTACTTCTTACACTATCAATATGGTGATGATCAGCCTTTAGCATTTGCTCAAGGTAAAGCCTTTGAGCATCTATTTGATGTGGTGCTGGGTTCAGAAGTAGCTGAAAAACTTGAATATAACTTGTTAGATAAAATTACGCTATCGCATGGTTCTGATGAAATTGGCTTTCAAGATCATGCTGACAAACCCTTTACCATTGTAGGGATCTTAAAAAAAACGGGTACACCGGTTGATAAATCTGTTCATGTGTCATTAAAAGCTATTGAGGCCCTACATATTGATTGGCAGCAAGGCGCACCACCCATGCCGGGTGAAGAAGTTTCAAAAGATGATGTTCTTGCTATGGATTTAAATCCCGCAGATGTCACAGCTTTTTTTGTTAAGCTAAAGTCAAGAATGGCTATTTTTAATGTACAAAGAGAAGTCAATGACTATGAGGAAGAAGCCTTGATGGCAATTTTACCTGGAGTAACGCTCAGAGATCTTTGGTTAACCGTGGGTTTTGCAGAAAAAACTTTATTTTTAGTGAGCTTACTTGTTTTTTTTGTAAGTTTAATTGGAATGCTTATATCCTTATTGGCAACACTCAATGAAAGAAGAAGAGAAATGGCAATTTTACGATCTGTTGGCGCAAAGAAAGGGTTTGTATTTTCATTACTTATAATTGAAACCTGTGTCCTTGCGGTCATAGGTATTCTTTTTGGTATTTTAATTTTATGTTTCTGCTTGCTAGCCTTTAAACCTATTTTAGAATCCAAGTTGGGTCTTACTGTTGGGTTGTTAACGCCAACCATCAATGATTTTATTTATATTGCTTCTATACTTTTAGCAGCATTCATTGCCAGTATCATTCCTAGTTGGAGAGCCTATAAAAACTCACTGGCAGATGGTCTCACTGTAAGGAATTAGGAGGGTAAAAATGAAAAAGATTTTTTTATATATTTTACTTGTTTTACTGGGCATTGGTTTTGCTGCGGGCTTATTTAAATTTTCTGATCGCTTGCCTATAGCTGTAAAATCTGAGTCAGAGACTAAAACTAAAAAAGTAGAGACTGGTGTTATCCCAAAAATTTATTGGGAAACGCTCAATTTATTCAATTACAAAACTGGTGAAGGGCCTCAAGAACTGACCATGTTAAATGGCAAGCTTGTTGAAATACCTGGTTTTATTGTGCCTTTGACAGATAGTTATTCAGACTTTGATGAATTTCTTTTGGTTCCTAATGCCCAAGCCTGTGTTCATATTCCGCCACCTCCTCCAAATTTAATTGTAGCAGTCAAGCTTAGAAAACCTATGTCTATGGAAGATATATTTTATCCTTCTTGGGTTAAGGGTATTTTTACAATTGAAACTTCAACCAGCGAGTTTGGTAGCGCCTCCTATAAACTGGATGCTATGGAAGTAAGAAAGTATGAATTTTAAATACCAAGAAAGTATTTTGATAGAATACTCATTGACCTCAATGTAATTGTTTGCTTTTAAATTAATCTGAGTCAGCCAAGATTTCTAACAAGTCTAAAAATAAGTTAATCATATCTAGATAAATATTTACAGCAACATCAATAGCAGCTTGCCAAGAAGTTTCTCCTAAAGCATGTAATTTTTCTAGTTGATTAAAGTCATAAAGCAAGTAAATGATGAATATCAAGGCTCCTATATAGGATTTAATGAGGGATAGACGTTCACTTTTAAAATAAAACACATTGGCCAAACCCATAACAATCAATAAAATAAGAGAAATCAATAAAAAGCCACCGAGATAGCCAAAGTCTACTGGGCTTAAATAAACAATTGCAGCTGTTAAGATAACGGATAAAGCAACACCTAGAATAGCCTTGTTAACAATTTTCTGCCATTGTTCTTTGTATTGAGGGTTTTGTATTCTGGTATCTAATTCTAACTGAATTTCTGGGCTAAGCGTATGAATATCTTCTTTTGCAATTCCACGTTCTTTTAAAAATTTGTTTCTTTCATAGCGTATACTTAAATGCGTGATGCTGGGTCCTACTGACCAGCCAACAACAGCAGAAAATAAAGCAACCATGATAATGTTAATGGGGTAGTGGTCAGAGAAGCCTACAACTAAAAACAGTAGTATAAAAGATAACAAGATAGTCCCAATAAATTCAGCTTTGGTCTCATAAGCTTTATTAATTTTTGCCATAGCTGCAGTCACAAGGAGCATTCCACCCAATAATGAAAAAACTTTTACAAACAAAACAGATAACATCAATACTCCTATGACAAAAAGCTATATTTTCCTGCTTATGCTGCAGATCTTATAAGCAAGATTAAAAATTCATTATAACTGAAAATTCCAATATAAGAATATAAAATTGTTCTATTTTAGAAGCTTAGGAGGCTTGCTATACTGTTTTAAGTTTATATATTGACAACCAATAATAGTATTAAATGCACTGAAACAATTTTGCAGCCTTGATGAAGTTTGCTGGTGTTTTATGCAACAAAATTGAAATTAATGATTAAAGTTTTTTTCTTTAACCTTTTTCAGTGAACGATGTGTTTTATCTAAGGCACCTGTTAGAGCCTCTTCTAGAGTTTCACTGTTATGGCTTACGGCAATGGGTTTTAGTTTTTCTATTCTAACCTCTATGGTACACTTTTTATCATTTGCACCACCTTTGTGGCTGTTTTCATCACTCATATGAACATTGACAGTGGTGATAAATTTAGAAAAATGTTCTAAGTTGCTTTGAGTTAAATCTGTTACATATTCTGTAAGTCGTTGATCGTTGTTAATTGATTCATCGGTATGAACATGTATTTGCATATGTGATGTCCTTTCAAAGGTAATTTTTTTTACTGTTTCATTCAATGTAATGATTTTTTGTATTAAACACTGCTATCTTAAGTTAGGTCTAAGTAAAATTTATAACAGGTATTTGGTCAATATTTAAATTACTAACATAGATTATTGTTCTTGAAAATAGATATACTTTTTAACTTTTCTGATTAACACCAATAGAATATGTCTTTCCGCGATCATCTTCACAATACATATCACACTCAAAGCCATAAGCTTGAGTTTATGATATTCATCTTGGAAGTTTTTTTTGACCTTTTCTTTTTCCATCACGATTAAAATGTTCTAACAAAGCGTTGAGTTGGGCACCCAATAACAGAACAAAGCCGCAGCTATTCAACCAAAACATAAAAACAATAAACCCACCTATACTGCCATAAACTTTGCCAAAGCTGTTAAAATTAATGAGGTAAAGATTGAGCCCTAAAGTTACAACAATGGTTAAAAAAGACCCCAAAACGCTTCCAGGTGTAATAAAGCGGAATTTTTGTTGTACATTGGGTCCATAATAATAAATGAGAGCAAACGCAGTGCATATAATCAAGAATACAAAAAGCCATTTAACAACAAATAAAAAAGATAAAAGCAGCCAAGACATTGCAAAGTTTTCTTGTAAATATGACCATATGTTTTCGCTAATGATAATAATTGAGAATGTACTCAACAGCATAAGCACAAAAACCGCCATTAAACTCAAGGCGGTTAATCTTGTTTTTATAAAGTCTCTTGCCTCTTTGACTTTATAAGTTACGTTTAACTGATCAATAACAGCGGCCAAGCCACTGGAAGCTGACCAAACGGCAACAGCAAAACCAAAAGATAGCAAAGCAACACCGCCGTCTTTGGTTAACTCTTCAATAAAAGATTCAAACATCATTTTAGCATCACCGGGCAACAATGTTTGTATGGAATAAATTGCGGTGTTTTGTAACTTGTTAAAACCTAAAAATGAAAAAAGACCCAACAAAAAAATAAATGCAGGAAAAACAGCAATTGTTAAATAATAGGCTAAGGCAGCAGAGGCTTTTAATATGCTATCTTTTTGAATTTCATTAAAAAATCTGACGGCAAAAAATTTCCAGGAAACCGTTAGCTTAAAAACAGATATTTTTTTTTTATCTTTCATCTTTTAAAAAATAGATTTATTCAGATTAAAATACTCAATACTACTCAGTAGTTTATTACCAAATTAATAACCATAAAACCATTCAAAGCTTGGGTTTGTTTCTTTTCATTTTGTATAGATGTTCTTGCACTATATTATTCAAGCACTCAGAAAAACTATTAATAGATGATACAGGCTACTTAAGGGGTTATTTTGATGAAACTATATCTAAGCAGTTTAAGTTCTTATTATGAATAAAACTTACATCAATATTTAACTGCATTCCTCAGTCCTTAGAGTTTTTATCTAAATTATAAGTTGGTAATGCACAATAGAGTTACTGTTTAAGGTAATCTGCAGTTTTTTTCATTTCTATTTTTCTAACTGTATTTTGATTTTTAGAAGTTTTAAAAAAGAGGCTAAAGCTTTTGTCTTTGTTGGCTTTAATTACTTTTCTTAAGACGTCCGGAGAGTTAACATGAGCAGGAATAATAAACTCTTGTTCAGAGCTACATACAACAAGAGCAGAACTGTCTTCATTTAAAGTGTATTCAAGGGGAAGGCATACATGCAATTCACTGGCAAAGCCAGAGCCCATCAAAAACAACACTGTCAAAAAGCTTAATTTAACTATAAAAGTTTTCAATACTTTATTATAGCATAAATGCAGGACAAAAGTTCAAGGTTTTATTTGCGTCGTGTCATTCAAGCGTCTAATAAATATTTGATTTTATTGATTTATTTAGTAAGGTTTTATGCGTTTGAATTATAATGTTAATAATAAGCAGTATGGTCCTCAATTTCTTAACATTGACAAAGTTGATGAAATCAAATAGACTCAACGCGTTATGATGAAATTTAAAAGAGTAAGGGCGTTTTTATTATTATTGTTTTTGATTTATATAAATAAAGCGTACACACAAGAATCTTTAATTGATCAGTATAGAACTGTTATGGAAGGTAACAGAAGCAGTATAGAACAAGTTCAGGATCAATCTCTGTCTATTGATGATTTTTCTTACCAAATGCTTGAGTTAGCTTTTCCAGATAATCATAGCGAATACATTATGCCTCTTAACTTATTGGAAATGAATGCTGAGCAAAAAACTTCATTCTTAAATTTTGATAATATAAAACCAACAATTTTAGATGAGGCGCAAGTCTATGTGCTTATTTATGGAATCAGAAATGTCGGTCATTTTGGTCTTGCACATAGAGTTTTGATCATAAAGGATTCGGAAGTTACCTTTTTAGGTAAACATGGAGATCTATATCCAATTAATGGGAGTCAACTGCATGACAAGAAGTCTTTGATTATGAGTGATGAGGATGATCGTCGTTTAGCAATCAGTGGCTTAAATAATTTAAAAGTAAGACTTGATAAACCTAGCCGTATTATAATGGATAAAATGCAGCAGCGCATACCAGAATATTTTACAAATAAGTTTTCAGATTATCTCATTGGGCTTGATCTTTGGTCTGTAGAATAAAAATAAAACCAATAAACTGAAAGCTTTGTATTTGTAAGAGACACCAGGTTCTCTTAATTGAATTAGTAGTTTTTTTATTAAGAGTACAGAGTGTGTCTAAGGATTTAAAAAGGGGGTTTTAAATCTCAAAACAACAAGTACCATTAAATTCAATGTCATCAACTAAAGATCATGTAGTAGAGACATTAGACTGTCTTTTGAATTAATGTTAGTGTGAGATCATTATGGACATGTCTTCTTGGTATCAGAGTTTACTTAAGCCTGACTGGGCACCGCCGGCATGGGTGTTTGGTCCGGTGTGGACGTTTTTATATGTTTTAATCATTATTTCATTCTCTTATGTTGGCTTTTTAGCCTTTAAGAAAAAAATTGGCTTCATCATTCTCTTACCTTTTTTACTGAACATCATCTTTAATCTTTTATTCACACCCCTTCAGTTTTCTTTGCATAACAATGTTTTGGCTTTGTTGGATGTGATCTTGGTTTTTCTGACCCTCATCTGGGCCATGATTGTGATTTATCCCTTTGCCCAATGGGTGACTTGGATTCAGATACCTTATTTATTATGGGTATCATTTGCAATGCTTCTCCAAGCAAGCATCACTTATCTCAACAGATAGATCAACGCTGTGTTAGCATGCAACATAAGTGGCTAAAAAATCTACTGCCAAGCATTAAATACTATCCTTAGGCAGGCTTATTGGATTGCAGCAGCTGTTGAAAATCATGACCAGAGGGTTCTTGAAAAGCACGCAGGCCAAATACTGAAATACAGGCCAAAAGGTGATCAAAAATATCGGATTGAATATTCTCATAGATGATCCAATCTGTTTGTGAACTAAATATGTAGAGTTCTAGGGGCAAGCCTTTTGAGCTGGGTTGCAGCTGCCTAACCAAAAAGGTCATGTTTTGATTGAGGTCTGGGTGGGTTTTTAAATAAGCAATAATATAGGCTCTAAAAGTCCCTATGTTGGTCAGTTGTCTATTATTTATGTTTTGTTCTGGAGTGCTGCGCTCAAAGCCCCCCAGCTCTTGCTCTTTGCTTTCTAAATAATCTTTAAGGACAGCAATGTTTTTAAATTTTTCTATGTCCTGTTGACTCAAAAAATGAATGCTAGAAATATCAATTAAAATAGACCGCTTGATCCGGCGGCCTTTGGCTTCTTGCATGCCGCGCCAGTTTTTAAATGAGTCAGAAATAAGCGCGTAGGCCGGAATGGTGGTGATGGTTTTATCCCAGTTTTGCACGCGGATGGTGGTGAGAGAGACATCGGTTACATCACCATCGGCGCCGTATTTGGGCATTTCAATCCAATCACCTTTTCTTACCATATCTAATGAAGAAAGCTGAATACTGGCCACCAAGCCTAAAATGGTATCTTTAAAAATAAGAAGCAGCACGGCTGTCATGGCACCCAGGCCGCTTAAGAAAATAAGCGGCGATTTTCCAAGCAGCAGGGATAAAATAAGAATAATGCTGATAAAAACAAATAAAATTTTTAAGGCTTGCGCCACACTTTTAATGGGTTTGTTTTTTAAGGCATCAAGCCTCTGGGCAATGTGTTCAAATACAGAGATTAAAGAAAAAACAACCAAACAGGAAACAATGACAAAATAAGCTTGGCAGCCTCTGATAAGGATTTCATACAAAGCCGTGGAGGGCGGGCTTATCCAAGCCGCACTGTTAAAGACAATCAGGCAAGGAAGGTATTGAGCCGCCCGTCTAAAAAACCTTTGCGATACAAATAAATCATCCCATTTAATGTGGGTTTTCTGGGTGAGCTTGGTGGTGGCTCTGAGCAAGATAAACTGCAGAATCCGTTTAAACAGATAGGCCAAAGAGAAAACAAGCAAAATTTTAAGCAGGGTAAAAACCAGCGCGTCTTGTTTTAAATACGATACAACCGTTTCAAAGCTCATAGCTTACATAGATACTATGGCTATGCTCAGATTAAAAATAATTCAGAGCAGATAGAAAAAAAGTCGAAGTGTTTTTGGGCTTTATGGCCAATTAGAGGCAAATCAAACTAAGTAGAAATAAAAAAACACAATGTATGTCGCTATTTAACCTACTGTATTAGAAAAAACGCCAAGCACGTTGGTCCTTAAATTATAATTCAGTTGACTGTCCCCGTAATTTTTTTTTGCTAAAAAAATAGTAGATTCTTGTCCAAAATAAATGATTTTTTTTGAACTTATTGGAAAAGTCCTTTTTATTTTTATTCCCCGAAGTAACCGGGTACTTTTTTACTTTTTTTGCGAAAGATTTTACGATTTTAAATTGTATTTATGTACCAATATGAGTTATTTTTTATAAATGGAAAAGAATATAAATAAAAAAGTTTCAGACCTTGATCATGAAACTGCAAAAAATTTTTTTCTAAAAGAAAAAATTTATTGCAGAGTTGGTATACCTTCATATTATAAGTTTTCAAATCTTTTAAATGATATTGATAATCATTTAAAAAGCTTTAAAATCGATGATATAAAAGAAACGCTATTTGATAAAAAAAATGACCCAAAGAATTTCGAAGAAGTTAACTATCGTTTAGACATAAATAAAGATGGACGTTTTTCTTGGAGAAGACAAGAAATTATTAACCCGATTCTATATATTTGGTTAGTGAGGGTAATAACAGAAGAAAATAACTGGAAAATAATCAAACACAAATTTAGTGAATGGAGTAAAAATGATAAGATTATTAGTACAAGTATTCCTATATACTCGGAAGATAAGGATTACCTGTCATCAGTTTTGTCAAGTTGGTATAAAAATGTAGAACAGAGGTCTTTAGAATTAGGTTTGAAGTATAGATATTATGCTAAAACAGATATTAGTAATTGCTACCCATCATTTTATACGCACTCGATACCATGGGCTTTACATTCAAAATCAGAAGCAAAAAAATATAGAAAAGAGAATGATTTACTTGGAAATAATATTGACAATATAATTCAAAGAATGCAGTACGGCCAAACAAATGGCATTCCACAAGGGTCAGTTTTAATAGATTTTATTGCTGAGATTATATTTTGTGCATTAGATGAAGAGATAATGAAAAACATCGGAGATGGTGGTGAGTTTAAAATAATTAGGTATCGTGATGACTATAGAGTTTTTGCAAATGATGAGTTATTAATTGAGAAAATTTTGAAAAAAATCTCGAGTTCTCTTTCTGAGTATGGATTAAGTTTAAATAGTCATAAAACTAAATTTGAACATGATCTTATCAAACATTCGATAAAAGAAGATAAGCTGTTTTGGACTTTAAATTTTAAAACTATACAACCTATCAAAGACGAAATTTTGTTTATATATGACTTTTCAAAAAAATATCCTAATTCTGGAAGATTACGCAAAGCTCTAAGCGATTTTCATAAAAAACTTATAAAAATATGTTGTTATAAGAATATAAATATCAAAGTTTTAATAAGTATAGTTACAAATATTGGGGTATCTAATCCTTCTGTTTGTCCAGAGATTTGTGCAATTTTAAGTGTGTTGTTAAATAATTGTGAAGATGATAAAAAAAACGACACTTTTAATTCAATAAAAGAAAGGTTTGATGATCTTCCTAATCGAGAATTTATTGAAATATGGTTATATAGAGTTGCAAAAAAAGCAGATATTGACTTCGAACCTTTTAACAACAAGTTGATAAATAATAAGCATAAAAAAGTATTGTGGAATATAAATTGGCTTAAAAACAATAAAATTAAAGAAATAATTGAAAATGCACAAATATTTAACCAAGATATTTTTGATGAACTTTCATTAGTGATTAAACCCGATGAAATTTCGGCTTTTGATATTAATTCTGAGTAAAAATAGGAATTAATTCGGGGGACAGTCGACTGAATAAGAAACAAAGTATTTTTTCATTCTAACTTTAAATCAAATTAAACTAGTTTAAGTGGCGTGAATGTGTTTTAACGGGCACGTGACTCAAACTAAATCTGGCAAAGTATTTGCTGACTATCCTTTAAATGCAAAGCTCTTAAAAGCCTTGCATGATATTTCTTATGTAACGCCCACGCCCATTCAAGAGCAGGCTATTCCTATTCTCATGGCTGGGCATGATGTGCTTGGTATTGCTCAGACTGGCACCGGCAAAACCGCTTCTTTTTGTCTTCCTATTTTGCATGAACTGGAGCAAAAAAACTTGGGCTTGATTCCAAAGCATACGCATGTACTTATTTTAACGCCCACCCGTGAGTTGGCCATTCAGATTTATGATAACCTAGTGGAGTATGGCAAGTACCTAAAGCAAAGCTATGCCGTGATCTTTGGTGGGGTCAATCAAACACGGCAGGTCAAAGCCTTAAAAAGTGGTGTGGATGTCTTGGTGGCTACACCGGGCCGGCTGTTGGATTTGATTGAGCAAAAGCATCTTTCATTGCAGAAACTCTCTGTATTTGTTTTGGATGAAGCGGACCGTATGCTGGATATGGGCTTTATTCGGGACATTAAAAAAATCATTCCCATGCTGCCCAAGCAAAGACGCAATGTCTTTTTTTCTGCCACCATGCCCAAAGAAATCAATGCCCTGGCACAAAAAATCTTGGTCAATCCTAAAAAAATTGAAGTGACGCCAGAGTCCACAACTGTTGAGTCCATTGAGCAAAGAGTGATGTTTGTTGAGAAAAAAGAAAAAGTAGGGCTGCTCTTGCACTTATTGAAAGATAAGTCATTTAAAAAGGTTTTGATTTTTGTTGGTATGAAACACATGGCCAACAAAGTGGTAGAGCGCTTGCACAAAAATAAAATTTCTGCCGCCGCCATTCACGGTAATAAATCACAAGCAGCTCGGCAAAAAGCCATCAAAGACTTTTCCAGCAATAAGGTCAGGGTCTTGGTGGCCACGGACATTGCGGCCAGAGGCATTGATATTGATGATATCACCCATGTCATCAACTATGACTTACCCAATGAAGCAGAAAGCTATGTGCACCGCATTGGCAGAACAGCCAGAGCCGGCAAAAATGGCATTGCCATTTCTTTGGTCACCGCAGATGAAAAGTCTTATTTAAAGAACATTGAAAACAAAACCAAGCAGAGCATTGCGGTTGAACAAGCGCAGCCTTTTCACAGTGATCTGGCGCAAAATGCAGCCGTGGTAAAACCCGGTAAAGCCAAAGCCAAAATTGAGGCCGGTAACAAGGCTAGAAGACCTAGGAGAAAGAAACCGTTTAAAAGCAAAAACGCAGCAAAAAATGGATCAGCTTCAAAGAGACCATTTAACAAAAAAAACAAGCCCAAGACTTAGTGTTAAACTTAGCTTTTACTCATCTAAGCGTTTAACGTTACTGGATACCTGGCCAGACTCTGGATCTTGAGCAATCATGATTTTAATGGGTCTGCAACATACGTAACAGTCTTCTATGTATTGATGGTTTTGTAGAGGATCTGCAGTGCCACCAGCGTTAAGTTCATACACATCCGCACCAACGCTGGTATCAATTTCAATTTCAAAATATTCAGCACAGTAGGGGCATTGTATGTTTTGGTATTGAATCCAATCTGACATGAAAGTGTATATGCCCAAGTTGAGATGGGATTGTCAAATTTGTGATCAGGTGTCATAGACGGGTGCTTAGACTATAAGAGATCAGTTTTTATTAGGAATACACAGTGTGTCCCAGGATTTCAAAGCCTCTTTTGGCAGATCTAGACCAAAAAACAAATGATCCACATAAAGACACATAGGTTCAATTCTATTTATAATGCATAGCTCAAATCATATGAAAAAGGAGTAAGTTTTTGGGGACACACAATGTTTTATAATTTCATTATCTTTGATCTAGATAATTTTAATTCAGGCACCCACCTGTCCCCGGAATTAGATTGTAATTAGGTGTTTATTTGTGACCATATTCAAAGTCGTTGCATGAAACTTGAAAATAGTCATCTTCTCGATCATATTCAGAATATATATCATCTCCTGCAAGATCTTGTTTAATTGCCACCAATATATTTTTGAGGGATACTTTTTTCTCTCCAAAAAATGTACGAACAAGGCAATGACAACTTAATTGTTGAGGGTCTTCATCCACAATATAGAAACTTGTGATATTTGGTATTGTGTCAAGTTGATGGTGGACTGTACAATCTTGAGAATTGATATTGCAACGCAAACCGCTTTCTGAGTTGTCTTTCCACGTTACGGTGGCAAAAACATTGTTTTTATACTCAGTTATCTTAGTCTCCTTTGTGTTAGCATATTCTTTATGCTTGGTTATACTATAAGAAAACTTATCAGCTTCTGCTGTATAAAAAACGATATTTTTAAAAGTAAAAAAATTAGTCTCAGTATCCACCATTTTTTTAGCTAATGCATCACAAGATTGAATGCTCTCAGATATACTTTGACTTAAAGCTTTACCAGAGATCATAAAAATTAAGGTTAATATTATAAAATTAAATATATTCTTTTTTCTCATTTCCATGGACGCCAAATATACAAACTTTTTCAAAGTGTCAATAGCTACCTTTTCTTCTTTCATGGGTAGCTCCGGGGACAAAGTAACCGTAGTCGGTTAGTTTGGGGAGAAAATAAAAAGAATAATGTTGTGTTAACGGAGCCAATATAAAATAGGCAGATGAACTTACGATTTGAAAAGTATGGGGTGAGTAACGGGGCTCGAACCCGCGACATCCAGGACCACAACCTGGCGCTCTACCAACTGAGCTATACCCACCATCTAAGATACCATCTTTTCATAGACTGTGGTTTTTGTCTATAAAAATGGCGCACACCTACGTAGACGACTTTTGAAACGGTCTTATAGCATTTGTTACATAAATCTCAATCATTTTTATTCTATTATGAACAATATCCTTAGGGCCGTTTCCATATCAGCAAATTGTTGGGGAAACTTGCCGTTACCGTGCCTGAAGCAGCCTCAAGCTCGGATTTTATACTGAGCGTATCACCCACTTGCAAATCATGGAGTAAGGTGACCATGGAGCAACTGGCATGGTTATGGTTATTTTGTGAGCGAATATAATTGGACTTGCACTCATGCCCGGGTAGAGCAGCGCCATTCAAATGAAGCGTAAAAATAGGATTGGCCCGTTGAACCGTTGAAGTCAGGGTTGTATTAAAGACAATGTAGTAGTCACCGTTTTGGTTGATGGTGATGTTGTCTGAATTGTTACTTGCATTATGATTAAACGTGCTGCTGTCAATAGAGTTCTGAGTGGTCCACTCTAAGTGACCAGACTGATTCAAATTGTTTTGTCCAGGATTACCATTGTTCAAGGTTGATCCAGATAAGTCAATATACTCAGGTGTTTGGATGTGTTGAATGAACAAAGAGGCGGTCTGACCAATTGAAATATTAACCGCTTGGCTTACGCTTGTGTCTCTTGCTAGTTCAACGGTGAGGTTATCATTGATGTTGATGTTACGGATGATACCTGCCCAGTGAATGGATGATTCATTGTGACCACTGCCTCTTCTTAAATAACCCTGTCTGGCAAAGCCAACGCTTACTCCATTGATTTTAATTTCTGCGCGTACGGATGTTCTATCATTTCTATTGCCATTGGGATCATTCAAAGGAAGATTAAAATACAGCAAATAATCACCCGTTTGATTAAGGCTTATGCTGCTATCACCTGAATTGTGGGTATAGGTAGTGGCATCAAAAACATCATCAGCACTTCTATCCCAGAGTAAGGCTTGAGGCGTTGTCATGTTAAAGTTTGATCCACCGCTGCTTACACTTGCCAAAGCGCTGAAAGCATGATGATCTGTTGGAAGTTTATTAAGAACCAAGCTTGCCTGATCCGTAATGTTAACCGTGCCGGAAGCAGCTTGCTGGCTGACTTCAACGCGAAGAGTCTGATTGGGCATAACCGACGGAATTAAAAAATGAACATGGTTGGATGCCTCGGTATGATTGCTTGCATTTCTGATGTAAGCGCTTTCTGAACGGCCTCCTTGCACCAGCGCACCATCCAAATAAAAATCAACCCGAACATTGGAGCGTTGTACATTAGATTCCATGGGGAGTGTCAGTTGCGCCAGGTAGTTGCCGGACTTTAAAAATATAATATCCTGAGCTGATGCATCGTTATGAGCAAACACTGCATCATCTAAGACTTCCGCAGACCATTCAAGTGGGCTTGAGGTGTTGGCGTTGAGATTAGAACCAGATGTTGTTGTCGTAGAAGTAAATTTGGCATAATTGTAATTCAGTTGCCAGGGATCAGAAGTTGTTGTTGCAGATGTGTTGCCTGAACTGTCTTTGGCTCTTATACTAGCAAAGTAGTTAACACCGTGATTTAAAGTGAAGTTGCTATCACTTGGACTATTGGCGGTAAAACTCAGAACAGTGCCAATATCTGTCCAGTCCATGATGTCATTTTGTCCTAGGTCTGTTCCCGTGCTTCCAAGTGCAAATTCATATCGGTCAAACGCGCAGTTATCATTTGAAGCCAGCCAAGTAAATTTAGGTGTTTGATTGGTTTTGGCAAAGGTACTGCTGATGCTGAGCATGCTAACAGTCGATGGGGCTGTAAAATCAACAGAGAAAGCTGAAGGCGTTGTAATAACTTCTGAAATGTTGCCAGCTGTGTCTATGGCTCGTAGGCTGGTATAGTAATCTGTGCATTCTATAATCTCTTCAATATCAGTAAAGCCAGGGTGATTGGTTGCGGTACCAACATCTATCCAATCCAACAAGTCATTCTGGCCAAAACCAAAACCAGTGGAGCCTATAGCCAATTGATAGTAAGCAATGTCGTTATCGGGTGAAGCGGTCCATGAGCTTGGTGGTGAGCCAGGACTGTTGAGTTGGCTCAAGCTATGAGTAATGTTACTTGGTGGATTAACACCACTATCAAAGGTAACAGAGTTATCAATACTGGTGGATGTTTGATTGCTGGCTCCCGATGGGGTGATAGCAGCACCCTGACCAATAAACGGCACAATGGTTCCACTGTTGAGTGCAGTTGCGGTAAGAGTGAAGTCTTTAGAACTACCATTATCACTAATGTTCCAGCTTACAGCAGCGGTTCCCAGTTGGACAATATCGGTTACTGTAAAGCTTGCTGGATCAATTGCTTGACTGAATGTGGCAATAAATACAATGTTTGGATTATTTGTAGGATCATTTTGACTAGGTCCTTGTTCAAGGCTCAGACTTGGATTTTCTTCTAAACCAGTATCATCGCAATTAAGATTGGTGCTGGTCCCAATACACAAGACACCTGAAGTATTTGAACTAACTTTGCCTAAGGGGTTGTTGGTGCATGCACTTAAAATAAAAGCTTGAGCACAGTATAGAAAGATAGCAAGACCCTGTAATGGTTTTATTTTCATCATTGCAATAGTTTCCTTAATTTAGGGTTAAAAATAATAACGATACCTAAGATCTATTTGATTACTCTTGAACTCTGAACCAGAGGCATCAAACTGACCATAAGCATAGCCAATATTAAATTCATGATTTTTAATGCCAGCATACAGATCAAAGTTTGTCAGTATGCCTTGATCATTAATAAAGTCTCCTAATCCAATAACCTGTATTGAAGGGCGTAAGCCTAGGTTAAATGATGCTTTATTGAATAGAGCAACATTTGCTTCTAGACCCAGTTTTCCAATCCAGTCGGCATCAAATTCAATGCTGCTGGCATTGGGTGTAAAAAAATAAATTTGACGGTAAATACCTGTATAAAGATTAAGATTAATTCGATTGTTCAAAAAAGAACGACCAACGCCAATGGAAATATCTGGTGCAAAAATTGATTGGTCCGCCACATTGAAGTCATTGGTGTCTTCAGAATAGCGGAAGTAACGTACTTGAGTATGAATCAATGAATAATATTTTGGATGGCTGCGCATGGGAGTTGTCCAACCTAGCTCCAATTGCCATGATAAGTCTGACAGTAATTTGGCTGAGTTAGACGTGCTGGTATCGGTGCCTTTTAGTTTGTGAAATAAAAAACCAAAGCCAGCATAGTAGGTTCTGTTGTTAAACCATACTGAGTCATCAAGAGGTGTTTGTGTGCGTTCAGATTCATGTGGGTTGTTGTCTGACTCTTGCTGAGCAGGAGCTGAAGATATTGAGTCTTGCTGTTGTTGTGTTAAAGCATCAATTTTTTCTTCCAAGCGGTCTATTTTTTCATGCAACTGACGTATTTCACTGTTTGTGGCTAAACGACTGCTACTGTTTTGGCATGCTTCAGAGGCTTGTTTTGCTGGGCTATAGTTTTCCATTTTAGAGGAATCAGGAAGCATTACAACGTAACCTGACTTGATTTGGTGTTTATCTTTGATTGATTTGTTTACTGAAAGCAGTAAATTGAGTGAACCTTGCTCACCATAAACAGGATAACCAATGTATTTTTCTGCAACACAGGTCAAAGTGTCTCCTTGAGTCATAATATACGGGCGGTCCTGAGAGTGTAACTGTGGAGATAGGTATAAAAGCACAATAAAACTGCACATAAACTTCTCAAAATGTTGATTCATGAATATTCCCCTACATGAGTTTAAAATATTTTTTTCATCTATTACGGTGCTTGTTAATGCAGCAATCGACTGCATGCTTGAGCAGATGAATTTTTTAAAGCGCTTAATAGCAATTTTAGCGTAAAGCGCAAGAATAAAGTGCCAGGTGACTTTAAGGGGAAATTGTGAATAAGATGATGTTTGCAAAGTTAATACATAGTAAAAATAAACTGTGCTAAGGGCGGGGACTCAGAATGGGGTATTATATATTGGACTTGATTAATATAAAAAACATGATACTTTGCGTCTAGATCATAGCTATTCAATATTAAGAATGAGGTGGGGAAAATCATGGTTAATAAAAATTTTATTCAATATTTTTTGTTAAGTTTTACTTTGTGTTTTGGTTTTAAAATATTGCATGCCAATCAACGAAAACCTTTTGGAGTGGCCATGGGGATATGCGAATCAAAATTAATGGGCAATACAGTAAAGCGGCATCCATTAATTATACCGTTTGAAACTTCGTATACTGAACATGATTGGCACTACAGTGAAGCGTTAATTGATAAAGGTTTGCTTCGGGAAGAAGATTCTTTTTTTAAACAACAATGTATGAGTAAACTGGCCATGGCTTGTGAGGTGCTTCCAACATTTGATGTGTGGCAGTTTATCAATAACAGTGACAGAATATTAGGCCAGCAATCAAGTTCAGAGGAAAAAAGAGAGCTTGAAAGCTACAGCATAGGGCACTTAAAACCTCCATTTAAATGTTTAGAGTTTGATACTATGGATAAAACTCTTTTAGGTAATGTACTTGGGGTTACTGTCAATCAAATTCAATCGCTTATCCCAGATATTGCAATTCCAGAAGAAATAGTAAACCTGAGTTTTAATGGAGTGAGTCAATTTGAAGTGAGTCAATTCTTACGTTGGTTGGAACAAAGCGAGTATGCACTAGATTTTAATAAAAGCTCTATTATTACCCAACTGAAAAATGACTTGTATAAAGCGATGAAAACCAACATAGCGGCGGCAGATGTTTCAGGAAATATTAAAGTAGGTGCTGATGGAACGGTTACTGCGTTTGATTATCAAACAGCGCGTATTCCCTTAGCCCCTGGTTATGCGCTTAACCAACAGTTTACTACCAATTCTTTAGAGCATAGCCTTTGGTTTGAGTTTGAAAAGGCGAGGTCAGCGGGTTTGATGGAATGGGTGCATGTTAAAGATAAGTCGGTGGATCGTTATGTTTCACAGTTAACACCTAAAGGGGCACAAGTGTATTATCAATTGTTGAATTCAAACAGGATTAACCAACATTTAAAAACAGTTGCCTTTAATAGAGCTGTGCAAGTAGCTGCCATCGATTTAACCACAGCAGAAAAAAGGGCCCTTGAAGCAAGGATTAACATTGATTTGTCCGAAAGCCTATTAGAAAAAGACACTCTGATTAGGTTGGGGGTAAAGTTTGTCTCTAATGTAGTATCGCCGTGGTCAAAAGTGAAACTTGCAGTTGATACAGCATGGATAGCCTATGGTGCCATATCCTTGGCGGCTCAGTCTGGTGATGATACAAAACTGGTTCCTTATGATCCGGCAATTTTTTTACAGTTATCAGCTGAAGAACGCCAAGAGGTTCTGAGTTCCGATAAATGTAAAAAAGTGATTGAAGCTTATTTAAGTATCATTAAAAAAATGAACCAGCACTCCTAAATAACATGGATGCTGCTGAGTGTGATATTCTATGTAAGCAAAATTTATATCTAGAGGTAAAAAATGGTACGCCTGAGAGGATTCGAACCTCTGACCTACGGCTTAGAAGGCCGTTGCTCTATCCAGCTGAGCTACAGGCGCAAGATTGACTTGTATAGGTTAATTTTACTCAAATGTAAATTCTATTTATAGAATTATCGCTAAAATTTAAAATGTTTTTTGCTTTTGCCATTCTTTACAGGCTGAGGGCAAATCTTAATTAGATTGAAAGTACTTGATTTCATTATTTTTGTGACTAGATAAAGCAATAATTTGCAATTTATCAGCTTCAAGCATAAATCCTTAAGCATGAAAAATACATTAAAAATTTTAGGTTTAAGTTTAACATTATGTTTGTTAAATGGAGCCTGTTCTAAACGTTTAAAAGGAAATGATAGTTCGATGAATCGAGAAAATAAACCTAACTTAAGTCAAACCTATGCTGAATTTAGGTCTAAGCATATTAGCAATGTCTCATACAATTTGTCTTTTGATTTGAGTCATGGCAAAGAAAAATTCAGTGGTATTTCAAGTATTCACTTTGAATATAAACCTCAAAGTCAACCTGTAACCATTGATTTTGTTGGGGGCACAGTAAAGTCAGTAAAGATCAATGAGCAAGGCTATCAAGCCAATTACAACGGTAACTTTTTAAGCATTGATCCAGCACAGCTGAACGAAGGTGAAAACACCATAGAAATAACATTTGAGCATGCCTATAGCAATGATGGCGCTGGTTTGTATCGTTTTGAAGATACAGAAGATAATACCAGTTACATTTACAGTAACTTTGAGCCCTATGATGCTAATAAAATGTTTCCTTGCTTTGACCAGCCAGATCTTAAAGCCAGTTATGAACTGGATGTTGTAGCACCTAAAAGTTGGCAAGTGATTTCTGCAGCTCAAGAAACTGAAGTAAAAGCCAAGGGTGATGTAAAGCACTGGCATTTTCCTAAAACCAAACGCTTTAGTACATATATTTTTCCATTACATGCTGGAGACTATACTTACTGGACTTCAGATTACAATGGCATGTCCATGCGTTTATTTGCCAGAAAATCATTGGCAAAATATGTGAATCAAGAATTTTGGTTTGACATCAGTAAAAAGGGTTTTGAGTTTTTTAATGCGTATTTTGATTACGATTATCCTTTTGGCAAATATGACCAGGTGATTGTTCCGGACTTTAATGCTGGTGCCATGGAGAATACTGCCGCCATTACTTTTTCTGAAGCTTACATTAAAAAAGGCAAGTATACTCGTTCCAATGAGATGAACATTGCAGAAGTGATTTTGCATGAGATGGCTCATATGTGGTTTGGTAACTTGGTCACCATGAAGTGGTGGAATGACCTGTGGTTGAATGAAAGTTTTGCTACCTATATGGCTTACTTGGCTGTTGCCGAGAACACACAGTTTAAAGAAGCATGGCATGATTTTTATGCAGGCATTAAAGTATGGGCTTATACGGAAGATCAAAGAATAACAACTCATCCCATTGAAGCAACCATAGAAACCACAGACCAAGCGTTTGCTAACTTTGACGGCATTACGTATGGCAAAGGAGCTTCTTCATTAAAACAACTGGCGTATTATATTGGAGCCGATGAGTTTAAAAAGGGTATGCGCCATTACTTTAAAACCTTTGCATATAAAAACACACAGCTTAGTGATTTTGTAGGGTCTTTAGAAAAAGGCGCACAAAAATCTTTGCAAGCTTGGGTGGGTGATTGGTTGAGAAACAAAGGTTTAAATACAATTAAAGCTGATTTAGCTGGATGTAAGCCGGGTGAAAAAATTAAGAAGTTTGACCTTATTCAGGGTGTTGCTTCAGGAGATGATGTTTTACGTGCCCATAAAGTAAATGTTGCATTGTATACGGTTGAAAAAGGTAAACTGACAGCTTATGCCAATGAAACAGTTCAGTATGATGGCAAGAAAACAAGCGTCAACAAATTTGAAGGCAAAACCTGTCCAGCCTTTGTGTTTGTCAACGAAGCAGACAATGACTTTGTGAAAGTGGTCTTTGATGATGCATCAGTTAAATTTCTCAAAGATAACTTAAATTTATTTGAGTCAGCGCATCATCGCTCTATGATTTGGCGCAGCCTATGGGATATGGTGGAAGACCAGAAGTTAAGCATAGATGAGTATTTGACCATTGTTGATGCGCACTTGGATCAAGAAGGCAATGTTGATGTTAGTGGTCAAATTGTTAATACATTGATTGGCAGAAGGGGAAGTCATCATGCCGTCTTGTATTATGTGAAAAATCAAAAAGAAAAACATGCCAGCTTACAAAAAAAGTATGAAGATTTCTTTTGGAAAAAACTCAACGCTGCACAAGTAGAGAGTGATTTTCAATCCCATTGGTACAACACCTATGTTAGCATGTTGGAAAGTGATCAAGCGCAAGAACAACTGTTATCTTTGTTAAACGGTAAAACAAAAATCAAAGGTCTTACCATTGATCAAGATAAACGATGGGGTGCCATTAAAGTGCTCAATAGCTTAGCTCATCCCAAAGCCAAAGACTTACTCAAAGCTGAGCAAGAAAAAGATAAATCTTCTGGTGGTGTTAAGTCTGCCATTGCTTGTGAAGTGATTTATCCAGATAAAGCATCTAAAAATGAATGGTACAATAAATTGATGAACAATGAGTTAGACTCATTGGCTAAAAAAGCAGTGGTCATCAGCAATTTACTGCCCAATGGTCAAGAGGAGTTTAAAGCAGATTTTTATGATCGTTTGTATGATGCTATTGTCCAAAAAAATAAAGAAGGTGATCTTGAGTTATTAACCCGTTTTACCATTGGTTTAGCACCAGTAAGCTGTGACCCAGCATCTGTTGAAAGAATGGGTAAGTTTATCAAGAAAAACCAAGCAGACTTTTTACCCATTGTTAAAAAGAACTTGCTTATCATGCATGAGTCCTATGAGACTTGTGTCAATGTCCGTCAGTACAATAAATTGTAGTTTAAATATAGTCATTTAACTACAAGTGGTGACAAAGCAGAAAAAAGGAATTTCGTACAGCGAGTTTGGGTAGCAAAGCTGCCCACTGTTTGAGCTGGTAGAAATCCTTTTTTCTGCTTTGCTTGTTACTGTATAAAGTTAAATCACTATAGCACGTTTTAAATTGACTTAAAAAAAGCAAAAGAAAGGTTACGCCTACTTTTGCTTTTTTTATGGTTGCTCATATTGTATAGTCATTTAATAAAGTGTTAGTACATCAAAGATTATTTTTTATGATAAGCGA